>CANIID010000205.1 GCA_947467315.1 Betaproteobacteria bacterium | reverse complement strand
TGTTCTGGCTGATGGGGGATTTGTCGTATGCCGAAAACCCGCTGGCGGCTGGTGTGTTGCTGCTGGTGTTGACACTGGGCGCCGTGGCGCTCGCGGCGCGTCTGGATATTCTGGGCTTGGGTGACGCCAAGGCGCGTTCGCTCGGCGTCGCGGTAGCGCCGCTGCAACTGATGGTGTTTTTTGGCGCCGCGCTGGCGACCGTGGCGGCAGTCATGCTGGGCGGCGCGATTGGTTTTGTCGGCTTGATGATGCCGCATGCGGTGCGGCTGATGGGCGTTACGCGTCATCGTCTGCTGCTGCCGGTGTCGGTGCTGGCGGGCGGCAGTTTTCTCACGCTGGCAGATACCTGTGCGCGCACGCTGTGGGCGCCGCAGCAACTGCCGGTGGGCATATTTACCGCGCTGATCGGCGTGCCGTGCATGCTGGTTCTACTGACACGGCGGACGTGATGCTTGCTTGCAACCACATCACCCTGGCGGTCGCGGGCCGCACCTTGTGCCGCGATCTGGCGTTCACGGTAAAGCCGGGCGAGGTATGGGGCGTGCTCGGCCCCAACGGCGGCGGCAAGACCACCTTGCTGAATGTGCTGGCGGGGCTGGCCGTGCCTGCGCGCGGCAGCGTGACGCTGGACGATCAACCCCTGGCCGCGATGTCCTCGGTGGCGCGTGCGCGCGCCGTCGGCGTGTTGCCGCAGCACGAAGAGAGCGAGTTCTGGGGCACCGCGCTGGACTATGTCAGCCTCGGCTGCTTCCCGCAGCCCCACGCGTGGGCGGCGTGGATGGGCGGGCAACCCGACGACGACGTCACCGCGCACGCCGCGTTGCAACGCGTGGGGATGGCCGAATTTGCGGCGCGCCGCTACGCCACCCTGTCCGGCGGCGAACGCCAGCGTGTGCGCATTGCGCAGTTGCTGGCGCAGTCGCCGCGCTTTCTCCTGCTGGATGAGCCCTTGCAGCATCTGGATTTGCGCTACCAGATTCAGATACTGGATTTAATGAAAGCGCAGGCGCATGACGACAAACCCGGCCGGGGCGTGATGATGGTGCTGCACGACGTGCTGTGGCCCACGCGTGTCTGTACGCACGCGTTGCTGCTGGACGGCGCGGGTGGTGCGCTGGCGGGCGTGGCGAGCGAGGTTTTGACGCAACAAAACCTGGAATCGCTGTTCGGCTGCGCCCTGTCGCCCGCGGACGCTGGTGGGTTCGTGCCCTCAGGCACGGGCGGGCTCCAGCCCCGCGCTATAATCCGCGCCTCATGATTAAAAAACTGATTGGCCGGGTTTTTTCCGGAAAGATGTTCGGGGGGCGCGGCAAGTCCGCCGCGCAGGTGATTCCGTTCAAGGAGCATGGCGTCGCGCGCGAGCAGATCAGCCCGTGTGCCTTGAGCGTCACCGATACCTTGCAAGCCAAGGGATTTGCGGCGTTTGTGGTCGGCGGCGCGGTGCGCGATCTGCTGCTCAAGCGCGAACCCAAGGATTTTGACGTGGCCACCAGCGCCACGCCCGAAGAAGTGCGCGGGCTGTTTCGCCGCTCGCGCATTATCGGGCGGCGCTTCCAGATTGTGCACGTGATGTGCGGACGCGAGACGGTGGAGGTGTCCACCTTCCGCGCGGGGCACGAGGTCAGCGACAAGGGCGACGACAGCGCATCCGGTAACGAGCGGGGCAAGACCGACGAGCAAGGCCGCATTTTGCGCGACAACGTGTTCGGCAATCAGCAGCAGGACGCCACACGGCGCGATCTGAGTATCAACGCGCTGTTCTACGATCCGTCTACGCAGCAGGTGTTTGATTATCACGGCGGCGTCGCCGATCTCAAGAAAAAACGTCTGCGCATGATCGGCGATCCGGTGCAGCGTTATCGCGAAGACCCGGTGCGCATGTTGCGCGCCGTGCGGTTTGCCGCCGCGCTGGATTTTGAAATTGACCCGGCCACGCGCAAACCCATCCGCGAACTGGCGGACTTGCTGCAAAACGTGCCGCCAGCGCGCCTGTTTGACGAGATGCTGAAGCTGTTGCTGTCCGGTCACGCGGTCGAAACGGTCAAGCGCTTGCGCAAGGACGGCCTGCATCACGGTTTGCTGCCGCTGCTGGATGTGATTCTGGAGCAACCGCTCGGCGAGCGCTTCGTCATGCTGGCGTTGAAAAATACCGACTCACGGATACGCGGCGAAAAAGGCGTGTCGCCGGCGTTTTTGTTCGCCACGCTGCTGTGGCACGAAGTGCTGGCGGCGTGGAAATCCATCGAGAAGGGTGGCATACCCGCGATTCCCGCGCTCTACAAGGCGATGGATCAGGTGATGCTGGCGCAGGCGGAAATGCTCGCGATTCCGCGGCGCTTCGGCGGCGATATGAAAGAAATCTGGGCGATGCAGCCGCGTTTCGAGCAGCGCTCCGGGCGGCGTCCGTATCGTTTGCTGGAGTTGCCGCGTTTTCGCGCGGGCTACGATTTTCTGTTGCTGCGTTGCGAGAGCGGTGAACTGGATGCCGAAATCGGCGAGTGGTGGACGCAGTTTCAGGATGCGAATGAAACCACGCGCGAGCAAATGTTGAAGGCCGACAGCGGGCCCGCGAAAAAACGCCGCCGTCGCAGAAAACCCAAGTTGCCCGCGGATGCGGCTGACGCGCCGGAAGTGTAAGCCGGTGATGGAAACCGCGTATATAGCGCTCGGCAGCAATCTGGAACAACCCCAACGCCAGTTGCAGGCGGGATTCGCCGCGCTGGCGCGCTTGCCGGGTACGCAATTGATCGCGCAATCGTCGCTGTATCGCAGTGCGCCGGTGGGCTATGCCGATCAGCCGGATTTCGTCAATGCCGTGGCGGCGATACGCACATCGCTATCACCGCGCGACTTGCTCGATGCCTTGCTCAACATTGAACGCGAACAGGGGCGCGTGCGCGAATTTCCCAATGCGCCGCGCACGCTCGATCTCGACATCGCACTTTATGGCACACGTGTGATCGACGAACCGGGCTTGTCGATTCCGCATCCGCGCATGCATGTGCGTGCCTTCGTGATGGTACCGTTGGCGGAAATCGCGCCGGATGCCGTCGTGCCGGGCCGTGGGCCGGTGCGCGAGTTACTGGCCGGCGTAGATGTCGCGAGCGTCACCAAACTGCAAGCCGTCACCGCATGACGCTGCCGGAGCGCCTGCGCTATGTCGTGATCGAAGGCCCGATCGGCGCGGGCAAAACCAGCCTCACGCGGCTGATGGCGGAGCGTTGCGGCGGCGTGACCTTGCTGGAAGACCCCGGCGCGAATCCGTTTCTCGCGGGCTTTTATCGCGATCCGCAGCGCAATGCCTTGCCGGCGCAGTTGTTCTTTTTGTTTCAGCGCGCCAATCAGGTGCGTGATCTTGCCCAGTCGGATTTGTTTCGCAAGGTGACTTTCGCCGATTTCATGTTCGAGAAAGATCCGTTGTTCGCGAGCCTGACATTGCGCGAAGACGAATTGAAACTCTATCATCAGATTTATGCGCATTTGAAATTACAGACGCCGGTGCCCGACCTGGTGATCTATTTGCAGGCCACGCCGCAGACGCTGATCGAGCGCGTGGCGCGGCGCGCGGCCAGCTACGAACGTGACATCAGCGACGATTATCTGGTGCGGCTTTCCGACACCTACACGCGCTATTTTCATCAATACGATGCGGCGCCGCTGCTGATCGTGAATTCGGACAATTTAAACTTTGTTGATTCCACACCTGATTTTGATTTATTGTTGCAGCGCATCGCCGCCATGCGTGGCCCGCGCGAATTCTTCAGCTCCGGGCGGTAGTGAGTGAAAGTTTATGTAACTAATTGTTTTTATTGGTAAAATTTCCATGCGAATTACCCTGTCCACGCTGCACAAGATGACCCAGGATGGTGACAAGATCACCATGCTGACCTGCTACGACGCGAGTTTTGCCGCGCTGCTCGAAACAGCGGGCGTGGAGACTTTGTTGATTGGCGACTCACTGGGCAATGTGCTGCAGGGCCACGAGACGACGCTGCCGGTGACCTTGCGCGACATGGTGTATCACACGGCGTGCGTGGCGCGCGGGGCGAAGCGCGCGTTCATCATAGGCGACATGCCGTTCGGCACGTTTCAACTGGGGCCCGAAGACACCTTTCGCAACGCCGCCGAGATCATGGCGGCGGGCGCGCAGATGGTAAAGCTCGAAGGCGGCAAGCCGATGGCGGAAACCGTGACTTATCTGGTGGATCGCGGCGTGCCGGTGTGCGGCCACTTGGGGCTGACCCCGCAATCGGTGCATCAACTCGGCGGCTATAAAGTGCAGGGCCGCCAGCAAAGTGACGCCGAGCGATTGCTCGAAGACGCGAAGCTCCTCGAAGAAGCCGGCGCGGGCATGCTGGTGCTGGAGGCCATACCGTCGCCGTTGGCGAAGCAGGTGACCGAGGCGCTGTCCATTCCCACCATCGGCATCGGCGCCGGCGTGGATTGCTCCGGCCAGGTGCTGGTGCTGCACGATATGCTCGATGTTTTCTCCGGCAAGAAAGCCAAGTTCGTGAAAAATTTCATGCAAGGCGCGGGTTCAATACAAGCAGCGGTCGAACGCTACGTGAAAGAAGTTAAAAGCCAGACGTTTCCGGATCGCGAGCATTCGTTTGTGTGAATTCGTGAGGCGTGAGGGGCGAGGAGTGAGGCGCGCGAGCGCCGCGAATACTACTCATGGACTCCGCCATCACTGATCGCACGGCACAACTTACGCCCAATACCCAACCCACTGCGCCTCACGCCTAACCCCTCACGCATCAAAAAATGGACATCATCCACTCCGTAGCCGCCCTGCGCGAGCGCTTGCAGCGCGAACCCAACAACGTGTTCGTGCCCACCATGGGCAATCTGCACGCAGGCCACATTCAGCTCATCAACATCGCCAAACCGCGCGCGGCTTGCACCGTGGTGAGCATTTTCGTTAATCGCCTGCAATTCGGCCCGCGCGAGGATTTCGATAAGTATCCGCGCACGCTGACCGCAGATTGCGCGAAGCTTGAAGCCGCTGGCGTCGATGTGGTGTTTGCGCCCGACGAAGGCGAAATTTATCCCGAGCCGCAAACCTACACCGTCGAGCCGCCGGATATCCAGCACACGCTCGACGGCGCGGTGCGGCCCGGCCATTTTCGCGGTGTCGCCACCGTGGTGCTGAAACTCTTCAACATGGTGAATCCGCACTCGGCGATTTTCGGTAAAAAAGATTATCAGCAGTGCCTGGTGCTGAATAACATGGTGCGGCAACTGGCGCTGCCGATAGAAATTATTCTCGCGGAAACCGTGCGCGCGGAAGACGGCCTGGCGCTGTCTTCGCGCAACACCTACCTGTCGCTGGAAGAACGCAAGGAAGCGCCGCGGCTGTACCAGTTGCTGCAAAAAGCGCGTGAAGAATTGAAGTCTGGCGCGCGCGATTATCAGCGTGTCGAACTCGACGTGATGGCGGATCTGGCGCATCACGGCTGGAAGCCAGATTACATTGCCGTGCGCAGGCAGTCGGATTTGCTGCCGCCCGAGAACGGCGAACGCAAGCTGGTGGTGCTGGCCGCCGCGCGCTTGGGCAAGACGCGGTTGATCGATAATGTTGAGGTGGAGCGGGGTTGAGTTTGCCAAGGCGATAATACGTAAGTAATTGTTTTTAAACGATTAATATTGGGTGAGCTATGTCGGCTATTGAAACCACGCAGCAACTGCGCGAGATGTATTTGCCCGCCAAGGAACGTGCGGTCAAAAAACAACTGTCGCGTCTCGATCAGCATTGCAAGAATTTTCTCGCGCTGGTGCGTTTTGCCGTGCTCTCCACCTGCGACAAAGAAGGCAACATGGACGCCTCACCGCGCGGCGGCGAAGCAGGCTTCATCAAGACCATCGACGACAACACCGTGATCATTCCCGACTGGACCGGCAACAATCGGCTCGATACCTTTTCCAATATCGTCGATACCGGCCGCATCGGCGCGATTTTTCTGGTGCCCGGCGTGGACGAAGCCCTGCGCATTAACGGCAAGGCAAGCTTGCGCAACGACGAAGCCTTTACCTCGCTGTGCGAAGTTGGCGGACGCTTTCCCAAACTGGTGGTGCATATCGCGGTGAAAGAAGCGTATCTGCATTGCGCCAAGGCCATCATGCGCGGGCAGTTGTGGGTGCCCGAGGCCAAGGTCGAGCGCAAGGCGTTGCCGACCATGAATGAAATGCTGCGCGATCAGATCGGGCAGACAGAGCCCGCCGAGCCGCAGGAGGTGATGTGGGCGCGGCACACGACGGAGCTTTATTCCACGAAGTAGCGCGTTTCAAGCGGGAGGTATCATGCAGCCGTTGATACATCTGAATTGGTTTGCCATCTCGGTCGCGGTTGTCGCCAATATCATCATTGGCTTTCTCTGGTACGGCCCGCTGCTCGGCAAGGCGTGGATGCACGAAATGGGCCTCGCGCCCGATCACAAACCCGACCCGGCGGTGATGAAGCGTTCGATGATGCTCATGATCGTTAGCGCGTTTCTCACCGCGTATGTGCTGGCGCATACGGTTGCTGTATGGCGCCCTTCCACCTGGAACGCGGGCACAGACGGCGCGGATGCGATCTATGGTTTATCCACGGCCTTCTTCACGTGGATCGGATTTTTTGTGCCCGTGTTGCTGGCCGGCGTGGCGTGGGAAAACAAATCGTGGAAGCTCTTCGGTATCAACGCCGGCTATCATTTTGTCGCGTTGCTGGCGGCATCGATGATCCTGGCGTACTGGCGCTGAGGTGGCGGTGGGGGCGATTTAATCCGCCTTGATCGCGGAAGCTTTAATGATTTTGCTCCACTTCGCCAGCTCTGATTTGATCTGCTGCGCGAATTCATCCGGCGTGCTGCCGATGGTTTCGGAGCCGGCATTGAAGAACAAATCCTTGATCTGTTTTTTTTGCAGGATTTGCACGATCTCGCGATTCAGCCGGTTGATGATCGCCGGCGGCGTGCCCGCCGGCGCCAGCACACCATTGGTGGAGATGCATTCGAACCCGGGATAGCCCGACGCGGCGACGGTAGGAAGCGACGGGAAAAGCGCTGTCGGTTGCTTCGTGGTGACCGCCAGCGCGCGCAGCCGCCCGCTGTTGACGTGCGGCGCCACGGAACCCGGCGTGCCGAACATGAATTTGACGTGGCCGCCGGTGAGTGCCGTCAACGAGGCCGAACTGCTTTTGTAGGGGATGTGCGTGACGTTGATGCCGGCGGTGATCTTGAACAGTTGCGCCGCGAGATGGGTCGATGATCCAGTCCCCGCCGAACCAAAATCGAGTTCGTCCGGTTTGGCTTTCGCCAGCGCCACCAGATCGTTGACTGATTTCACGGGCAGCGGCGGGAACACCACCAGCACGTTCGGCGACTGATGCGCCAGCGTAATCGGCGCGAAACTTTTGACGGCATCGTAAGGAACATTCTCGCGCATCAACGGCAAAAACAGCAGGCTGCTGCCGTTCATGAGGATGGTATGGCCATCGGGCGCGGCACGCGCCACGGTTTCGGCGGGCACCACTTCACCCGCGCGATTGTCCACCACCACGCCCTGGCCCAGCACGCGCGAGAGTTCCGGCGCAATCAGGCGCGCGGCGAAATCGACACCGCCGCCGACTTGTCCCATGGCGACAAAGCGTATCGGGCGTGTGGGATAGGTTTGTGCCTGCGCAAGGCTCGCGCTGACGATCATTGCGCCAATAAACGTGCTCACTACAATCGCGCGAGCCGGCATGGGAAGGTGGTCGAAGGCGGTCTAAACTTCAACCATGTCAAAATCTGTCTTCGTCGCCGAGCAGTCCGGGCAACTCCAGGTGTCGGGCACATCCGCCCAGCGCGTGCCGGGCGCAATACCTTCGTCGGGCAAGCCGGCGGCCTCGTCGTAGACGAATGCGCACAACAAACATTGATAGGTTTTGAAGCCGGCCGCCGGCGCGCGCGGTTTGTCCTCGGCATTGCGCGCCTTGACCTTGGGGAAATTCAGAATGATGGCGTCGAGCCCTTGCGCGCCGGCAACGATTTCAAAGGCGGGCTCATCGCGCTTGAGAAATACCACCGCGGGCGCCACGCGCTCCTTGTTCTCGTGCATCAGGCTGCCCTTGACCACCACCACGTACTGACCGTCGCCGAGGGAAGGGTCGGGCGACATCGTTCGCGCGTTGGCGGCCATGGTGACCGTGCGGGTTAACAAACCTTGTTCATCCTGGATCTCGGGGATGTCTTTCACATTGACCGCGGCGGATTTTTCCGGAAAGCTCACATCAGTGGTGACTTGCCACGGCTGCCGGTTGGGTATGGTTTTTAATTTCTCCAACGATTGCGGAAAACGTTGCGCGCCGGAATCGAGCCGCGAACGCAGCACCATGAATGCCCAGCCGGTGTCTTTGTCCGACTGCAACGGCCCGTAGGGCGTGTAGGCGCGCGAGAAGTGTACGTGGTAAGGCTTGACGTGATGGCGGCCGAATTCGCCCGAGCCATCCATGATGATCTGAAACTGATCGACCTCGTGAAAATGCGCGGCGGAATAACGCGACTTGCCGCCTTCGTAACGATTGATGGCAGCCGTCGGCGCGTCGGGATTGTCGCGCGATGCACGCATAAACGTCGTGCTGATGGCGCCGGGGCTGCCTGGCGCGTTACTGCCGGGCTGATTGACTTTGTTCGCGGGTATTTCCGATATGGCGACGACTTGCGGCATGTGACACTCCTTCGGCAGTTGAACCGTGGCTCGGCGGAACGTTGATTACGCACGGCGGTAAAGTTAATCATACCTGCGGGCGGCATTTTCGCAACCCATGTCACAGTAAAGCGGGTGCGTCCGAATAGCGGTCTCGGGTGACCGGCGGCGGAGGCAGGCTTATTGCGGGCTAATCCCGGCGCTCACCACCACTTTTCGCCATCGCACCGTTTCCTCGGCGATGATTGCGGCGTATTCCTGCGGCGTGCCGCCGCCCGCTTCGGCACCCTGGGCCGCCAGAGCGGCCTGCATGTCCGGTGTTTTGAGGAATTTGATGGTTTCGGCGCTCAATTTGTTGACCACCTGCTGCGGCGTTTTGGCCGGCGCCAACATGCCGGCAACCGAATCCACGATGAATTGCGGCAGGCCGGACTCCGCGACCGTGGGAATTTCCGGCAGCGCAGCCAGCCGTTTCGAAGCCGTGACCGCCAGTACTTTGACTTTCCCGGTTTTGACAAAAGGCAGGGTGGACACCGTGCTCGAAAACATAAGATGCACCTGTCCACTCAGCATGTCGGCGAAGGCAAGGCTCGTGCTCTTGTACGGCACGTGTACCACGTCGATGCCGGCGGCGGATTTGAAAAATTCACCTTCCAGGTGCGTGAGACTGCCCACGCCGCCGGAGCCGAAATTAATGTACCCCGGCCTGGCGCGTGCCAATGCAATGAGTTCCTTGATGGAGGTCGCGGGAAGCGATGCGTTGACCGAGACAAAATGCGGCCCGATGGTGAGCGTTGAAATCGGCGCGAAATCGCGTATCGGATCGTACGCAGGGTTCTTCGCAATCGCCGAATTGATCATCAGTGAGCTGCTGATCACGAGCAGCGTGTAACCGTCGGGCGCGGATCTGGCCACCAGTTCGGTACCGATGGCGCCACCCGCGCCGCCCCGATTGTCGACGACCACGGATTGCCCCAGCGCCAGCGTTAATTTTTGCGCGACCAGGCGTGCCGTCATATCGACATTGCCGCCGGGGGCGAAGCCGACAACCATGCGGATGGATTTGTTGGGATACGTTTGCGCAGAAGCGTCGCCGTCGATGCCTGACAAGCAGAGCGCGGTGTAGACCGATGCCGTGGATGCATTCAGACGAATCATGTGTTCTCCGCCGCGAACCAGGTTGACGACAATAGCGCGAAAAAGCGTATCCGTCATCCCTGTGAACGTCCACGGGTGTGATTCAACGTGATGTCTAAGCCACGGGATGTATAGACCAGCAGACAGTCCCTTCCCCTTCAGGGGGAAGGCTAGGATGGGGG
>CANIID010000204.1 GCA_947467315.1 Betaproteobacteria bacterium | reverse complement strand
CGCTGGCGCTGATGTGCGCCAGCGTGGGTGGCGTTGCACAAAGCCCCGGCGGAAATTTTCCGCCGGAGCAAATCAAAATGGGCGCGGCGGTTTACGCCGCCAACTGCGAATCCTGCCACGGCGTGCGCATGCTGGGGCCGCAGTGGGGGATTGATCTGGCGACGTTTCCGCGCGACCGGCCCGACCGTTTCCTCGATTCAGTGACCAACGGCACCAAGGCGATGCCGCCGTGGGGTGACGTGTTAAAGCCCGACGATATCAAGGCGCTCTGGGCCTACGTAGTGGCCGGAGAGCCAAAGAACTGAGGCGCGGTTCTTCGCGCCCCGGTGCTTGGGTTTGTTAAGCCACCCGCTGGCGCGCGATCACAGCCATGTCCGGGTCTTTGCCCAGCCCCGGCTCCTGCGGCACGGCAAAGTCGCCGTTCTTCGGAATAATCTGCTCGCCGAATGCTGACTCCGCAAAGTCGCAGTAGTAGCGCTCAATCGGTATCTCGCGCGCGGCGGCGGCGCACACGTGGATGGACGCCAGCAGGCCCGGCCCGAAATACGGTGAATGCGGCACCACCACCACGCCGTTGGCTTCGCCCAGCGCGAATATTTTGCGTATTTCGGTGACGCCGCCGATCTTGGTGATGCTGGGCTGCGCGATGCCCACCGCGCCGGCCTCAAACAAGCGTTTGAATTCAAAGAAATTGGAGATGTTCTCGCCGGCGGCAATGGGGGCGGAACTCAACGCGCGCAGCCGCGCGAGTCCGGCGTGGTCATCCGGCGGATAAATCGGCTCTTCGATCCACGCGAGTTTCATATCCGCCCATTCGCGTGAGATGGCGATGGCTTCATCCACCGTCCACGGGCACGAACAATCCACCATCAGCTTCACCTTGTCGCCGCAGGCATTCTTGGCGGCCTGCACGATTTCGGTTTTATTTTCGTGCAGTTTGATCAGCCGATAGCCGCGCTGGATCGCCTCGGTGGTTTTGCGCGCCACCACGGCGGCATCCCCGTAACGCAGCAGGCTGGCGTATCCGGGCAACGTGGCGCGCGCGCTGCCGCCGAGCAACTTATAGAGCGGCAAGCCCACGCGCTTGGCGGCAATATCCCACAGCGCGATGTCGAGCCCCGAAATGGCGAACACCACCGCGCCACTGCGCCCGGTGTTGTACAGGCCACGATGTAAATCGGCCTGGATTTGCGCAATCTGCGATGGGTCTTTGCCGATCACGCGCGGCCCGACGATCTGCTCCACGGCAGTGCGCGTGGCCATCCAGCCGGCATTGGAGAACGCCTCGCCCCAGCCGGTGATGCCCTCGTCGGTTTCCACCTTGACCAGCAAGGTATGCACATCGTTTTTCGGCGCGCCGCTGGCGTGCGGCACGGCATCATCCAATACCAGCGGTGTGCGGATCAGTATGGGTTCAACGCGGGTAATCTTCATCGGCTTTCTCCTGAAATTCTGAATAGATGCAATGTGGAAGCGAGTGCAGCAGCATACGTGGCCATTCTACAAAGGTTCCATCAACTCGGCTTGTCTGATTACAATAGCGCCTTCGACCCCAATAAATGTTCGCCAGCAAAGAGCCGATGGTCGTTGCTAAAACAATAAACCTTGTCCTCCCACCATTGAGAAAGCCCCCATGTCGGTTCTGAACGAAGAGCAAGCGCGCGCCTATATGCACAAACTGCTGGCCGCGATGAGTCAGCAAAACGGCTCGGACCTTTTTATCGCCAATGATTTTCCGCCGAGTATGAAAGCCAATGGCACCATGCAGCCACTGGCGACGCAGAAACTCACCGGTGAAGTCACCCGCGTGCTCGCGCACGCGTTAATGAACCCCACGCAGCGCGAGGAATTTCACAAGGAAATGGAATGCAATTTTGCGATTTCCATTCCCGGCCTGTCGCGCTTTCGGGTAAACGTGTTTATGCAGCAGCGCAATGTGGGCCTGGTCATCCGCACCATCGCCGCCGAGATTCCCAATTTTGAAAAGCTCGGTCTGCCGAAGATTCTCAAAGAAGTCATCATGAACAAGCGCGGTCTGGTGCTGGTGGTCGGCGGCACCGGTTCGGGCAAATCCACTTCGCTGGCGGCGATGATCGATCAGCGCAATCGCACCTCGGCCGGGCATATCATCACGGTCGAAGACCCGGTGGAATATGTCCATGAATCAAGGATGTCGCTCATCACCCACCGCGAGGTCGGCATCGACACCCACACTTGGCATCACGCGCTGAAAAACACCCTACGCCAGGCGCCGGACGTGATTCTGATCGGCGAAATCCGCGACGCCGAAACCATGGAGCACGCCATCGCCTTCGCCGAAACCGGCCACCTGTGTCTCGGCACGCTGCACGCGAACAGCGCCAACCAGACCATCGAGCGCGTCATCAACTTCTTTCCCGAGGAGCGACGCAACCAGTTGCTGATGGATCTTTCGGCCAACCTGCGCGCCATCGTCGCCCAGCGCCTGGTGCGCACCGAGGACGGCAAAGGCCGCCGCGCGGCAATTGAAATTCTGCTCAACACGCCCGCCATCGCCGAACGCATTTTCAAGGGCGAGTTCACCGAGATCAAGTCGCTGATGGCCAAATCGCGCGAGCTCGGCATGCAGACCTTCGACTGGGCGCTGTTCGACTTGTATTCCGACGGCCAGATCAGCTATGAAGAAGCGATTCGCAACTCCGACTCGGCCAACGAACTGCGTCTGAACATCAAACTGAAAAGCAAGCGCGGCGAACCGGCTTCCGCCTCCACCTCCACGCTGTCCTTGCACAAAGAACCTGAGCCCGCGAAGGAAGAGGCCAAGGTTTAGGATTGCGCGTATCGCCATCGCGCGCACATCGCCGTCACTCCACGCGCATGCCGGATTCCTTAACCACTTTGCGCCAGCGCGGCACTTCAATAGCGATCAGTTTCTGTAATTGATCCGCGCTGCCGCCGACGGCCTCGCCGCCGTCTTCGGCCAGCTTGCCGGCCACATCCGGCGCTTTCACTGCGACGGCAAGCTCTGTACTCAGCTTATTGATAAGCGCCGACGGCGTGCCCGCGGGCGCGAGCCAGCCATGCCACGTGCTGACATCAAAGCCAGGGACACCGGATGCCGCGATCGTCGGTAGATCAGGCAATACCGCGGAACGCTCCACGGTGCTGATGCCCAGCGCGCGCAGCCGGTTGGCGCGCACATATGGCAAGGCCGCGAGCACGTTCGCGAACAGCAGGTGTACCTGGCCCGAAATGGTATCGATCATCACCGGCGCGCTGCCCTTGTAGGCGATCAGCGTGACCTTGACGCCGGCCATGGACGCGAACATCGCCGACACCAGATGCGTGGTGGCGCCGTTGGCGACCCCCATGTTCAGCACGCCGGGTTGCGCCTTCGCCAGCGCGAGTAATTCGCGCACCGATTTCGCCGGCAGCGCGGGGTGCGCCAGCAGCAAAAACGGCGCCTTCGCCACCAGCGAAACAGCCGCAAATTCGCGGCTCGGATCGAGCGGCAGATCGGGACGCAGCGCCGGCACAAAGGTAATCGCGACCGAGCTGGCCATCAGCGTGTAACCGTCGGGCGCTGCTTTGCTCACGATATCGTAGCCCGCCGTGTAGCCCGCGCCGGTGCGATTTTCAATCACGAATGAACGCTTCAGACTCGCACTGAGTTTCTGCGCGAGCAGACGCGCCTGCAAATCGGTGGCGGCGCCGGTGGCCGTGGGCACGATCACGCGCACGGGCTTCATTGGATAATCGGTGGCGCTCTGCACTGCAGCGCTCTGCGCGGTGGCGATCAGCGGCACGCCCATCAGCGTCGCCGCAAGTAATTTGACACTGTGTCGCATCATCAACCTTGCTCCGAAAGAAATTCGCGCACCGCCTGCACGCACAGCTCGGGCGCGAGCACATGGATGCCGAAATCGTAACCCGCGAGATGCACCAGCCGGCCTTTGGGAAATTCACGCGCCATTTCCGCCAACCGTTGTTTGCGGCTGGGCGGGCAGTTGTCGCCGACCATCAACAGCACCGGCACGGTGATCTCGGTCAGTCGCGGCCCCACGTCCACCACGGTAAAACGCCGAAACGCGCTGGCGGCGACGTGGCGCGGCACGCGGTCCATTTCGCGCGCCCACCATTCACCGAGCTGCGGCGGAATTTTCGTGATGTCCACGCGATACCGCAGCGTGCGGCGGCACCATTCGCCGACGCCGTATTTTTCGATGGCCGCGCCCTGATCGGCTTCGCCCAGCGCGTAGGTATCCACGGTGTCTTTGCCGGTTTTCGCGGTGGTGTTGCACGCCGAGATCGAGGCGATGCGTTCGGGTGCAAGCAACGCCACCAACATGCCGATCCGGCCGCCGGTGGATTCGCCGATCCAATGCACACGCTCAATACCGAGATGATCCATCAAGCCCAACGCGTCACGCGCGGCTTCTTCGGCATCCATTTCCACGCCGGGCGCGGGCTTGGCACTGTGGCCGTAGCCGCGCGGGTCCATGCGCAGCACGCGGTAATCACGTCCGAGCAAGGGCACCCATGCATGCCAGAACTCGACGTTGCGACAATACCCCGGATACAGCAACACGGTTTCCGGCGGCGTGGCGCGCCACGGATCGGTGTAATCGGCCAGATCGTAATGCAGGTCTACGTCCGCGCCGCCATCTTTAATACGTGCAATCTGATAAATTCTTGCCATGCGATGCATTCCGTTGTGATGTCTCACGCCCCCGTAACCGGCGCAGGGTGGTAAACAGCAGTAAAATTACGTAAGTATATGTTTTTAAATAACTTTATTCGACACCCCTTGGCCCGCACCATCCCTGATTTTTGCGGCACGCCATCCCGCGTGTGCTGGCGCCTGCTGGGAGGCCTGTTGCTGATCTGCGCCGCGCCACCGTTGCTTGCGCAATCGTACCGCACTTACCCCACGCGACCGATCCGTTTGATTATCCCGCTACCGCCGGGCGGCGGCGCGGATTTTATCGGCCGCGTGGTCGGCCAAAAACTTTCGGAGCAGCTTGGGCAATCCGTGGTCGCCGACAATCGCGGCGGCGCCAGCGGTGCGATCGCGGGCGAACTCGCCGCGCGCGCGGCGCCCGACGGCTATACCTTGTTTCTCGCCTACGCCGCCTCACACGGCATCAACCCGGCGATGAGCAAGCTGCCGTACGACGCGCTCAACGACTTTACCGCCATCACGCACATGGCCTCGTCGCAGAACATCGTCACCGCGCATCCGTCGTTCGCGGTGACATCGATGAAAGAACTCATCGCCGCCGCGCGCGCAAAGCCCGGCCAGATCACTTACGCCTCGGCGGGGTTCGGCAGCGCTACGCATCTGTCGGCGGTGCTGCTGTCGCAGATGGCGGGCGTCACCTTCAATCACGTGCCGTACAAAGGCGCGGGGCCGGCGCTGTCTGATCTGCTGGGCGGCCACACCCAGTTCATGTTTTCCAGTCTGCCCGCCGCGCTGCCGCACACCCGCGCCGGCAAGTTGCGCGCGCTCGCGGTCAGCGGCCTGAAACGCTCATCTATCGTGCCGGACATTCCTACGGTCGCGGAAGGCGGCCTGCCGGGTTTCGACACCAACCAGTGGTACGCGCTGCTCGGCCCGGCCAAGCTGCCGGGCGCCATCGTGCGCCGGTTGCACGACGAAACCCTGCGCGCGCTGAACATTGCTGAAGTGCGCGCCAGACTCGATCAGCAGGGTTTCGAAATCGAAGGCTCAACCCCCGAAGCGTGCCGCGACTACATCCGCGGCGAACTCGCCAAGTGGGCGAAGCTCGTCGCGACCGCGGGAATCAAAGCGGATTCCTTGCGCTGAATGCGCGTTTAAAATGCACTTTCGATATCTCACCACCCGACAGGAATGCGCCCATGGCTAAAACACCGGATCATCCTCCCGCATCACGGCGGCAATTTATCAAAGGTGCTGTCGCTGGCGCCGGTTCGCTGGCCTTCATGAACAGCTTAAACACAGCGCAGGCCGCGCCGCCGCCGCAACAATGGGACAGCGAAGTCGATGTGCTGATCGCCGGCGCGGGCGTCTCCGGCTGCTTCGCGGCCATCGCCGCGCACGACGCGGGCGCGCGCAATATTTTGCTGCTGGAAAAAACCGCCATTGCCGGCGGCTCGGGGCGATTTTCGTCGGGCACCATCCTTGCCGCCGGCACCATCATGCAAAAAGAAAAGAACATTCAGGATTCGGCCGAGCTGTGGTACCGCGAATCCATGGCGGCGTCGGAAAACGGCGTTGACGCGAAAATCACCCGCAAAATGATCGACGTCGCCACCGAGGTGTTTGATTTTCTGTGGGCGGCCGGCATGCGCTGGTCGTTCATCGACCCGCTGCCGGGATACAGCGCACCGCGCGGTTACCGCGAGGCCAACGGCGGCGCCAAGATGATGAAAATCGTGGTGGCCGAAGTGGCGAAACGCCCGGAGATCAAACTGCAATACGACACCCGTATCACTAAACTCTACCTCGATCAGCCAAAGGGCGCGGCGCCGCAGGGCGAAGTCGTCGGCATCGAGTGCGCAACCGCCGATGGCCGCACACGGAACATCAAGGTCAAAAAAGCCGTCGCCTTGTGTACCGGCGACTTCGCCGCCAACCCCGCCTACATCGAAAGCCATTTTCCCGCGCTGAAAAATACCAAGTTCGTCGGCAACCCCGGCAACACCGGCGACGGCATACGCATCGCACAACGGCTGGGCGCGGACATCACCGGCTACACGCCGCAAGGCCACCCGCACTGCGTTGAAGTCTCCCCCGGCAAGGCGGATTTATGGCCGCGCTACGAATTCCTCGCGCAGGCCGGTGCACTGTTGGTGAATGGCGACGGCAAGCGCTTCTGCGACGAGCCGGTGCAGGGCTATTACGTGCCGCTGTTCTCCGAAGCACAAAAACAAAACGGCAATTTCGCCTGCGTATTCGATGCACCGATGGCCAAGGCCATCATGAACAGCCCGCGTTTTGAAACCACGTTTCGCGGCAGACAGGCGTTGTTTACCGAGGGGCTCAGCGGCGAGGGTTTCATTATCAAAAAAGCCGACACGCTCGACGAACTCGCCAAAAAGCTCGGCATCGGCGCCGACGGTCTGAAAAAAACCGTTGCCGCCTACAACGACATGGCGACCGCGGGCAAAGACGCCGAGTTTCAGCGCAACCCCAAGTACCTGATCAAAATGGAATCACCGCCGTACTACGGCTGGCGCGGCATCATCGGTGTTACCACCACGCGCGGTGGCCTGCGCATGGATGCCGAAGCGAGAATCCTCGATGTCGATCTGCAACCGATACGCCGGCTGTACGGCGCCGGCGGCACCGTCGGCGGTTACACCAACGAAGCCGGCTACCGCAGCGGCCTGCATCTCACCAACGCGTTTGTGTTCGGCCGTATCGCGGGCAAGAACATGGCCGCAGAGAAACCGTGGAGCTGACAGCGCTGTCAAGGCGAAAACCGTTGCCCTGACGCGCTGCCCCCGCTGCCCGCTAACGCAGCTCAGTTCGCCGCGAAGCAATAAAACAAACCATCGCCACCGGTGCCAACCAGGGCCTTGTGACTGCAACCGCCGCGCGATTGGTGCGATGAGTTCCACGACGTTGCCCACGGGTCATTGGTCGGACCGTTGCGATCGTGATGGCCTACCACGGCAACACCTTCCGCGCCGCTGCGTGTCCAGTTGCCACAGGTCATGTCAGGGTCGCCGGGACCGAACGCCGTTCCGTCGGTGCGCGAGCCAGTAAGGATGTCGTGCCGGTTCTGCTTGTCGCCACGCCCCGAGACCACTTGTCCATTTTCGTTCAGCGCGGTTTCCTTGGTGATGTTGTTGGAGCCGCCGTGCAGATCATCCACGCTGTTCGCGACATAGGCCCCCTTGGCGTTCTGCCACGGCCCCCTGCCGATGCGATCACGCGCGTTCACGGTCGGTGCGCCATCCTTGCCTTGCGTGCTGAGATAAGCGCGCCAGGTCTTGCCGCCGCCGCCCGCCGCCGCCGCCAGCTTTTGGCAGTGCGCGTCCGCGCCCGCGAGTCCGCCGAGATCAGCCCCGTTGCCCATACCGGTGCTGGTCACGAAAAACGTCATGTAATTGCCGCCGCCCACCATGCCCGCACACGCCGCAACAAGGATCGCCACACTGGCCAGGGTGACCGAAACCAGCCATTTTTTGGAACTGAGCATATTCTCTCTTCTGATAGATTATGAAATAGCACGAATAGCGCTTGATTGTTATTGATTTGCCCGCCGCGCGCCGTGAAAAGCTGCCCATAGAACCCATTGGCCGCTTCAAGTAACAGCATAGCAAAAAGTCCGGGGGGCGTTTGAACTGTTGCGCTGGCGCCTGTCCAGCTTAACGCCCACGGCATTGATGAAATTGGATAGTTGGGGTTTTCGAGATACAGTTCGACAATCATGTCCGCCATCTCCTCATCGCATTCAAAGGACCAACGCGCGCCGCTGACGATAGCGATCCTCGTCGCCCTCTGCGCCGGCCTGATCGCCATGCCCGCACCGGCGGGTCTGCCGGAAGGTGGCAAGCGCGTGATTGCGGTGGCGGTGCTGGCCATCGGCCTGTGGTGTACCGAGGCGCTGCCCGCAGGCGTGACGGCGATGGTGCTGATCGTCGCGCTAGTATTGACCGGTTCCGGTTTCCCCGATGCGTTGGCGGGCTTTGCCGATCCGGTGGCGTACTTTCTCATCGGCGTACTGACCATCGGGCTGGCGGTGCAGAAAAGCGGCCTTGCGGAACGCGTGGCGCGTTTCTTTCTGCACCGTTCGCGTGGCAGTGCGCGCGCGCTGTATCTGCAACTGCTGCTGTCGTTTCCACTGCTGACCTGCATATTGCCCTCGGCCACCACGCGCACCGGCATCCTCGTGCATGTGTACGAACAGGCGCTCGATCTCGCGGGCGTGCCGCGCCAGTCGCCGCTCGCCAGCGCGGTGATGATGGCGCTGAATTCGATAAACCGTCTCGCCTCCACCGTGCTGATGACCGGCGGCATCACGCCGGTGGTCGCGGCCGCCTTGATTGGGGGCATCGGTTGGAGCCAATGGCTGTTGCTGATGAGTGTGCCGTATTTCGCGCTGCTGGCCACCGGCTCTGCGCTGATTTATTTTATTTACCGCAAGGGCTTCCAGCAGACGCTACTCTCATTGCCGGACGAGCCCGCGAAACCCTTCGCGCCGGTGGAAATCCGCACGCTTGTTATCACCGTGGGCGCGTCCGTGCTGTGGCTCACCGACGCGTTGCATCACTGGCATCCGGCAATACCGGCGCTGATCGCGTGGATACTGCTGCTGATGCCGCGCGTCGGCGTGCTGACGTGGAAAGAATTCGAGCGCGACATCGGCTGGAGCAATTTTTTCGTGCTGGCTTCATCGCTCTCGCTCGCGCGCGCGCTCAAGGTCAGCGGCGCCAGCGATTGGGTCGCCGGCCTCATCACCGCCGCGGTGCCGGCGTTTCAGGGCCAGCCGTACTACGTCGTCGCGACGCTGATGCTCGCCTCGGTGCCGGTGCGGTTACTGATTCCCAACATCACCGGCTTTCTCGCCACCACGATTCCGATTGCGATGGCCATCGGCACGGCCACCGGCGTGAACCCGATGGTGTGCGGGCTGGCGGTGATGATCGGCGGCGATGCGGTGCTTTACTATCCGGCGCAGAGCGTGTCATCGCTCGCGGTGTACGAGCGCGGGTTTTTAAGCGCGCCGGAGATTTTTAAATTCGGCGTGTGGATGACGTTGATCGCAATCGCGGTGGTGCTGCTGGTGGCCTTGCCGTATTGGGCGGCGGTGGGAGTAGCGTTGTACGCCCCGTAGCATAACGATAAAATATCAATAAAAACATATAGTTACATTGCTGTTCGGTAGTGCGGTTCAAGACAGGCAGGCTCACCAGTGTGAAATAATGATGCCTATGCCGAATGTGCAACCATGAAATCATTCGCCGCCCTTTTTGCGTTTCTTCTGAGCGCGTCGGTGTTCGGCGCGCTCCCCGGCGT
>CANIID010000203.1 GCA_947467315.1 Betaproteobacteria bacterium | reverse complement strand
TTGGGGCCGAAGGCTGCATCGCCGCCGAAGAATACTTTCGGGTTGGTGGATTGCATGGTGACGGTGTCCACCACCGGCATGCCCCATTTATCCCATTCCATACCGATGTCGCGCTCGATCCACGGGAAGGCGTTTTCCTGACCGATGGCTACCAGCACGTCGTCGCAGGGCACGAGGATTTCCGGCTCGCCAGTGGGCACCAGATTGCGGCGGCCCTTGGCGTCATACTCGGCTTTGACTTTATCGAAGGTCATGCCGGTGAGTTTGCCGTTGTTGTGGATGAACGCTTTGGGCACCATGAAATTCAGAATCGGAATGCCTTCGTCCACCGCGTCTTCTTTTTCCCACGGCGAGGCTTTCATTTCCTCGTAGCCGGAGCGCACGATCACGGTGACTTCTTCACCGCCCAGACGTTTGGAGGAGCGGCAGCAGTCCATCGCGGTGTTGCCGCCGCCGAGCACGATGACCTTTTTACCGATTTTGGTGGTGTGCAAAAACGATACGCTGTTCAGCCAATCAATGCCGATGTGGATGTTGGCCGCAGCTTCTTTACGGCCGGGGGCTTCGAGATCACGGCCGCGCGGCGCGCCGGTGCCGACGAACACCGCGTCGTAGTTTTCCGCCAGTATGGCTTTCAGGGACTCTACTTTTTTGCCGGATTTCAATTCGATGTTGCCGATGTTGAGGATGTAATCGACTTCTTCGTCGATGACTTCTTCGGGCAACCGAAAGCGCGGCACTTGCGTGCGCATGAAGCCGCCGCCTTTTTGGTCGGCTTCGTAAATGGTGACTTGATAACCCAGTGGCGCGAGATCGCGCGCTACCGTCAGCGAGGCGGGGCCGGCGCCGATGCAGGCGATGCGCTTGCCGTTTTTCTTCGCCGGCGCTTTGGGCATGCGCGCGGCAACGCTGTCTTTGCCTTTGTTGTCGGCGGCGACACGCTTCAAGCGGCAGATGGCCACCGGTTCGGCCTTGGGCTCACCGTGTTCACCGGGAGCAACGGGCTTGCGCAAATCAATGTTGCCTTCTTCCACGCGGCCGCGGCGGCAGGCCGGCTCACATGGACGGTCACAGGTGCGGCCGAGAATGCCGGGGAACACATTCGACTTCCAGTTGACCATGTAGGCATCGTCGTACTTGCCTGCAGCGATCATGCGGATGTATTCGGGAACAGGGGTGTGCGCCGGGCAGGCGTACTGGCAATCGACGACTTTATGAAAGTAATCGGGGCGCGCAATATCGGTGGGTTTCAATCAGTGCTCCGGGGTAAAAACGGGATGTTGTAACTATTTGTTATTATTAGCTAAATTTAGAGTCTGCTACGATGGCAGGACGGCAATGTGCCGGTAATACTACCCGTTTGTAACGCCCCTGAAAAGGGCAGTAAAAACAAGGCTTAAACCGAAGATTCTCCTATGGCCGGCGAGCGGCTACACTTTGTACGTCAACGATTGGGAGGGCCTATGCACAGCACAATTTTGCGTGGTTTTGATGTGGTCATACTGGGCGCTGCGTGCGCGGCCTCAACCGTTGCGGCGCAGGTGTTCCCGTCGCAACCCCTGGAGTTGGTTGCGCATACCGCTGCGGGCGGCGGCACCGACCAGTTCGTGCGGCTGATGGCGGAAATTCTCACGCGCGAAAAAATGGTGTCGCAGATGCCGGTGATTGCAAACCGCGTGGGTGGCGGCGGCGCCATTGCGTATAACTATGTGAAGGGCAAACGCGGCGATCCGCATGTGATTCTGGCGGTGGCGACCGGCACGTTCATGTCGGCGCTGACGCGGACGGATTTGAGTTTTAGTCTGGATGACTTTACGCCGCTGGCGTTTCTGGCGATGGATCCACAGATCATTGCGGTGACGGGTGACGGTCGTTTCAATAACGTAAAAGAGCTGATCGACGCGGCCAAACGCGAGCCGAACAGCATCGTCAGCGCGATTGCTTCCGCCACCGGTTCGGGCCGCCTGTTTCAATACATGCTCGAAAAAGAAACCGGCGTGAAATTCAAATATGTGTCATTCAAGAGCGGCGCCGAGGCCGGTACGGCGGTCGCCGGCGGGCACATCCACCTCACCACCGAGAACCTGAGTGAAGTGTCCGCGCATGTGGAATCCAAAAAGATACGCGTGCTGGCCGTGACGGGAGAACGGCGCATGGCGCCGCTGCCCGAGGTGCCGACCATGAAAGAGCTCGGCTATCCGATCGTGGTCGGCACCGGCCGCGGCTTCGCCTTGCCCGCCGGCGTGCCGGCGGCGGCGGTTGCCACACTGGAAGGCATGGTGCGGCGTGCGATGACCTCGAAGATATGGAAAGATTACTCGGCGGCCAACAACTTCGAGGAAAATTTTCTCGATGGCGCGCAGTTTCGCAAATATCTCGATTCGCGGCGCGAGGAGTTTCGCGGGTTTCTCACGCATGTCGGGTTGTTGAAGAAGTAAGTTGCACCGTTTCCGCCAGGCTGAGGATGCGGAACACCGGCCGCAAAAGGACCGCGATGGCTGCCGCTGTGCCTGAGGGCCTGCATCGCACCACCGGCGGCGGGTGCGGCAGCCACTGCGGAATTGCGCCAAATCGAGCGAGTATGTGACGTGCTCTTGCACAGCCGCCAGATGGGCGCGCACGGTCTGGGTTACGGCGAGCGGTCGTTGAATGAACTGTCGAGCAAACTCACGTCTGCGGATATGCCCGCGCTGATCGCGCGGCTGGACGGCAAGAACCGCAGTGCCGCCGCAGGCACGACCTTTGGCCTCGCGTCGCAGTGTGGCGCGGCCATCGACCCGCCGTACGCGGCGGCCACCGGTACGAAAGAGAGCTTCAGCCGCTACGGCGACGCACGCGAGGTGCTGCGGCAAGTGGCGAATGCTGCGCGATGCCCGGCGCAGGAGCGCGCGCGTGCCCATTGTATGAAACAGACCCCGAGGCCCTGATGAACAACTGTTTAGCTGCCGGATCGTTTTACGGACGCCTTTGCGCTGGGCTCATCGCGGCGCTGATGCCGGCGGCTGCCGCGCACGCGCAGGAAGCCTGGATGTTGCTGTCGCGCGAGTCGGGCTGCGTGAGTTTGCAAATGCTGGTGAGAATGGAGCGGCTGCCGCAGGCGCCGTCATCGCCGGAAGAGTTTGCTGCGATGATGCGCGCGCGCGGTCATCAGGTGGTGGTGACATTGCCCGAGGGTTTTCCCAAGGAGATGGCGGGCAAGGCGGTGATGGTTAAGTATGCGGAGAATCGCGCGCCGGTGTTTTTGCGTGAGGAACTGTGCCGTCGCGCGGATAAGCCGTAGGCTGCTCGAATTTAAATATAAGTATTTGTTTTTATTATTATTTTTATAGATGATAGGTTGCGTGCCAACGGCGGCTCAGTCGCTCTGCCGTTGCAGTAGCGCTTCCACTTCTGCCGAAAAGTCTTTGTAGCGTATCGGTTTGTCGAGGTAGTCGTCGAAGCCTTCTGCGAGCAGGCGCTCACGTTCGCCCTTGATGGCGTAAGCCGTGAGTGCGGCCACCTTGATGCCCGCCGTGCGCGGATCCGCGCGCAGGTGCTTCAGTGCACTTATCCCGTCCATGTGGGGCATGCCAATATCCATGAGAATGAGGTCGGGCGTATGGGTGAGCGCGGCTTGAATCGCCTCTGCGCCGTCCACCGCGCTCAGCACTTCGTGGCCTGCCTTGGTGAGCATGAGGGTGGCGAGTTTGAGACACGTCGGTTCGTTGTCCACCACAAGAATTCGCGCCATGGCATTTGCCTCCATCAGCGTAATTATTTAAACAAGGGCGGTGTGCCCGCCGGCGGCTGCAAGTCGTGCGCGAGCAAGGTCATCCCGATCATGATGTAGTAACCGGCGAGGCCCGCCAATTCCACCACGCCGCGCGTGCCGAAGGCGTCGAGCGCGCGCTGATAGGTAGGCGCGGAGATGCTGTTGTTCGTCACCAGCTCGGTGACGTAATCGTAGAGTGCGGTTTCGTCGGGTTTCATGCCGTCGGGACGGCGGCGTTCGCGGATGGCTTCGATCACCGGCTGTGCGAGGCCGCCTTTTTGCGCGTGCGTCTCGTGCGCGAACCATTCGTACTGACAGTTGAAACGCCGCGCGACGATGAGGATGGTCATTTCCGACAGGCGCGGATCGAACGAGGTGTCGTAGCGCAGAAACGCACCCAGATGCTGAATGCGGTCGCACATTTCCGGCGCATGCAGCAGCGCCAGAAACGGCCCGCGCACGCCGCCGCGCGGCGAGTTGGCGATTTTGTCGTAGACCGCGCGGCCTTCCGGCGGCAGCGTGGCGGGATCAACGGGTTGCAGACGGCTCATGGTTGGGCTCCTTGAAAAGATAAACGATGATCAGCGATTGGCGATGACGCCGGCGGTGCGCAATTGCGCAATGGCATCCGGTGTCATGCCGAGAAAATCGCGCAGCACTTCTTCGGTGTGTTCGCCCAGCGACGGCGATGGCGAACGTATGGTCGCCGGCGTCAGGGAGAGTTTTGCCACCGGCCCTACGATTTTTGTCTTGCCGACTTTCGGGTGGTCGATTTCCACCATCGAGCCGCGCGCCTTGACCTGCGGGTGATCGATCATCTGCCCGATGTCGTTCAACGCGCCGAATGGAATGCCGGCATCGAGCAGAATTTTTTCCCAATGGTCGAAGGTGCGGGTCAGGAAAATATCCTGCAGCGTCGGAATCAGCGTGTCGCGGTTTTTCATGCGCGCGCGGTTGCTCGCGTAGCGCGGATCGTCCGTCAGTTCCGCATGGCCGATGGCGGGACAAAATGTTTTCCAGAGTTTTTCGCTGCCCACCGCCAGTGCGAAATCCTTGGTTTGGGTGCGAAAGGTCTGGTACGGTGTGAGCGCGGTATATGCTGTGCCCATGGGTGCGGGCGTCTTGCCGTCGGCAAGGTAGCTGCCGATCATCGAATGCAGCAGCGACATCTGCCCTTCCATCATCGATACATCGACCTGTTGGCCTAGTCCGGTTTTTTCTTTCACGCGCAGCGCCGCCATAATGCCGAAGGCGGCGTTAAGACCCGCAGTGAGATCCGCGATGGAAACGCCGCAGCGCACGCCGCGTCCGCCCGGCTCGCCGGTGACGCTGATCATGCCGCTTTCGGCCTGCAGAATCAGGTCAAGCGCGGGGCGGTCGCGGTACGGTCCGCTCTGGCCGAAGCCCGAGACCGAGCAGTAGATGATGCCGGGATTGCGCGCTTTCGCCTTATCGTAGCCGAGGCCGAGTTTTTGCAGCGTGCCGACACGGAAATTTTCGATCACGATATCGCAGCGCTCGACCAGATCAAAAAACAGTTCCTTGCCGCGCGGGTGCTTCAGGTTAATCTCGATGCCTTTCTTGTTACGGTGCAGGCTGACGAAATACGCTGTTTCGCCACCGGGCAACGCGGTGCCCCAGGTGCGCGCGATATCGCCTGCTCCAAAGGCTTCGAGCTTGATGACCTGCGCACCGTGATCGGCGAGCATGGTGGAGCAATAAGGTCCGGCGAGCGCGTGCGTCAAGTCAAGCACTTTGACGCCTTCGAGTGGCAGTTTCATGAGCGGTATCTAGGAATGAAAGGGTTGGTGCGTCACGCGGGCGCCGGCGCAATTGCGTTGGCGTCGTTATCAGCCAGGCGTAACCAGCGGCCGAGCATGTTGTCGAAATCATCGATGGTAAAAGGTTTGGCCAGATAGTCGTCCATGCCGGAGGCGATGCATTCATCGCGGTAGCCGGCGAATGCGTGCGCGGTGAGCGCGACGATGGGCGTATGCGGCGCGCCGCGTTCGCGCTCCATGGCGCGAATGTGGCGCGTGGCTTCGAAGCCGTCCATCACCGGCATCTGGCAATCCATCAATACCAGGTCGAAGGGCGACTCGCTGTACGCCACCACCGCGCGCGCGCCATCGCTGGCATGCGTCACTTTGATCCCGCGTTTAGTGAGCAGCAACTGCGCGATCCGGGCGTTGACCACATCGTCTTCCACCAGCAAAATGGCTTTACCGGCATGGCGTTGCGAACTCGCGTTCGCCGCAGCGGGTTGCTCGGCGCGCGGCAGCGGCACGCTCAGCCAGAAAACAGAACCTTTGCCGAGTTCACTGTCGACGCCGATCTGGCCGCCCATCAAGTGTGCCAGTCGCCGCGAAATCGTCAGTCCCAGGCCGGTGCCGCCGAAGCGCCGGGTCAAGGTGTCATCGACTTGCGCAAAGGCGTCGAAGATATGCTCGTGCTTGTTGGCCGGCACGCCGATGCCGGTGTCGCGCACTTCGAAGCGCAGGTTCTGCGCGCCATCGAGTGTTACCGACAATTCAATCTCGCCGTGTTCGGTGAATTTCAAGGCGTTGGCCAGCAACGCCGAGAGTATCTGTTGCAGCCGCGCCGCGTCGCCGCTCACAAAAGGCGGCAAATCCGGCGCCAGCGTGCAGATCGAGCGCAGGCCTTTGGTGACGATACGCTCCGCAAAGCGGCCATGCGTCTCGCGCGCGAGTTTCGCGGGATCAAATACCTTTTTCGCCAAGGTGATCTCTCCGGCTTCGATGTGCGAGAAGTCGAGGATGCCGTTGACCACTTCGAGCAGGGTATTCCCCGAGCGCTGTATGGTCTCGACGTAGTCGCGCCCTTTGTCGTTCAGCGGCTCGTGTTCGAGGATGCGCGCCATGCCGATGATGCCGTTCATCGGCGTGCGAATCTCGTGGCTCATGTTGGCGAGAAACCGCGACTTCGCGCGGTTTGACGCCTCGGCGACAATCTTCGCGGCGACCAGCGCGCTTTCGGTATTTTTGCGCGCGGTGATGTCACGGATAAACAGCAACAGCGTGCGCTGGTTGTCCACGTTTATTTCGGTGGCGGATACCTCAGCGGTGAACTCCCGTCCGTCGGCATGCTTGAAGTACATTTCCGCTTCGCGCCAACTGGCTTTTGTTTCATGTGTGCTGAAATAGTGCCTTAGTTCCGTATTGCCGGTGGCGGCGGTGGTATCGCTCAGCAACTTCACGAATGGCATGCCGATCAATGCGCCCGGTTCGCGGCCAAACATTTCGGCGACTGCCGGATTCGCGTACTTGATGCGCGCGTCGCTGCCGGTGATGCATATGGCGTCGGCGGCAGTCTCCCACATCGTGCGGTAGAGCGCCTCGCTGCGACGCAGGCGCGAGCGCATCGCGCTGACGTACCCGCCCATGAAGCTAAACCATGCCAACACGCCGCCGAGCGCCAGCCACTGGAATAGCTCCAGCTTTGAGTCCATACGGTCAGCATGGTGCAGATAGTCAATATAGACGATCGCGCCGTAAGCAAGCCAGGTCACCCCGGCCAGCCGCCACAGTTGGGTGGTGTTCAGGCGAAACACGCCGAACATGAAAATCAGCAACACCCACAGCAGCACGATGCCGCGTGCCGTTCCGGCGTGATAGACGATGAACAGCAGCGCGCAGGTCGCCGCCAGGATCTGCAACTCGGTCAGACTGGGATCAGACAGTTTCCGGTTGAGGCCCGATTTGAAAGCGCCAAAGAACACGGCATTGATCGCGGCCACAATAAGGGCGTAGGTGACCAGTACATCGACGCCCCATAACCCGAACCCGACGCCAAGACCCACCACGGCGATTGCCAGGGCGTATGCGCCTGCGGCGATCAGAAAACGCTTGAGGCGTACTGCCTGGCGATCCGTGTCAGCTAAGGGCGCACGAACCGCGTGTGCATTGCTGTCGGGGTTCAAGTGGGCAACATTTGACATTCGCGCGGTGACATCAGGTGAGCGCGTTATTTTTTCGGCAGGTAAAGATCGGTGATCGAACCTTCGGCGATTTCGGCGGCGAAGGCCACCGTTTCCGACAACGTGGGATGCGGGTGAATGGTCAGGCACAGATCAGCCGCATCGGCGCCCATTTCCAGCGCCAGCACCGCTTCGGCGATGAGTTCGCCGGCATTCACGCCGACAATCGCCGCGCCCAGCACGCGCCGCGTGGTTTTGTCGAGCAGCAACTTGGTCATGCCGTCGTCGCGTCCGGTAGAAAGCGCGCGCCCACTCGCGGCCCACGGGAACACCGCTTTTTCATAGTCGATGCCCTGTGCCTTGGCCTGTGTTTCGGTGAGGCCCATCCATGCGATTTCCGGATCGGTGTAGGCCACCGACGGAATGGTGCGGGCATCGAAAAACGACTTGTGTCCGGCGATCACTTCAGCAGCGATCTTGGCTTCGTGCGTGGCTTTGTGCGCGAGCATCGGCTCGCCGCACACATCACCGATGGCAAAGATGTGCGGCACGCTAGTGCGCATTTGTTTATCGACCGGGATGAAGCCGCGTTCGTTCACCGTAACACCGGCGGCGTCGGCTTTGATGTCGCGTCCGTTGGGGCGACGGCCCACCGCCATCAGGATCGCATCGAAGGTGTCGGTGCTTTGCGTGCCGCCGGCGTCGAAGGTGACTTTAAGTCCTTCCTTCAATGCCTCGATTTTGGCCACCTTTGTTTTCAACAGAATTTTTTCGTAGCGCTTGCTGATGCGTTTTTGCAGCACTTTCACGATGTCCTGATCCGCGCCGGGAATCAGCGCATCCATCAACTCGACGACGGTGATCTTGCTGCCCAGCGCGTCATACACCGTGGCCATTTCCAGACCGATGATGCCGCCGCCCACCACTAGCAGGCGCTTGGGAATCTCCGCAAGTTCGAGCGCGCCGGTGGAATCGATGATGCGTTTGTCGTCGTACGGAAAGCCCGGAATGCGCACCACCGACGAACCGGCGGCGATGATGCAGTTTTCAAACGCGATGGTCTTCACGCCCTCGGCGGTTTCAACCTTGATCGTGTTGGGCGAGGAAAATTCACCGCGCCCGGTCACCACCTGCACCTTGCGTTGCTTCGCCAGACCCGACAAACCTTTGGTGAGCTTGCCCACCACGCCGGATTTCCACGCGCGCAGTTTGTCGATGTCGATGACGGGCTTGCCGAAAGTAATGCCGGTGTGCGCGGCTTCGTCGGCCTCGGTAATCACTTTCGCCACGTGCAGCAGCGCCTTCGATGGAATGCAACCGACGTTCAAACACACGCCGCCAAGCGTGGGATAGCGTTCGACCAGAACCACGTTCTTGCCGAGGTCAGCCGCGCGGAAGGCAGCGGTGTAGCCGCCGGGGCCTGCACCAAGCACCAGGACTTCAGTGTGAATATCGGCTTTGATATTTGATACGGAGACCGTCGCTGGCGCGCCGTTGGATGCCGATGTTACCGGCGCAGCGGCGGTGGCCGCGGGCTTTGCAGGTGCCGGTGTAGCAGCGGGTTGCGTGGCGGCGCTCGCGACCGTACTGGTTTCTGCGACTTCCAGCATCAAAATCAGCGACCCTTGCGAAACCTTGTCGCCGACTTTCGCTTTGAGTTCCTTCACCACGCCGGCAACGGGTGCGGGCACATCCAGCGTGGCTTTGTCGGATTCGAGCGTCACCAGCGAATCTTCCGGCTGCACCGTGTCGCCCGGCTTCACCAGCACTTCAATGACGGGAATATTTTTGAAATCGCCGATGGCGGGGACTTTGACTTCGATCAGCTTCGGCATTAAAAATCCAATAAAAACAAATAGTTAATTACTACGCTCTAATGTGCCCATCGCCAAACACCACGTACTTGAGCGAGGTCAGGCCTTCCAGCCCCACCGGCCCGCGCGCATGCAGCTTATCGGTGGAAATGCCAATTTCGGCACCGAGACCGTATTCGTAGCCGTCGGCAAAACGTGTAGACGCATTGACCATCACCGAGCTCGAATCGACTTCCGCGATGAAGCGCCGCGCGCGGGTGAAGTCTTCGGTGACGATGGCGTCGGTGTGCTGCGAGCCGTAGGTGGTGATGTGTTCAATCGCCTGATCGAGACCATCGACCACGCGCACGGACAGAATCGCGGCGAGATATTCGGTGCGCCAGTCTTCGTCGCGCGCGGGATTCATTTGCGGCACGATGCCTCTGGACGCCTCATCACCACGCAGCTCGATGCCTTTGTCGAGATAAATTTTGCACAGCGGCGGCAGAATTTTTTGCGCGATGCCGCGCGCCACCAG
>CANIID010000202.1 GCA_947467315.1 Betaproteobacteria bacterium | reverse complement strand
TTGGCTTCATGCAGGCAAACGCGTCATCATTCATCAGGTGGCGTGTGGCGGGGGTGAGCGGCGGGTGCAATGACACCACGTCTGATGCGCGCAGCAGGTCGCGCCAGTCCACCCGCGTGCCGGGGACGCCGGCGTGTACTTCGTTCGGGCGCGGCGTGCAATACAGCACGCGCATGCCGAATGCGGCCGCGCGCACAGCGACGGCGCGCGCGATATTGCCGAAGCCCACCAGCCCCAGCGTGCCGCCCGCCAGCCGGTATAGCGGTTTTCCCGGCGGCACGGCCCACGCGCTAGCGCGCACCTGCCGGTCGTAGAACGCGATTTTGCGCGCGCTGGCGAGGATCAGCGCCAGCGTGTGTTCGGCCACCTCTTCGATGCAGTAGGCGGGGTTGTTGGTGACAATAATGCCGGCGGCGGTGGCGGCGTCGATGTCGATGGTGTCCACGCCGATGCCGTACTTGGCGATGATTTTGCACTTGGGCATCTGTGCCATCACGGCCGCCGTGATGGGGCCGGCATACGCGTTGAGCAGCGCGTCGCAATCGGCGGCGTGCGGCAGAAATTCGCCAGCGGTCTTGCTCTGGAGCGGCACCACGTCGGCCAGTGCCGCGAGTATGTTGCGCTCGCCGTCTACCGATGCCCAAGCGTAGTCGGTGATGACAACCTTTGCCTTGCTGACCAAGTGCGGCTCCCCGTTGATGCGTTGATGGCGCGTCGCGGAACGTCGGCGACGGCTGCGATTATAATCCGGCAACATACCGAACGCTTTTTTGCACGGGAGAGGAACGCGATGGTGACCCCAGCACATCCGATGGATCAATTGCAGCAACGCGTCAATGCCGACGCCAGACTCGTCTGGCGCGGGCGATGGGTCGATACGACTTTTCTGGTGGAGGCCGGTGACGCCGCATGGTTAGTGCAAGTGGCCGCGGGCCGCATCGCCGCGGTAAAACGCGGCCCCCTGGTGATGCCGAGCTGGAGCTTTGCCCTGCGCGCACCCAAGGATGCGTGGAATACGTTTTGGTTGCCGAACCCGCCGCCAGGTTTTCACGATTTGCTGGCGCTGGTGAAATATCGCGCGCTGCGTATCGAAGGTAATGTGCATCCCTTCATGGCGAACCTGTTGTATTTTAAAGGCGTAATGGCGGCGCCGCGTCCGCGTGAATCAGTGGCCGGAGGCGTGCAATGAGCGCTCACTTTGAGCCCATCACCGGACGCTACCTGCGCATCGATTTGCTGGGCAAACCGCATCGCGTCTACGTCGAAGAAGCGGGCCAGGGCATACCGCTGCTGTGCCTGCACACGGCGTCTTCCGATACACGCCAATTTCGCGGGCTGATGAACGATGCGCGCGTGCTGGAACATTTTCGCGTGATTGCGTTTGATCTGCCGTGGCACGGCAAATCGTCACCGCCCGCAGGCTGGCAGAACGCGGATTACCAGCTCACCTCGCGCGATTACGTGGCGATGATTTTGACGATGATGGATGCGCTGGCGCTGGACCGTCCGGTGGTGATGGGCTGTTCCATCGGCGGCCGCATGGCGCTGCATTTGGCGCTCGATCATCCCGAACGATTTCGCGCGATCATCGGCTTGCAGGCCGGTGCGCACGTCGATCCTTATTACGACTTGTCGTGGCTGCATCGTCCCGATGTGCATGGGGGTGAAGTGTCCGCCGGCATCGTGTCCGGCCTGATGGGGCCGCGCAGCCCCGAGGCGGAACGCTGGGAAACGCTGTGGCATTACATGCAGGGCGGGCCCGGCGTGTTCAAGGGCGATCTGTACTTTTATACGGTCGATGGCGATATACGCGGGCGTCTGGCGGACATCGACACCACGCGTTGTCCGCTGTACCTGTTGTCGGGCGAATACGATTACTCCTGCACGCCCGAAGACACGCTCGACGCGGCGCGGCGCATCAACGGCGCACAGGCGACAATCATGAAGGGCTTGGGGCATTTTCCGATGAGCGAAGACCCGCAGCGATTCATGACGTATTTGTTGCCGATCCTCGATCGCATACATGGCGCGAGCGGCGTGGCGTAGCGTGTCAGTGATGCGGCGCTTGTTGCTGGTACTGCTCCTGCCGATGACGGCTCACGCCGCTTCGGCGGGGTCACGAGAGGTCTATCCTAGTCGCCCGATCCGATTAGTGGTGCCGTTTTCCACCGGTGGCGCCGCGGATGTGCCGGCGCGTCTGTTGAGCCAGAAACTGTCCGAGGCGCTGGGACAACAGATCGTGGTGGATAACCGCCCCGGTGCCGCCAGCACCATCGGCGCCGATCTGGTGGCGAAGGCGCGGCCGGATGGCTATACGCTGCTGTCGATCACCACCTCGCATTTTGTCAGCGCGGGGCTGTACGCGAAGCTGCCGTACCGTCCGTTCGAGGATTTTGCGCCGGTCACCGCGTTCGCCACGGCGCCCTATGTGCTGGCAGTTCATCCTTCGCTGGAGGCGAAGTCGGCCAAGGCGCTCATTGGCTTGGCCAAGGCGGCGCCGGGCAAAATCGATTACGCCTCGTCCGGCAACGGCAGCCTGCAACATCTGTCCGGCGCGCTGTTTCAGCGCATGACGGGTATCGAACTGACGCACATACCCTATAAAGGCAGCGCGTCCGCGCTGACTGATTTGCTGAGCGGGCGCATCAAGGTCACGTTCGCCGGCATGGTCAACCTGCTGCCGCACACGCGATCGGGACGGCTATGGGCGCTCGGGGTGAGCAGCAGCAAACGTTCGGTACTGATGCCCGACGTGCCGACGATTGCCGAAGCCGGCGTTGCGGGGTACGACGCGATGCAATGGACGGGTATCGCCGCACCGCTTGGAACGCCACGCGAGATCATCTCAAAACTGCATGCCGGGATCGTCGCGCAGGTGCTGCGGCCTGATTTTGCCGAGAATCTATTGTCGGGCGGCAGCGAGGTTTTTTACCACGCCACCCCCGAGCAGGGCGCCGCATTCATGAAGCAGGAGTCGATCAAGTGGCCGCAGTTGGTGCGGGACAGCGGGGCGCGGATAAATTGATGTAAGTATATGTTTTTATTTATTATTTATTTTAATCACGATGGGCATTTCACCCCACCAGCGCCATAAACGCCTGCTCGATATCACCGGCGTTCTGGTCGCGAATTAACTCGGCCGGCGTGCCCGCGAAGCGCAATTTTCCGGCGTCGATCACCGCCACGCGTTCGCACATTTCCTCGACATCGGCCAGCGCGTGCGAAGTGAAAAAAATCGTCTTGCCTTCGTCGCGCAGGGTTTTGAGTTTGGATTTGAGCAAAATGCGCGCGCGCGGGTCGAGGCCGCTGGTGGGTTCGTCCAACACGTAGAGGTCCTTGCGCGAGAGCATGCAGGCGGCCAACCCCAGTTTTTGATTCATACCCTTGGAGTAGGTGCGCACAGGTTTTGCGAGCGCGGCGGGGTCGAGGTCGAGCTCGCTTAACAGCGCCTGTGCCGCGCCAGGGTTGTAAGCGACGCGATGCATACGCGCCATGTAGTGCAGAAAATCGCCGCCGGTCAGGTAGTAGGGCGGGTTGAATCGCTCCGGCAGATACGCAAGCCGCGCGCGCGACGCAGTTAGCCGGTGCGGCACGCCAAAAATCGCTATGGCGCCCGCGTTAGGTTCGCAGAAGTCGAGCAGGCACTTGATGAGCGTGGTTTTGCCCGCGCCGTTGGCGCCCACCAGGCCGAAGCATTCCCCCGCGTTTACGGTCAGCGTGAAGTCGCTGAGCGCGCCGGTAGGCGCCCCGGCGCTGGTTCCGGCGTAAGCCTTGCTTACACCTTGAAATTGTAATGCGGCAACGCTCAAGCGGCCTCCGGTTTAAGCAATGGTGTCAGGCGTGGCCCGATTTTGGCACAGGGTGGCACGCGGCGGCTCCGGCGGTGCGCCGTCAGATTGTGATTACCTCGGCGAGCCGCTAGAATCGCACCCTTATTCCTTACTTCAGTGAATCCGGTCGCGGTACGCGTGCTGTGTCAGACAAAAATCTCATAGAAATCAAGGATGTAAGCTACGCCTATGGCGCGCGCCCGATCCTTACCGGCATCAATATGTCGATCCCGCGCGGCAGCACGGTCGCCATCATGGGGATCAGCGGTTCGGGCAAGACCACATTATTACGTTTAATGGCCGGCGTGATGAAGGCCAAACAAGGCGAAGTCTGGGTTGACGGTCAGCGCATGAACGATCTGGATCAGGCTGGCATTTACAAAATGCGCCGGCGGCTGGGCATGATGTTTCAGTTCGGCGCGCTGTTCACCGATCTGTCGGTGTTCGACAACGTGGCGTTCCAGATGCGCGAGCATACCGATTTGCCGGAAGCGATGATCCGTGATCTGGTGCTGATGAAGCTGCATGCGGTGGGCTTGCGCGGCGCGCACCAGCTGATGCCCTCCGAATTGTCCGGCGGCATGTCGCGGCGCGTGGCGCTGGCGCGCGCGATTGCGCTCGATCCGATGCTGATGCTCTACGACGAACCGTTTACCGGCCTTGATCCGATTGCGATGGGCATTATCAGCAATCTCATCAAGGAACTGAACGCCGCGCTGGGCGCGACCTCGATTGTGGTGACGCACGATGTACACGAGGCGATGGAAGTGGTGGATTACGTGTATTACCTGTCCGACGGTAAAATGGTGGCGCACGGCACGCCGGATGCGATACGCAATTCAACCGATCCACTGGTGCGCCAGTTTGTGTATGGTGAATTCGACGGGCCGGTGGCGTATCAATACCCCGGCCGCAAGCTGGCGGAAGACATGAGGTTGGGACACTGATGGCCACGCACCAGGGGTTTTCCATACGCGCCGTCGGCGCGCGCACCATCGATAGCGTGCTGCGCCTGGGCTACGCCACGCGCTTTATCGCGCGCACCATCATGAGTTCGGGCACCAGCTTGAAACGCCCTCGGTTGGTGATCCGCGAGCTGTACTTCACCGGCGTGCTGTCGCTAATCATCATTCTGGTGTCGGGGCTGTTCGTCGGCATGGTGCTGGGCTACCAGGGCTATTACACGCTGCAAACCTATGGCTCCGAATCCGCCCTGGGCGTGCTGGTGGCGCTGTCGCTGGTGCGGGAACTGGGGCCGGTGATGGCGGCGTTGTTGTTTGCCAGCCGCGCGGGTTCGGCGATGACTGCGGAGATCGGTTTGATGAAGGCCACCGAGCAGTTGTCGGCGATGGAAATGATGGCGGTCGATCCGATTGCGCGGGTGGTGGCGCCGCGCTTTTGGGCGGGCTTTATATCGATGCCACTGCTGGCTGCGATGTTCAGCGCCATGGGGGTGTTCGGCGGTTACCTGGTGGGCGTGGTGCAGATCGGGGTGGACGAAGGCTCGTTCTGGTCGCAGATGCAAAGCGCGGTGGATTTTCAGAAAGACATCATGAACGGCGTGATCAAGAGTGTGGTGTTTGGTTTCGCCGTGACGTGGATTTCGCTGTTCGAGGGCTACGACGCGCCGCCCACTGCCGAGGGCGTGTCGGGGGCGACCACGCGCACCGTGGTGACCTCGTCGCTGGCGATACTGGCCTTGGACTTTTTGTTAACGGCTTTCATGTTTGGAGGGGTCTAATGCAGCGCTCTACACTCGATCTTTGGGTAGGACTGTTTGTCATGGGCGGCATCGGCGCGTTGCTGGTGCTGGCGATGAAAGTGGGTAATATGAGCGGTGGCGGCGGCGGGGAAACCTATGCGCTCACGGCGAATTTTGACAACATTGGCGGCCTGAAGCCGCGCGCGCCGGTTAAAAGCGCCGGCGTGGTGGTCGGGCGCGTCACCGGTATCAGTTTCGATAACGATAAATTCAATGCGCGCGTGACGCTCAACATCGAAAAGACCTACACCTTTCCGAAAGACACCAGCGCCTCGATCCTCACCTCCGGTTTGCTCGGCGAGCAATACATCGGGCTTGAAGGCGGCGGTGACACGGTAAACCTCGGCACCGGCGACAAAATCAAGCAAACGCAGTCCGCCGTGGTGCTGGAGAAATTAATCGGACAGTTTTTGTACAGCAAGGCCGCCGAAGGCGGCGACAAGAAATAATCGTGACGAAGCCGGGAGACACTATGCGTATATTGTGTAAGTATTTGTTTTTTTTGGTATTTTTTTCATTCTCGTTGGCGCAGGCGCAGGCGCAGCTCGCGCCGGACGCGCTGGCGAAATCCGTCACCGATGACGTGCTGACGGTGATCCGCGCCGACAAGGATATTCAGTCGGGCAATCAGAAAAAACTGCTGGAACTGGTCGATGCGAAAGTGTTGCCGCATTTCAACTTCACGCACATGACGCAGTTGGCGATGGGGCGCAACTGGCGCGCCGCCAACCCGGAACAGCAAAAGAAACTGGTCGCCGAATTCCGCACGTTGCTGGTGCGCACCTACACCACGGCGTTCACGCAATATAAAAATCAAACCGTGGAATACAAGCCGGTGCGCATGGCAGCGGGCGATACTGATGTGGTGGTGCAGTCGCTGATCAAGCAAAACAGCGGGCAGCCGATTGCGGTGGACTACAGCATGGAAAAAATCGAGTCCGGCTGGAAGGTCTACAACATGAAGATCGAGGGCATCAGCCTGGTCGAGAACTATCGTAATACCTTCAATACCGAAATTCAGAAGAACGGCGTGGATGGTTTGATCGCCACGCTGGCCGACAAAAATCGCAGCACACAGGTGACGCAAAAGTGATTACGCTGGACCCGGCGATTGACGGGCGCGCCGTGTTGAGCGGGCCGGTGACCCTCGCTAACATTAACGCCGTGCTCGACGAAGGTAGTCGTGTGTTCAAGACAGCGTCGGTGACGGTGGATCTGGCGGGTGTTACCGAGGTGGATTCCACCGCGGTCAGTCTGTTGCTCGAATGGCGGCGTGCCGCCGCGCGTGACAAGCGCGTCATCGGTTACCTCAATTATCCGGACAATCTGAAAAGCCTGATCAAACTCTACGGCGTATCCGAACTGCTGGCTTCGTCGTGAGGTGTGGTGCAAAAGGGTTGAGGCGCAACGCGTCTCGCGTGTAGATCATGTTGTCAGCCATCAAAGTCGAGCAAGTCACCAAGCAGTACCACGACCTGCGTGCGCTCGACGGCGTTGATCTCGATATCGCGCAGGGTGAATTTTTCGGCCTGCTGGGCCCCAACGGCGCGGGCAAAACCACGCTCATCAGCATTATTGCGGGTTTGGCGCGCGCCACCACCGGGCGCGCCAGCGTGATGGGCCACGACGTGGTGACCGACTACCGCGCCGCGCGCCGCAGTCTGGGCGTGGTGCCGCAGGAGCTGGTGATGGATCCGTTTTTCACCGTGCGCGAAACACTCACCTTTCAGTCGGGCTACTTCGGCATCAAGAATAACGCGGCGTGGATCGACGAAGTGATCGAGCATCTCGATCTCACCGACAAGGCGCATACCAATATGCGGCGTCTGTCGGGCGGCATGAAGCGCCGCGTGTTGGTGGCGCAGGCGCTGGTACACAAGCCGCCGGTGATCATTCTCGACGAACCGACCGCGGGCGTGGATGTCGAACTACGGCAAGGCTTGTGGCGTTTCATACGCCGCCTCAATGAAGACGGTCACACGATAGTGCTCACCACGCACTATCTCGAAGAAGCCGAAGCGCTGTGCGGCCGCATCGCGATGCTGAAGCAGGGGCGCGTGGTCGCGCTCGACACCACGCAGAATCTGTTGCGTAAACATTCGGGTTGCTATGTGGATTTGCGGTTGATTCCGGATGTGTTGCCGGACGCGTTGAAACCCTTGGTGGTGGCGCATGCGGATGGCGGCTGCCGGCTGGCGCTGAAAGACTATGTGGAGCTGGAAGGCATCATGGCGGCGATACGCACGGCGGGCATCAAGGTGCAGGAGATGGAAGTGATGCAGCCTGATTTGGAAGAAGTGTTTGTGCAGATTATGCAGCGGGAGGCGTGAGGCGTGAGGAGCGAGGAGCAAAATCTCCCTCCCCCGCGTGCGGAACAAGGGCGCACTTGCCGCGCAGCAGAGGGCGGGGGCACGCCTCACGCCTCACCCCTCACGCCTTACTCGGAATACACTGGCTTCTACACCCTGTTTCAAAAAGAATGGCTGCGCTTCTGGAAAGTCGCGGTGCAGACGGTGCTCGCGCCGATGCTGACCGCGCTGCTGTATTTGTTCGTGTTTGCGCACACGCTGCGCGGGCACGTCGAGGTGTTTCCCGGCGTGGATTTTGCGGCGTTTCTGATACCGGGGCTGGCGATGATGTCGGTGCTGCAAAATGCGTTCGCCAACAGTTCGTCGAGCCTGATGCAATCGAAAATGCAGGGCAACATCGTGTTTGTGCTGCTGCCGCCGATTTCGCATCGCGAGTTTTTCTTCGCCTACCTGCTGGCGGCGATGGGGCGCGGGCTCACTGTCGGGGCGGGGATGTTTTTGCTGACGCTGTGGTTTGTGCCGGTGCCGCTGGAACATCCGTTGTGGGCGCTGGTGTTCGCGGTCGCTGGCAGCGGCGTGATGGGCGCGCTGGGCATCGTCGCTGGCATGCATTCGGACAAGGTGGATGAGCTGTCGGTGTTCACCAATTTCATCATCCTGCCGCTGACGTTCCTGGCGGGGGTGTTTTATTCGATACACTCGCTGCCGCCGTTCTGGCAAAAAGTCTCGTATCTGAACCCGATTTTCTACATGATCGACGGCTTTCGCTACGGCTTCTTCGGCCGTGGCGACGTGTCGCCGTGGGTGAGTCTGGCCATTGTGTCGGCGGTGTTCGCGGGCATATCATTGCTGGCACTCTGGTTAATCAAGACCGGTTATAAACTTAGGCACTAATCGAAGTAATAAGTGAGGCACTAATGACTACCCCTGACCAACTTAAAAGTTACATTCAAGACGGCATGCAGTGTGACCACCTGGAAGTGACAGGCGACGGCGCGCACTTCGAAGCGGTGATTGTGAGTCCGCTGTTTCGCGACAAGTCGCGCGTGCAGCGGCATCAAGTCGTCTACAAGGCGCTCGGCGACCGCATGCGCGAGGAAATTCACGCGCTGTCGATGCAGACGCTCACGCCCGAAGATTGGGCCAGCCGGCAGCCGTAAATGGAAAAACTGGCCATAGAAGGCGGCGTACCCCTCAACGGCGAAGTCGCGATCTCCGGCGCTAAAAATGCGGCGTTGCCGATACTGTGCGCGGGGCTGTTGACGGCGGAGCCGCTGACCATCAGCAACGTGCCGCACTTGCGCGACGTGACGACCATGCTGTCGCTGCTGGGGCAGATGGGCATGTCGATCTCGGTCGATGAAAAACTCGGCATCGAACTGCGCGCGGCGGACATCCACACACCCGAAGCACCCTACGAAATGGTGAAAACCATGCGCGCCTCGGTGCTGGTGCTGGGGCCGCTGACCGCGCGCTTTGGCGAAGCGCGGGTGTCGCTGCCCGGCGGCTGCGCCATCGGCTTGCGTCCGGTGGATCAGCACTTGAAAGGTTTGCAGGCGATGGGCGCCACCATCACCATGGATCACGGCTACATGATCGTGCGTGCGCCGCGTCTGAAAGGCGCGCGCATCTGCATGGATCTGGTGACCGTCACCGGCACGGAAAACCTGATGATGGCCGCCGCGCTGGCCGAAGGCACGACGATTATCGAAAACGCCGCGCGCGAGCCCGAAGTGGTTGATCTGGCGCAGTGTCTCATCGCGATGGGCGCGAAGATCACCGGCGCGGGCACCGATACCATCACCATCGAGGGCGTCGACAAACTGCACGGCGCCAGTCATAGCGTGATGCCGGATCGCATCGAGACCGGCACGTTTCTGGTGGCGGCGGCGGTCAGCGGCGGCAAGGTGCGCGTCACCGGCGCGCGCCCACACACGCTCGATGCGGTGCTCAATAAATTGCGTGAAGCGGGCGCGGTGATTGAAACCGGCGAAGACTGGATCAGCGTTCAGGCCAGTGGCCGTCTCAAAGCGGTGAATCTGCGTACTGCGCCGTATCCGGCGTTTCCCACCGACATGCAGGCGCAGTTCGTGGCGTTAAATTGCGTCGCAGACGGCAC
>CANIID010000201.1 GCA_947467315.1 Betaproteobacteria bacterium | reverse complement strand
TCGCTGCCCGCAGGCACCGGGTCGAGTTCATTGATGTTGATGACCAGGCCGCCGAAGAGTTGCGCCTCCATCGTGGCGACTCTGAGGCCTGCGCCCGCGAGTTCGCCCGCGGCGGTTAATCCGGCGACGCCTTCACCAATCACGATTACATCGTAGTCTGTTGCCATTGCTATTCCTTATTTCAGTAAATTATCTGCGGTAAGAATTGTTGGGACGGCGTTGTTGATTCGCCGGCTTGTTGGACGAGGGTGCGAGTTGTGCGGGCCTTGGCGCAGCCAGCAACGGTTTGGTCGGGATGTCGGCAGTCCCGACGATGGGCACAAAATCCTTGCGCATTTTACGCGTGTCGCCGATGCGCTGCGTGACGCCGAGCGTATCCATGAATTCAAGAATTTCGATGGCGAGGCCGCGGCCCACGCCGGTCCAGTCGCGATATTGCGCGGCAGTGAAAATGCCGGTCGGCTGCGCCTGCGCGGTGGCTTGCGCGGTGGCGGCGAGTTTGGCCACTGTGCCCCGAGTATAAAAGCGATCCGGCGTCACGCGGTAAATTTCCGCGCCGCCCGCCTTGGCCTTGCGATACAGAAAATCCTTGAGGATGGGTTCCTTCATCTTCAATTGCAGCGCGAGATCCTTGATCTGCGGCGCGGCGAATCCGGCGGTTTCGAGCGCGGGTTTGACCAGTTGCCACATGGTTTCGTCGGCGCTGTTGGCGGTGGTGCTGTGCGCGGGCAGGCGCGCGATGGAGCCGCTGGTTTCGATTTTGCGCGCGTCGGCGAGCGTGCGCAGTATCGTGCCGAAGGCATCTGCCGAGAGTTCGGGCGCCAGTTGTTTGCGCAGGGTTTCGGTTTCTTCACCGGTGGCTTGCGGCTGCGCTTTGTGAAAGGCCTGCAGGTGCGGCGTGATGGCGTCGGCAATCTGCGAGTGGCGCGCGCGCGGGATGGCGACGCGGGTGTCCTTGCCGAGTGGCGCCAATGCCGCTTTGTCGTAGAGCGCAGCGGCTTGCGCGGCCGGCATGTTGAACAGTGTTTCAAAGCGCTGCAGATCAATCGGCTTGCCGAGTTGGATCAGCGCGGCCAGCGTGGCTTCCGGCGTGGGTTGTTCCAGCGCGGCGAGATCGGCTTCGCGCGCTTCTTTGCTGCGCCGCTGACTGGTAACGAAAGGGTCCAGCACCACGCCGCCGCCAATCGTGCGCGTGGCGGATTGATCGCGCAGTATAAAACGGTCGCCGTGCAGTGCGCCGATGGGTTTGTCGAGTTGCAGTTGCACGATGGCGGATGCGCCGGGCGCGATGCTTTCGCCGCGCCGGATGGCGATGCGCGCGGTGACATCGGCGGTCGCCAGATGCAAATGCACCGGCGTCCAGTGCTTCAGTGACTGCGTTTCGCTGGCGAGCACGCTCACGCGTCCCGCGATGCGTTGCGTCGGGTGATGAATTTCGGGCGCCAGCACCCAATCGCCACGGCTGACGGCGGCGAGGTCGGTGCCGGTGAGGTTTAATGCGCAGCGCTGCCCGGCGACGGCTTGCTGCGCGGCCTTGCCCTGAATCTGAATGCCACGCACGCGCACTTCATTGCCCGCTGGCGAAATCACCAGCTTGTCACCCGGCACGACTTTGCCGTTGAACACCGTGCCGGTCACCACGGTGCCGCTGCCCGCCACGCTGAACGCGCGGTCGGCGGCGTAGCGGAAATGTTGATCGGCGTTGGCGCGTGACGATGATGACGCTGCCTCGCGCTTCAGCAGTTCGCGCAATTCGGTAATGCCGGCGCCGCTGATGGCGGAGACCGGCATCACGGTTGCACCAGCGAGTTGCGTGGCGGACAGCAGGGCGGTGACGTCTTCACCGACTTGCTGCACGCGCGCTTCGTCCACGCGGTCTATTTTTGTAACCACCACCGCGCCGCGCTGGATATGCAGCAGATTCAGAATGTTCAGATGTTCCAGCGTTTGCGGCATCACGCCGTCGTCGGCGGCCACCACCAGCAACGCGTAATCGATGCCGCACACACCGGCGAGCATGTTGCGCACAAAGCGTTCGTGGCCGGGCACATCGACAAAGCCGATCAGCTCGCCATTGGGCAACGGCAGATAGGCAAAGCCCAGATCAATCGAAATGCCGCGCGCTTTTTCTTCGGGCAGGCGATCGGTGTCCACGCCGGTGAGCGTTTTTACCAGCAGCGTTTTGCCGTGATCGATATGGCCCGCAGTGGCGACTATCATAGGGCGACTATCATAAGTATATGTTTTTAAACAATATTATTTAAGGTGTAGCTGCGGCAATTGAGCGACAAATTCGTCTTCGTGGTCGAGGCAGCGCAGGTCGAGTACGAACGCGCCATCCTTGATGTGCCCGATGACCGGCACTGGCAGCGAACGAAACGCGCGCGAGAGTTTGTCGGCGAAGGAGCTTTTGCTTTTGCCGACAGATTGGATGGCAATGCCCGCGCTCGGTAGTGAATCAACGGGCAGCGAGCCGCTGCCGATTTGGCTGCCGGTATCGATGATCGTTGCCACCGCTTTGTCCGCGAGCGCGGCTTGCACGTGTGGCAGCACGCGCTCGGCCTGCACGCGGATGTCGGCTCGCGTGCGCGTGAGCAGGCGTATCGTAGTGACTTCCTCGCGCAGCTTGTCCGGGTTGGTGTAAAGCCGCAGCAGCGCATCGAGCGCGGCAAGGGTCATTTTATCCACCCGCAGGGCGCGCTTCATGGGGTTTTTGCGGATGCGCGCGATTAAATCTTTTTTGCCGACCAGCAAACCCGCTTGCGGGCCGCCGAGCAGTTTGTCGCCGCTGAAGGTGACGAGGTCGGCGCCGTTGGCCAGTGCTTCGCGCGGCGTGGGTTCGTGCGGCAGGCCGTAGTCTTCGAGATTCACCAGCATGCCGCTGCCCAGATCGACGATGTAGGGTATGCCGTGTTCGTGCGCAAGTGCCGCGAGCTCCACTTCCGGCGCGCTGGCGGTGAAGCCTTGCACCACGTAGTTGCTGGTATGCACCTTCATGATCGCCGCAGTGCGCGGGGTGATGGCATCACTGAAATCTTTCAGGTGCGTGCGATTGGTGGTGCCGACTTCAACCAGTTTTACGCCGGCGCGCTTCATGATGTCGGGGATGCGGAACGCGCCGCCGATTTCGATCAATTCGCCGCGCGACACAATCACTTCTTTTTTTGCACCCAGCGAGTTGAGTGCAAGGTATACCGCCGCCGCGTTGTTGTTTACCACCACCGCGCCGTCGCCGCCGGCAAGTTTGGTGATCCATTTTTCGACATGGGTGTCGCGTTCGCCACGTGCGCCGCCGCCGAGATCAAATTCGAGATTCACCGGGCGCGTCATCGCGGTCATCACCGCGTCGGCCACCGATTGCGGCATTTGCGCGCGACCGAGATTGGTGTGCAGCACGGTGCCGCTCAAGTTGAACACCGGGCGCAACGAGGGCTGCGTTTGCTGCGTGAGTTCGTTCTCACAGGCTGCAACGAAGCGCGCTTCGTCGAAATCGAACGCGCCTGCGTTTTGCGACAGTTTTTCGCGCTGCGCCTGCAACAACTCGCGGATGGTGTCGGTGGTGAGTGCGCGACCGAAACGTGCAATCAGCGCGACGACAGCGCTGCTGCCCAGCAGCCGGTCAACCGAAGGAAGCGCGCGACGCGCGGCTGGGTCCGGGTTCACCATGAGGGTGAAATCTCCGGGCCGATAGAAAATGGCCTGATGTGCGGCGCGAGCATGGTGTGTTGGCTGGTAATGCGGGAGGAAAGGCAATTTTAGCGCAAACGCGAGGGTGCGTGCTATTCTCAAATCCGCAAATTTCACCGGCTTTGGAGTATCCATGATCCCCGCCCCAAACGAACCTGCCTACGATGTAGTATGGCCGCTCGGCAAACCCGCTTACGCCACCCGCGCTCCCGTAGAGCGCGTCGCTAATCTGAACAACAAAGTCATCGGTGAAACTTGGGATTATCTGTTTCGCGGCGAAGAGTGGTTCCCCATTCTGCGCGAGGAACTGACCAAGCGGTATCCGGGCATCAAATTCGTCACCTACGATACCTTCGGCAATCTGCATGGGCCGAATCAACGCGAACTGGTGGCGAAGGTTCCCGATCTGCTGAAGAAGCACAAGGTCGATGCGGTCATTTCCGCGATAGGCGCCTGAGGCGCCTGCACGCCCGCCGTGTTGCGGGCGAGTGCGGCGGTGGAGCGCTGTGGCGTTCCGTCGGTGTCGATTATTTCGACCGGGTTTTTGAAGCAAGCCGCGGTGGTTGCCAAGGGCTTGGGGCTGCCCGATATGGCCATCGCCGAATTTCCTGGCGTGCCGATGACGCAGAGCAAGGAAGAACTCCGTCGTCAGGTGGTTGAGTTGCTGCTACCGCGTGTTATCGCGGGTTTGTCCAAGCCCTTGAATCTGGCTGCGCCGGTGAATGAGCCCGTGTTACCGAAACCGCGTGATGTGGTTTTCAGCGGCACGCTGGATCAGGTCAACGATTATTTTCACGAACAGAACTGGTCGGACGGCATGCCGGTGGTGCCGCCGACGTTGGATCGTGTTGAAAAATTTCTGCGTTTCACGGAACGTGATCCGCAGGAAGTGATCGGCGTGTGCCCGCCCGCCAACCGCGAGGCGACGGTGTGGAATGTCGCGGTCAACGGCGTGATGGCGGGGTGCCGTCCGGAGTACATGCCGATTTTGCTGGCGGTGGTGGAGATTATCTGCACGCCGGAATACAAGGTCGAAGACGCAGGCTCGACGCCGGGCTGGGAGTCGCTGATTACCCTGAGCGGCCCCATCATCAAGCAACTCGGCTTTAACGCGGGGCAGGGCGTGATGCGCGTGGGCCGTCAGCCCAACACCAGTATCGGGCGTTTTCTACGCATGTTCATCCGCAACGTCGCGGGCTTCACGCACGGGCCGGAGGGCGCTGACAAAGGCAGCATCGGCCAGAGTTTTCTGGTGGTGCTGGCAGAGAACGAAGACGCTATCGCCGAGTTGGGTTGGCAACCGTACAGCGTGGATCGCGGCTTTAAGGCGGGCGAGAACGTGGTCACCGTGCAAAGCGTGGTGGCGATCAGCGCGCCGGCGTATTCGCAAAGCGAGCGCGCCGAAGAACACGCGGCGCTGCTGGCGGATGTGATCGGCGAACGCGCCTGCGGCTACTGGACGGCCATCGGCATGTGTTACGCCAACTGGCATCCGCTGATGATTCTGGGGCCGTCGATAGCGGCGGTGTTTGCCAAGGATGGTTGGAGCAAAGACGACATCCGCCAATATTTTTACGAGCACGTGAAGATCAAGGCGTCTGCCGCCGAGCGTTATGCGTATGGCGCGGGCCTCACGGGGTTTCGCATCGCCAATGCGGTGAAAGAAGGGCTGCTGCCGAAGGCATTTCATTTGTCGGATGATCCCGATCGGCTGGTGCCGGTGTTTCAAAAGCCGGAGTGGATGAGTATCGTGGTCGCGGGTGATGCCGGGCGCAATCAATCGCGCGGTTATGTGTGCAACCATGTGCAGGGCGTGCCGACCAGTCGCAAGGTGGTGTTGCCGGGGAATTGGGCGGCATTATTGGCGGAATATCGCGGCAAACTGGAGACGTGAATATGTATCATTCAAAACAAGTGGTTTGCGTGGCACTACTGTTCGCGGGAGCGAACAGCGCGATTGCGCAGACCTACCCCAATCGCCCCATCCGCTTCATCGTGCCGTATGCGGCGGGCGGTTCGGGCGATATTTTCGCGCGTGTGATTGGCGCCAAACTCGGTGAGGCATTCAAGGAGCAAGTGGTGATCGATAACCGGCCCGGCGCCAATGCCATTATCGGTACCGACATGGTGGCGAAGGCGCCGCCCGACGGACACACGCTTGTCATGGCCAACAGCGCGCCGTTCGTGGTGAATCCCGGCCTTTACAAAAAGCTGCCGTACGATCCGGTGAAGGATTTCGCACCAGTGTCACAGGGTACGTATTACGGCTATGTGCTGATCGTGCATCCTTCGGTGGCGGCGAAAAGCGTGCAGGAGCTGGTGGCGCTGGCGAAAACAAAACCGCTGAGTTACGGCACCGCCGGCGCCGGCAGCGCCAATCATCTGGCCGGTGAATTTCTCGCGGCGATGACTTCGATCAAACTCACGCCGGTGCCGTACAAAGGCAGCGTGGTGGCACTGGCCGATGTGATGGGTGGACAGATTCCGATGATGTTCGATACGCCGATTACCACGTTGCCGCAGTTGAAGGCGGGCAAGGTGCGCGCGCTGGCGTTTTCAGGCAAGCGGCGCATGCAGCAAATTGCCGAGGTGGCGACGATGGAAGAGCTCGGTTACAAGGGATTTGAAGTCAGTTCGTGGCAGGGTGTTATCACCACTGCCGGTTCGCCCAAGGTGGCGGTGGATCGTTTGCATCAGGAGACGGTGAAGGCGCTGAAAATGCCGGATGTGATCGAGCGGCTGGCGACGCAAGGCGGCAACGAGTTGGTGGGCAGCACGCCGGCCGAATACGCGCAGTTGATCAAGGATGAGATCTTCAAATACGCGAAGATCATTAAGGAGGCGGGGATTAAGGTTGAATAGCCTTTACCGTCATCGACAAAAAAGGCCGCACCCATTGTAAAATGAGGCGGCCTTTTTATTCAATAAAAACATATACTTATATACTTACTCCCATAGCCTTTCGGGTAGCGGCAAGCCCGCCAGATCCTCGGGTTTAAGCGGCCCGTTCGGGGTGATACCAAAGCGCTCCAGCACGGCGGTTAGTTGGCGCACGTGTTGTGTCGAGTGCCAGGTCGAACGTTCGAGCAATTGCGACATCGGCTGCACGCCGTAATAGGTGGTGACTTTGGCTGTGCAGGATTTGTCGGCGAGCGACGCCCACCATTGTTGCAAGTGTTCGATCGTGCTCTCGCCGTACTGCGCGATTTGCCCACCGGTCATGTAGGCGCCATCGTCGGGCGGTACGTTGGCCAATTGCACGCCGTAATCCTGGCCGTCGCGCGCGCATTCCAGAAACGCTTCGCCGATGCGGAACACGTGAAAACTCAGAAAGCGTATCGTGCGCTCGCGGTTGTCGATCACATTGCCGGTGATTTTGTCATCAGGCATCTGGCGGATTACGCGTTGTGCCGTGCGCAGGATCGTGGTCCAGCGCTGGATCAGTTCCGGCGGCGACAATGGCTTGTGGCCGGTGCCTTGCAGGCCCACGAATTTGGCTACGTCTTCGAGATTTTGCCCGAAGACGTAATCCTTGCCTTTGGCGACCACCGGTACGTTGCGCACGCCATACGACAATAATTTGTCACGTCCGCCGGCATCGTTCAGTACATCGATGACGTCGAAATCGATATTTTTTTTCGAAAGAAACTCTTTCGTTTTGAGGCAGCTACTTCATCCCGGTTGGGTGAAAAGCACGAATTTATCAACAACGGCATTCATGGCGAACCTCCTGTTAGAAAACGCTTTGAGACTACTCCGGCTGGGGAAAAACCGTCAAGTTTGTTTACCGCAGACTTACGTGCAGGATTCTTGCCGCAGGCGGATCGCTTCCGCGGCTGCGGCGGATTGCGCGGTCGATTCGATAATGCCGCCGCCGAGACACACATTGCTTTCGTACACTACCACCGATTGGCCGGGCGTCACTGCCCATTGCGGTTCGGCGAATTCGATCGCGCAGCTTTGCTGCGTGGCGGAGGCGATCACACACGGCGCATCTTTCTGGCGGTAGCGCGTTTTGGCGCCGTAGACCCAGCCGCAGTGCGGCGTGACGCCGCTGATCCAGTTGAGATTCACCGCCGTTACGCGATCGGAAAATAGCGACGCATGATCGTGGCCCTGCACCACCACCAGGCGATTGTTCACCATGTCTTTTTCGGCGACATACCACGCGTCGCCGTCGCCGTTGCGCGTGCCGCCGATGCCGAGGCCCTGGCGTTGTCCTAACGTGTAAAACATCAGTCCGCTGTGCTTGCCGACGCGCACGTCCCCTCCCGTACCATCCGGCGTCACAATGTCTCCCGGATTTGCCGGGATGTAGCGATTGAGAAATTCGCGGAACGGTCGCTCGCCGACGAAGCAGATGCCGGTTGAATCTTTTTTGTCGTGCGTGGCCAGACCTTCTCGGCGCGCGATTTCGCGCACTTCAATTTTGGTGAGGTTGCCCAGTGGAAACAGTGTTTTCGACAACTGTTGCTGGTTGAGGCGATAGAGAAAATAACTCTGGTCCTTACTGCCGTCGTCGGCGCGCAGCAGTTGAAACAGGCCGTCGCGTTCGCGCACCTGGGCGTAGTGGCCGGTGGCAATCCAGTCGGCGCCCAGCGCCATGGCGTGATCGAGAAAGGCTTTGAATTTGATTTCGGCGTTGCACATCACGTCCGGATTCGGCGTGCGGCCCGCTTTGTATTCGGTGAGGAATTCGCTGAACACACGCTCTTTGTATTCAGCGGAAAAATTTACCTGCTCGATGTCGATGCCGATTTTGTCGGCGACGGAAACTGCATCGATCAAATCCTGCCGCGACGAGCAATAATCCTCGGTGTCATCGTCTTCCCAGTTTTTCATGAACAGACCCATCACCTCGTACCCCTGTTGCTTCAACAACAGGGCGGCGACCGACGAATCCACGCCGCCGGACAGGCCGACGACGACTTTTTTGGGGGCAGGGGTATTCACGGCGCTATTTTACTCCGCGCGGGGCGTGGGCAATAAAAAAGGCAGGGTCTTTCGACCCTGCCTTTTTAGCGAAAATCCGCTATTACTTCTTGTCGCTTTTCGGAGCGTCAGCTTTCGGGGCGTCGGCTTTCTTGTCGTCAGCTTTTTTGCCCTCGTCTTTCTTGTCTTCGCCTTTTTTGCCGTCGGCTTTCTTTTCCGCAGCTTTGGCTTTGCCGTCGGTTTTCTTTTCGTCGCCCTTGCCTTTGCCCTCAGCTTTCTTGCCTTCGCCTTTTTTACCGTCGGCCTTTTTGCCGTCTTCTTTTTTGGCATCGGCTTTCGGCGCGTCGGCTTTCTTGGCATCCGCTTTGGGGGCTTCCGCTTTCGGCGCGTCGGCTTTGGGGGCGTCTTTCTTGTCTTGCGCGATTGCAGAGGTCATGACGGTGGCAAACAGGGCGGCCAGCAGGGTGGAGAACAGCTTGTTCATTTAGTCTTCCTCATTGGTGGTTGGAGATTGGTTGCGGATGCAACCGACCGCATTATTTTTCGGTCAATGCCAGTAACGAGCGAGATTGCGCGTGGTTGACCTGTCGCCCATTGAAGTTGGGTAAAGGAATGAGGAGATTAAAAGTAATTGAATAAAAACATATACTTATGTTATTTTTTTTGCAGCCCCTTGCACCAGTCCGTCGAGCGTCCAATCGCCGATGCGGTAGCGAATCAGCCGCAATGTGGGATAGCCCACGGCGGCCGTCATGCGACGCACCTGCCGGTTTTTGCCTTCGCGGATGGTGAGCGTTATCCACGCGGTGGGGATGTTTTTGCGCACGCGCACCGGCGGGTCGCGCGGCCATAGCCATTGTGGCACCTCGACACGGCTGACTTCCGCAGGGAGCGTCAGGCCGTCGTTGAGCGTGACGCCCTGCCGCAGTGATACCAGGGCGGCTTCGTCGGGTTCGCCTTCGACTTGCACGTAATAGGTTTTAGGTAGCTTGTGCCGCGGATCGGTGATGCGATGTTGTTCCGCGCCGTCATCGGTGAGTATCAGGAGTCCTTCGCTGTCGGCATCCAGGCGGCCTGCGGCGTAAACATCGGGCTGCGCGATGAAATCCTTGAGCGTGAGTTTGCCGGCCACCGGACGAAACTGGCACAACACGCCGTAGGGTTTGTTGAACAGAATAATCATGGGCTGAAACAACAACGCCCGCGGCTGCGGGCGTTGTTGCGATTGCGTCGTCGTGATGAAACGACTTGGATTACTTCGTGCCCCACGGTTTGATCGCGGCCTTGAGTTGGTTGTAGCCGTCGATGTAGCGCGGACGCTTGCCCGACGAGTAAATTTTGTCGAAGGTGGCGAGCTGCGCGTCGAGCCAGGCGGCGAGCTCTTTGTTGTCGGGATTGGCGGCTTTGTAGGCCTCGTTGATCAGCACGAAGTGAATGCG
>CANIID010000200.1 GCA_947467315.1 Betaproteobacteria bacterium | reverse complement strand
GGTGCCATGGGATTGATGCAACTGATCCCCGGTACCGCCGAGCGCTTCGGCGTGAAAAAGATTACCGATCCGCTGGAGAATCTACGCGGCGGCGCGCGCTACCTGCGTGTGTTGATGGGCATGTTCAACAACAAACTCGATCTGGTGCTCGCCGCCTACAACGCGGGCGAAGGCGCGGTACAGCAGGCGGGCAACCAGATTCCCCCCTACGCCGAAACGCGCGCGTACGTGCCCAGCGTTCTGCAGCATTACGAAATCTACCGCGCCAGCGCGGCCCCCGCCGGCACCGTGCCGACACCTGCCAAAGCGCCGCTGCTGATACGATAGCCTCACGCTACCGCTACGTCGCTCCTCGCTGTCGCGCCAGCAGCACGCACACGAGCCCCGCCGCCGACGGAATCGCCATCAGCGCGAACGTGCTGCTGTAACTGCCCGTAAGCTGATACGCCAGCGTGAACAGGATCGGCCCGAGAAACTTGCCGATATTGACCAGGAACAGCGAGCCGCCGGTCGCGGCGCTCACTGATTGCGCCGGCGCCAGCCGCGCCACCTCCGCCAGAAACGCGCCGTTCCAGCCGCTGGCCGTGGTGCCCAGCACAAAAAACAACACGCACGAGAACATCACTGGCCACGCCGGTGTGATCGCAAGGCACAACAGCGTGGTCACCGTCATCACCGCGCCCAGCAACGCCAGCGCCTTGAAGCAATCGTGCAACGCGTCGGCAATCCATCCCCAAAACAAACGGCCCGCGATGCCGCCGGCCTGCGACGCCATCAGAACAAACCCGGCCTGCACCAAACCCAGTTTCATTTCCTCGACAAAAAAGATCACGGTAAAGGTCAGCAGCGCGAGTTGCATCACCACGTACGCCGCGCCCGCGATGCCGAAATAGAGCAACGCGCGATTCCGCCACACCATCGCCAGACCGCCGTATGGGTCGGCAATCCACTGAGCCTGTGGATCACGGTCATTGTCCCAATAGGCGCGGCCCCGCTGCATCAACACCAACAAAATGGCGAGTGCCACCGCGTTCACCGCCAGCGCCCATTGCCAACCCACCCACACCGCAATCGCCGGCGCGAGTCCGCCCGCCGCCATGCCGCCCAACGGCACCCCGGTTTGCTTCACCGAAAAAATCAGATTGCGCCGCGCCGGCGGCGTGAAGCGCATCAGCACCTGCGAGGTCGCCGGCGACACCAGGCCATAACCCAGCCCCATCGGTATTGCCGACAACAACATAAAACCCGGATGCGGCAGCATCGCCACGATGCAACCGGCGATGCACAGCACCAGTCCCAATTGACTCACGCGGCAACCGCCCCAACGCACTGCGAGATTGCCGCCGTAGACCAGCGAGAACAGCATCGCCAGTGAGATCAGGCTCACCTGATAACCAATCAGCGACGAACTGATGTGGTAGCTCTCGACCACCTTGGGCGCGACCGCCGGCAGGATGGATGTCGCCATCGTGCCCAGCGCCTGGCCAAGCAACAGCACCGCGATGAGGTAGACGAAGGTGGGGGGATTGCCGGTCTGCGGGGCGACCTTGGCGCCGCTCGCCTCCGTCATTTACCGCTTAAAAAGTATATTAAAAACATATACTTATGATACATCACTCAAGAAGGCTCGTCCAACCCCACGGTCGAGCGCCAGTCTTTCTGTTTCGATTTGAACAGCAGCGGCTTGAGGCTGACCAGCAGCATCAGCAAGCCGACGCCCAGCATAGTCACGGCAATCGGCCGCTCGATAAAAATGGCGTAGTTACCCGCGCTCATCGCCAGCGATTGGCGCAACGACAGTTCCAGCATCGGCGCCAGCACCAGCCCCAGCGCGACGGGTGCGAGATCAAAACCGAATTTGCGCAACGTGTAACCGATGCCGCCCATCGCCAGCATGATCCACACATCCACTACCGAGTTGCTCACCGAATAACAACCGAGGATGCAGAACGCGAGGATGCACGGATACAGGTACGCATACGGGATGCGCAGCAGGCTCACGAACAAACCTACCAGCGGCAGATTCAGTATCAGCAGCACCACGTTGCCCACGTACATGCTGGCGACAAAGCCCCAAAACAACTCCGGCTGTTGCGCGATCAGCATCGGCCCCGGCGCGATGCCATGCACCATGATGGCGGCGATCATCACTGCCGTCACCGGGCTGGTGGGTATGCCCAGCGCCATCATCGGAATGAATGCGCCGGTGGCGGCGGCGTTGTTCGCCGACTCCGGCCCCGCCACACCTTCGATGGCGCCGTGGCCGAATCGCTCCGGCGTTTTGGAAATGCGCCGCTCGATGCCATACGAGATAAACGACGAAATAATATGCGCCGAGCCAGGGATGATGCCGATCAAAAACCCGACCGCACTGCCGCGCGCGATGGGGCCAATCGATTGTTTGAGTTCAGCGCGCGAGGGCATCAGCTCGCGCATCGACGGGTTCTTCGGCAGCTTTAACGTTTGTTGCGAGGCGGTCATCAGAATTTCGGAAATACCGAACAGCCCCACCGCCACCGGCACGATGCCGATGCCGTCGGCCAGCTCGATTACCTCGAAACTGAAACGCGTGTAGCCGCTCATGGCGTCGATGCCGATCATGCCCAGCAGCAAGCCAAAGCCCGCCATCGCCAGCGTTTTGGGTATCGAGCCGCCGGTCATATAAGCCAGCACCAGCAGGCCCATCAACAGCAGCGCGGTGTATTCCGGCGGGCCGAAGCGCAGCGCGAACGTCGCCAGCGTCGGCGCCAGTAGCATCAGGCCCAGCACGCCGAGTGTACCCGCCACGAATGAACCGATGGCCGCAATCGCCAGCGCCGGCCCCGCGCGGCCCTGCTGCGTCATGGCATAGCCGTCAACACAGGTCATCACCGACGCCGCCTCACCGGGCAGGCGTATCAAAATCGAAGTCGTCGAGCCGCCATACATCGCGCCGTAGTACACCCCCGACAGCAGCACGATGGCGATAATCGGATTAAGCCCGAATGTCGCCGGCAGCAACATGCTGATCCCCGCCAGCGGCCCCACGCCGGGCAACATGCCCACCAGCGTGCCGATGAGGCAGCCGATGAAGGCATACATCAGGATCTGCGGCTGTAACGCGACGCTGAAGCCGAGCAGCAGGCTGTTGAGGGTCTCAACCATCAAAATCCCCAGGGGCTGACCGGCAGCGGCACCCGCAGCAGCGTGGCGAACAGGTAGTAAGTGATCAGCGCAAAACCGATACCCACTGCCGCCACCATCATCGGCTTGCGACGCTCCATCACGCCGAGAAAAAATATCAGCAGCGCCGCCATGGTGATGCGATAGCCCAACCGCTCCAACGCAAACGCAGCCACGCCGCAGGCGACCAACAGCGCAAACGCGCGTTTGGCTTCCGTCCATTCCATTGCCGCCAGCGGCTCGGATTTGCCGCCGCCGAGCGCCACCAGCACACCCATCACGCCCATGAAAATCGCCAGCAGCAAGGGCACGTAACCCGGCCCTGGCTCCGCCAACGTGCCGATCGGATAAGCGCGGTTCATCCACCACACATACAGCGCCAGCGCGGCCAGCATCAGGCCAGATACCTGGTCGCTGCGCAGTTGCCGTTTGGCGGGTGGGTCGGATGGTTGAGTCATGGGTAAATACTTTTCAGATGCATCCGGGCTTCGTGCCGGTTATTTACCAACCCCGTCATTCCCTCGAAAGCGGGAATGACGAGCGATGAATTATTTCTTATCGTCAACCTTGCCGACGACCTTCACCACGGCAGCCAGCCGCTTCGCATCCGCATCCCAGTATTTTGCAAACTCCGGTGCATCCATGTAATTCACCGGCGAATTCACGCGCGCCATCGCGGTTTTGAAATCGGTGTCTTCCACCGCGCGCCGCGTGGCATCGCGCAGCACCTTCATTACCGGCTCGGGTGTGCCGCGCGGCGCCATCAGGCCCGTCCAGATGTAATACTCGATGTCGGCGCCCTGCTCTTTGAAGGTAGGCACGTCGGGATAATTCTCGTGACGCTTCGCCCCCCAACTTACGTGCGCGCGCAGTTTTCCGGATTTAACGTGCGTGGTAATCGCCGCCGGGCCGCCGGTGGTCATCTCGACATGGCCACCGAGCAGCGTGGTCAATGCCGGGCCGCCGCCGGTGGTCGGCACGTGACGCATTTTCAGTTTGTAGTGATGCAGGAACATCTCCATCGGCATGTGCAGCGCACCGTAAATGCCTGACGACGAAAACGACATCTGCCCCTGCTTGGCGCGCGCCAGCGACACCAGCTCCTTTAGATTTCTAACCGGCAGCGACGGATGCGACACCAGTATCGTCGGGTCTGCCGAGATCAGCGCAATCGGCGCGAACTGATCTATCGAATACGCCGGCTTGCGATTAAACAATTCGTCAGCAGCGGGAATGACCGAAATACTCGACAGCGCCATCAGCAGTGTGTAGCCATCCGGCTTGGCATTCGCCACCGCCGCGTTGCCCACCGCGCCGCCCGCGCCAGGCCGATTCACCAGCGCCATCGGTTGCTTGAGGATTTTTTCAATCGCCATTGCGGTGGGACGTCCGGTGATTTCAGCGACGCCACCAGGCGGAAACGGAACGATCAGCGTGATCGCGCGGGTGGGAAACGCTTCTTGCGCTTGCGCCACGCACACGCTGGCAAGCAGCGCCGCCATTGACCCGAGCCTCATGGAGTTATTGTTCATAAGTATTTGTTTTTAAATATATTTTTATAAATACTACTGATCCGCCCGCGCACCCGATACTTTGACCACACGCGCCCATTTGGCAATGTCCGCCTGCAAATATTTTTCAAATTCACCGACGCTCATGGTCATGGATACCGCGCCCTGCTCACCCCAGGTTTTGCGCACATCGGCACGGCTGGTGATTTTGGTGATCTCGCCGTTCAGTCGATCCAACACTGCACGCGGCGTATTCACGGGGGCCATCACGCCCAGCCAGATCGTCGCTTCGTATCCGGGCACGCCCGCTTCGGCGACGGTCGGCAACTCGGGCGTTACTGAGGAGCGCTGCAATCCGGTGGTAGCCAGCGCGCGCACGCGGCCCGCCTTCGCCAGTTGCGCCATGGTGGTGATCGCATCCAGCATCAACTCCACCTGCCCGCTCATCACGCTGGTGCGCGCCTCGGAACTGCCTTTGTGCGGGATATGCACGATGTCCACGCCGCCCATCGCCTTAAACAGCTCACCGGCCATGTGATACGGCGTGCCGGCGCCCGACGAGGCGTAGTTCAGGCCTTTCGGTTTTGCTTTCGCCAGCGCCAGCAGCTCCTTCACCGATTTCACCGGCAGCGACGGATGCACCACCAGCAGCAGATCAGAATAGTTGATCGGCGCCACCGGCGCGAAATCCTTCATCAGCGCAAACGGTTTTTTGGGAATCAGCGATTCGTTGACGGTATGCGTGTTCGACATCAGCAACAATGTGTAGCCGTCTGCCGGTGATTTGGCCACGAGGTCGGTGCCGATGATCGAACCCGCACCCGGACGATTTTCGATCACGAAGGACTGCCCGGTAGGCTCTTGCAGGCGCTGACCGAGATAGCGCGCGTAGATATCGGCAGGACCGCCAGCGGCGAACGGCACCACAATGCGCACCGGTTTCGCCGGATAGCCCTGCGCTGCCGCGCCGGTACTGGCCAAAGCGCCCATCGCGCACAGCGCCAAGGGACCGTATGGATATTGCGTCATGGTGTCTCCTCCAAGCTATTTTTGTCGCCCGACGACTGCGGCGCGATCACATTGTGAGCGGGAGTATCTTACCCCAGCCTCACCACGTCAACCGCGCAGTACTGCCAGTTCTACTCGTGCGGCAAAAAAGCGCGGAACCGTTTGGAGGAAAGCCGCAATCTGCGCGTCATCCCAGACGCCAAATTTGGCATTCAGGCGAAACTTGTCTTCAATCTCCGCGCGCGTCAGCGGCTCTTGCGCGCCGCCGCGGATGTGGCCCTGACGCTCCTCGACCACACTGCCGTCTTTGAGCGTCATGCGCACGTGCCCGGTATAGACCCTGGGATACGGGTTGTTCGGGTCAACCACGTATTGCACCTTGGATGACAGCGCGAGGATGCGCTCGTCGCGCACCGTTTGCTCGGTAAACGCCGCCAGCCCTGCGCCGCCGGTCACAAACGCCACCGCGATGTTGAAGGGCGCGCTGAATTTCGCCGCGTAGTCATTCGCCGGACGATGCTTCGACGGCAGCGGATCCCACAGCCGATGCACATAACCCTCGGCGGTTTCGCACAGAATGCTCACCACGTCTTCGGCCTTGATGCCGCGCTGGCGCAGCCGTAGCGCGCAATCGACATACGGTTGGTTCATGGTGCCGGTGGCGTACGGCTTGAAGGTAATCACATCGGTGTACCACTTCGTGCCGAATCCTTCGGTCAACACCGAGTAATCACCGCCAGCATTGCGCGCAAACGCGTAGTAAAAACCGTGCGTGCCCTCAAACACCGTGCGCGGGCCGAGAAATCCCTGCTGCCCGAAGCGCGCCGCCTGGATGCCGATCTTCGCCGCCCAACCCGCGTGCAGACGTTTGCTCCACGCGCCGTCGGCAAGATATTCAATGATGCCGCTCGCCATGCTGCCGGCGATGCCGAGCGCATCCACGGTTTGCTTGCGATTCAAACCCATTGTGGTGCAGACCGCGAGTGTGGCCGCCATTGCACCCAGCACACTGGTCGGATGAAAACCGGCTTTATGAATTGCCTTCGGGATCACCATCGACAAGCGGCATAACATTTCAACGCCCACCACCATGCCCTTAAACGCCGCCTTGCCGTCACAGCCGAAGCGCTCGCATGCGGCCAGCACCGCTGGCATGATCACCGCACTGCTGTGTACCGGGCCGCCCTCGAAGGTGTCGTCGAAATCCTCGCCGTGTGCGGCGCAGCCGTTGATCATCGCTGCCGTTTCGGGTGCGTACGTGGTTTTGTGGCCGATGGCGGTAGCCGGCCCGCCGCTATCGACACCGGCAATGACCGCCCTGATGTAGTCGGTGTTGCGCGCGGCGACGCACAAGCCCACCACATCGATCAGCAGTTCTTCGATGCGTGTGCGTACGGCCGAGGGGATGGCGTTGACGTCGAGCGCGAGCGCCTGGTCTGCGATGAGCTCGGCGATGGAGGGCGAAGCTGACGACATGGGCAAATCCTGTTTATGCGGCAGGACGCTGCGTCTTCTTATACCGCCCGATAGGCACGAGCTCAGCAGTCGTGCCACCCGGCGCGCGGAACTTCACCGGAATCACGCCGGGGTCACTGATAATTTCGCAGCCTTGCGTTTTGATCTGCTCGGTGTATTTCTCGATGTCGTCCACTTCAATGGCGAAGTGATGAATGCACGGGCCTTCACCGGAGGCTTTGGATTCGGCCGACTGCGTGCCGTCGTCGTATTTAATCAGCGTGAAATCCATCGCGCCGTCGGTCAGATGGCGCGACAGATGATCGCGCGTCTTGCGCGTTTCGACTTCCCAGAAGCCGAATACCTTCTGATAGAACGCTGTGGTTTCTTCGAGGTTCTCTACTTTTAACGCCATATGCACGATGCGATTTTCCATATTGATCTCCGTTAAATGCCACTTCAAAACTCATACCCGGCTGCCGTCAGCATCGGCTTCGCAGCCGGGGACGTCAACCGTAAAATAAAATCTCGGGCCTCGACGGCATGCAGACTGCCTGCCACGCACCCTGCCGAATAAGTGGCCTTGGCCTGAAATTCATCCGGCAGCGCGCTTACGTAGGTCACGCCGCTAATCGGCAGTATCTCGGTATTTTGCGTAATGCCGATGGTGCGCGCGTCACCATTCACGGCCATCCAGTTCATCGCCGCATTGCCATTGGGGAAAAACTTCAGCCGGTCTTTCACTTCGGCTGCGATGCCCAGCTTATCGAGACACGCCATCACGATCTTGCCCGCCGTCGCCACCACCGGATCGGGAAAGGTAATCGCGCTGGCCGCGCGCAACGCTGCACGCAGCCTGTCTGCGCTGGACACGTCGGGCTTGGCCACGCCCGCGCGCACCGCCACACCGGTGCCGACCTTGCCCAAATCGTAGCGCCCCGCCGCCACAAAACCCGACGCGATCAATTCATCGATCAGGGTGTCAGTCAGCACGATCACGTCCACCGGCGCGCCTGTGCCACCCACGGCCTTGGCTTTCATCGCCCCCACCGCGCCGAATTCGGCAACCACCTCATTGCCAGTGTCGCGCGTAAAATCCGCCATCACCGTCTGCACCACGGATTGCGCAGCACCGGCGCTTAAAATATTCAACAAAAACATATACTTATAATACACCCACTTCCGCCGCGATGGCGTCACCCATCTCGCGTGTGCTCGCCTTGCCACCCATATCGCCGGTCAACACTGTGCCGGCCTTGACCACGTTTTCAGTGGCGCGCTCCATCAATGCAGCGGCCTGCAACGCAGCGGGCACGTTGTGTTTGTGCCCCAGCCACGCCAGCAACATCTGACCCGACATGATCATCGCGTACGGATTGGCGATGCCCTTGCCTGCAATATCCGGCGCGGAGCCATGTGTGGCCTGCGCCATCGCGCGCTCCGGCCCGGCGGATAAACCCGGCGCCAGTCCCAACCCGCCCACCAGGGCAGATGCCGCGTCCGACAAAATATCGCCGAAGGTGTTGGTGGTGACGATCACGTCAAACTGCTGCGGCTTCATAATCAGCTTGGCGGCCATGGTATCGACCAGCACTTCGTTGAACGCCACGTCGGGATATTCCTGCGCCACCTTGCGGCACTCTTCGGCGAACATGCCGCAGGCGAGTTTGAACACCGTGTCTTTGTGAACCGCCGTGACGATTTTACGCAGGCGTGTACGCGCGATCTCGAACGCCGCGCGCGCAATCTTTTGCGAACCCTGGCGCGTAATCACGCGGATGCCGATGGTCATGTCAGGCGACGGGCGAAACTCGCCGTAGCCCAGATGCACATTGCGATCCGGCGGAAAACCTTCGTTGTTTTCGCGCACCAGAATGAGATCGACATCTTTATAAATGCACGGCACGCCCGGATACGATTTCGATGGCCGGATGTTGGCGAATAAATCGTAGTGACGGCGCAGGATCGGGTGCGGATTGATCGAATTCGGATTGTTCTTCGGATACGCCTGATGACCTATCGGCCCGAGTACCCAGCCGTCGAGCGTATCGAGTTTGTCCAGCGTGCCCGGCGGCATGGTGTTGCCGAGTTCGTCGAACGCTTTTTTGCCGATAGGCACCGCGTGCCAGTCGATGGCAAGACCCACCTTCGCCGCTGCCGCGCGCATGACTTTGATGGTTTCCGGCACGACCTCCAAACCGATATCGTCGCCCTCCAGAATACCGACCTGTAATGCCCTGTCCATCGCGTCACGCATCGACATGTACACCGCCTTGTAAAACGTCAATTTTAGCACGTGACCGTGTCGCAACGACCGGGGTAAGCGTTAAGATGCTCACATGAAACCACTGCACAACGCACGCCACGCCACGGAAGCACACTTGATTCGCGGCTATCTCGAATCACAGGGCATCACTGTCCTGGTACGGGGAGAATTTCTCGCAGGCGGCGTCGGTGAATTGCCCGCCGATCTGTGCAAAGTGTGGGTGGTGGATGATTGCGAGTTCGCGCGCGCCGACGCGTTGCTGCGCTATTTCCTGCAAGGCACAGCGGCGCGCGAACACGCACACGAAGGGTGGCGCTGCGAACCCTGCGACGAGAATATGGAAGGCCAGTTCACGTCCTGTTGGAAATGCGGTAGTGTGCGGCCTGTGTAGCGCAGGTTACCGGCAATGCGGGAGACACTCGCCACGGCGAGCTTAACTTTAAAATTATTTTAAAAGTCATATACTTATAATCATCCGTGATTTCTCCTCCGAAGCCTTGCCGCTGGCGCTGACTCACTAGTGTAGTGCGTCAAATAGAAGTGCGCTTATTTAAGGCCGCCCGGGCACGGGTGACTTTGGCAAGAATGTCAGTTGCCTTAGCGGTCCAGATGAAAGGTTTGGGGTTCGCGTTGTGCAAGGCGATATATTCGTTGATGGCGATCTC
>CANIID010000199.1 GCA_947467315.1 Betaproteobacteria bacterium | reverse complement strand
GTGCTACCCGCGTCCTTGGGGTCGTAGCCTGCAAGCGTCTGAAGCAGAATCGCGCAGTCCTCGACGGTGCGCGCCATCGGCCCACAGTGGTCGAAGGTGAATGAATTCGGAATCACGCCCGCGCGGCTGACCAGCCCATAGGTCGGCATCAGGCCGGTGATGCCGCAGTGCGACGCCGGGCCGCGAATCGAGCCGCCGGTGTCGGAGCCGAGTGCGGCGGGTGTCAGGCCCGCGGCCAGTGCGACGCCGGAACCACTCGATGAACCGCCGGAAAAATGCGCGAGGTTCCACGGATTACGCGCGGGTGGCCATGGCAAATCGAACGACGGTCCGCCATGGGCGAATTCATGCGTTTGCAGTTTGCCGAGCAGAATCGCACCGGCATCGAGCAGTTTTTGTGTGGTGGTGGCGTTGGTCGCGGGAATATTGTCGATGCAAACCTTGGAGCCGCCGGACGTGAGTATGCCTGCCGTGTTGTAAATATCTTTCAGCGCGAACGGTATGCCATGCAGCGGGCCGCGATAGTTGCCCTGGGCGATTTCCTGTTCGGCTTGCTTGGCGCGTTTTCGCGCAAGGTCGGCGGTGACGGTGATGAAGGCCGAGAGTTGCGGTTGATAGGCGGTGATGCGTTTGAGCAGCGCATCGGTCAATTCCACCGGAGAAAGTTTTTTCGTACGTATCAACTCCGCGGTTTCGGCGATGGTGAAGTAATGTAAGTCGGTCATGTTCATCCTCGGCTGGTTCTTGTAGGGCGGAAAAGCGCAGCGCCTTCCGCCGACTGACTTGGCAAGCACATCGTTGGTGGCGGAAGGCGCTGCGCTTTTCCGCCCTACGGATTACCGTCCCGCAGCAATCAACCCCAAATCCGTCAATATCGCGCGGGTCTGCACTTCCTCCACCTCAAGCTGCTTGACGAACGCTGCGCTCAACAGATAACTCGGGTCCCAGAATTGCTGCTCGGTGTCCTTGCGCCACTCGGGTGTTTTCGCGAGCTTTTCAAAGGTGGCATCCCAATACGCGATCTCGGCGGGCTTCATGTCCTTGGGCCCCATGAAGCCGCGCCAGGTAAAAAATACCGCATTGCTGCCCTGCTCTTTTAGGGTGGGCACTTCGGCGAGCGCACCGGTTTGCCGTGTGGCGGCGGAGATGCCGAGGATGCGCGCGCGGCCTTCTTTTTGCAGCGGGAACATGCTGCGCGGTGAGGACACATAAACATCAATGTGTCCGCCCAGCATCGCGGTCAGCGCCGGGCCGCCGCCGGGATACACCACGGTTTTGACTTTCGCCGGATCAAGGCCGATGGATTTTAAGTACATGCTCATCACAATGTGATTGTGATTGCCGCGCGCGGTGGCGAACGCCCAGCTTAACGACTGCGAATCTTTTTTCATGCGCGCGGTGAGATCGGCCAGCGTTTTGATCGGCGAATCGGCTTTAACCGAGATCACCACGAATTCACGCGCCAGAATATTCAGCGGCGTGAAATGCGTGTACGTCAGCGGCGAGGTGCCCATCAGTTTGTTGCCGACCAAGGCGGGCGAAATGGTGGCAATGTAGTGGGCATCGCCGCGATGCTGATTCAAGTACGCCCAGCCGATAGTGTTGGCCGCACCGGGTTTGTTAACCACCGCTGAATTGGGTACGAGCCCCGTGCTTTGAAAAATATTCTGCACCACGCGCGCCATCACATCGGGCGAGCCGCCGGGCGCGGAGCCGACCACGAGTTCCACGGTTTTGCTCGGTTTCCACGCTTGCGCGTGCACGAACGGGGTAAAGCATGCTAACGCAAGTGCCGCCAATAGTTGATGTAAACGCATGGTTTCCTCCGGGTACATTGGTTATTGCGTGATCTTATCCGTGCCGGCATCGTATCGCCGATTTTCATCCATGTCACGATAGTCCGAGGGTGTTTGTTGACGCCCCCGCGCCAGATCACTAAGCTGACTGTCTCTCCAATCCCAACACTCGACACTCAAAAATGCCTTATTACACCCCCGCTCATATAGGCATGCCGCTCGCCGAGGTTGATACCCCCGCGCTGATACTCGATCTGGATGCGTTTGAGCGCAATCTTCAACGGTTGAATGACTCACTTGCCGGGCGCAGCATCAAAGTGCGTCCGCACGCCAAGAGTCATAAGTGTCCCGACATTGCGCTGCGCCAGATGGCGTTGGGCGCGGTGGGCGTGTGTTGCCAAAAAGTGAGCGAGGCCGAAGCGATGGTGGATGGCGGCGTGACGGATGTGTTGATTGCGAATGAGGTGGTGGGCGCGGCAAAACTCAAGCGGCTCGCGGCGTTATCGAAGCGGGCGAAAATCGCCGTGTGCGCGGATCACCCCGATAACGTCGTCGCGCTGGATGCCGCCGCGCGCGAGGCGGGCGTGACACTGCACGTGCTGGTGGAGGTCAACGTCGGCGCCAACCGTTGCGGCATTGAGCCGGGCGAACCGGCGTTCAATCTCGCGAAGCAAATTCACGCGTGCAAAAATCTGCACTTCGCCGGCTTGCAGGCATATCAGGGCGGCGCGCAGCATATGCGCAAAACCGAAGAGCGGCGCGCGGCGATTGATGTCGCGTGCGAAAAAGTCAAAGGCACCACCGCGCTGCTCGCGCAGGCCGGCATCCCTTGCGAGCGCGTCACCGGCGCGGGCACCGGCACGTATTTGTTCGAGGCGGCAAGCAGCGTGTATCACGAGCTGCAAACCGGATCGTATATATTCATGGATGCCGATTACGCGAAAAATGACTGGACGGAAAGTGGCATCCCGCGTTTCGAGCACAGCCTGTTTGTGTGGACATCGGTGATGAGTTGCCCTGCGCCGGATCGCGCAATCGTTGATGCAGGGCTAAAAGCGTCAAGCGTGGATTCCGGCATGCCGAGCGTGTTCGATACGCCGGGCGCGGAATACATCAAGGCGTCCGATGAACACGGCGTGCTGAAATTATCCGCGGGCACGGCGTTGCCGCTGGGACATAAATTGAAAATAGTGCCGGGCCACTGCGACCCGACGGTGAATCTCTACGATCATTTTGTGTGCGTGCGCAAAGGCGTGGTGGAGGCGCTGTGGCCCATCACTGCACGCGGGGCTCTATTGTAAGCATTTGTTTTTAAATGATAATTTAAATAAGTGAAGCAGGCCTTATGAATGCCCGGCGACAGCTCTTGGTTGCATCCGCACTCATCCTGTCAGGCAAAGGAGCAAATCTCATGGCGCAGGAAACTTCTAAACTCATCTTCGGCACAGCCACCCCCGGCGGCGGCTTCCCCGCCTATGGCTGGCCGTATGCAGAGGTGTTGAACGCCGCCGATGCGACGCTCGGCATTGAGTCGATCAACACCAAAGGCAGTACGGAGAACATCGTGTCGCTGGAGCAGGACAAAATGAACCTCGGCCTGGTGACCGGCGAAGTCACCTACGAAGCCATCAAGGGTATCGGCGGTCCACCGGCGAAGAACATCCGCATCATCAACGCCACGTACTCACAGGCGGGCATGTTCATCGTGCGTGCCGACAGTCCGTACAAAACCATCGCCGATCTCAAAGGCAAACCGATTGTATGGGGCGCGGCGACGTCGGGCTTCATCGTGCTGGCGCGCTATGTGATGGACGGCATGGGCCTCGATTTCAGAAAAGACTTCGATCCGATTCTGCTGAAAAGCGCCGGCGAAGGTCCGCCGATGGTGCTCGATGGACGCGCGGCGGCGATGTGGGGTGGCGGCTTGGGCTGGCCGCCGTTCGCGGAAATCGCCAAGGGCCCGGCGGGCGCACGCTTTATCGGCCCCAGCGCGGGAGAAAACCAACGCATCATGACGAAGCATTCGTTTTTGAAAGCCGCGACGATGCCCGCGAATAGCTATCCCGGTCAGATTGCGCCGGTAAACTCCGTCGGCTCGTGGCCGTTCGTGCTGGCGCGCGCGACGTTGCCGGATGAGGTGGCCTACAAACTGGCGCGCGCGTTGCATAAGAGCGAAGGCGCGTTCGCCAAGCGGCTGGAACAGGCGGCGGAATCCACGCTGGCGAATACTCTGGCGGCGGCGCCTAGCCGGGAGTTGATCCATCCCGGCGTGTTGAGATACATGCGGGAGGCGGGGTTGCTTAAGTGATACGAAACGGGGCAAACAAAAAAGCGCGCCGTTGGCGCGCTTTTTTTGTGCAATCACAGTAGCGTGAACTACTTGCCCGGCGGTTTGCGGCAACCAAACGCGCCGTCCGGATTTTCAAAGTAAATCAGGTCCGGCGGGCACTGCATTTTGGCCACGGGTTTAGGCGCGGGCTTGGCCGCGGGTTTGGGCGCTTGCCGGCAGGTAAAGCTGCCATCTTTTGCGGTGGGGCCGACCTGATAGCCGTCAGGGCATGAGGTGCGCGTCGCGCGGGTTGCGGCGTTCGGGTTTTGCCGGCATTGATAGCTGCCGTCCTTGGCGGCGTAGCTGGCTTGATACCCGTCGGGGCACGTTGGGCTGGCGGCTTTTGCGGCGGGTGCTGCCGCAGGCGCGGGTGTTGCGGGCGCTGCGGCGGGCGCGGGTGCCGCAGCCGCAGGCAGGGCTTCGACTACCAATGTGGTTTTTGCGCCGCCCGAACAGCCGAAGTGTGTGGTGACTTTTTTGCTTTCCGCGCTGATGGTGTAGGTGCCGGGTTTGGCGTAGGTTTTGGTGAAGGTGCGCGGAAACTGGTCGTTGTTGGTGACCTTTACGTCGAGGCCTTCGCCGTTGCCGTAGTTTTGATGCGAAAGCCGCAGTTGTTGCCTTGCGTCTCGTCGCCGGTGACGGTGATGGTGACGGGCGAACCGGCTTTGATGGTGGCCGGCTCCACTTTGACGCTTTCGAGCTTGTTGGTGGCGAACGCCGCGCCCGAAGCGAGGACGAGCGCGGCGGCAAATACCAGATTGCGTTTCATGAGTGCTCCTTTTTTTGAGAGGGTGAAATCAGAATCAAACGCTGACTGCATCGGCTTTCGCCAGGCCCGGCATGTCGAAGCCCAGATTCAACAGGTCGTCGATGATTTTTTGCGCCTGCGTGGCGGTCAGTTCCACCAGTGGCGGGCGCACGGTGGCCCATTCCGGATCATGCGCGTAGTGGGCGATCACCGCTTTCAACGCGGGGATCATGACGTATTGGCCGGTGGTTTTGCGTACCACGTCGAGCGCGGCCTGTTGTGCATCGGCGTCGGCGTTTTTCCATTCGCGATACAGTTTGTCGATGGCTGCCGGGTTGACATTGGCGGTGGCGGAGATGCAGCCCGCGCCGTGGTTACGCATGTTAGCCAGCAGGAACGATTCGCTGCCAACGAAGACATCGAAGCCTTGCTTGGCAAAGGCATCGAGGAAGACTTTGGTATTGTTCCAGTCGCCCGAGCTGTCCTTCATCCCGGCGATGGCTTTGGGGTAGCGCTTCAACAGCCGTTCAACCAGCTTCGGCGTGATGGCTACCACCGCGACCGGCGGAATGTGGTACAGATAAATTTGCAGCCGCGCATCGCCCACACGCTCGATTACTTCGGAGAAGCTGCGGAACAAACCTTCCTCGGTGACGTCCTTGTAGTAAAACGGCGGCAGCATCAGCACGCCCGCGCAACCCGCTTTGACCGCGTGTTCGGTGAGACGCACGGTATCGGTAAACGCGCAGCAGCCGGTGCCGGGCATCATGCGCGCGGGGTCCACGCCCGCCTGCAACAGCGAATCGAGCAGCGCCATGCGTTCGTTGGTTGACAGCGAATTCGCTTCGCTGTTGGTGCCGAACACCGCCAGACCGGAGCCTTGGCCGAGCATCCATTTGCACTGCGCGACGAAGCGATTATGGTCGGCGCTGTAGTCGGCCTTGAATGGGGTGCAGACGGGGGCGAGCACGCCTTTGATGCGTGCGGGTGATTTAGAGGCTGTCATGGTGAATACTCCGAATAACGTGGACGGTTGATGTGAGTGATAATGGCGCGTCGTCGCTGACGCCGCAGCGTTTGAGTGGCATACGAGACGGGCACTGAGAATATCATATCGACCTGATTGATCCCAATGACGATTAACCGGCGTGTGTGAGGGTGGCGTGTGAAAATGATTAATAAAAACAAATGCTTGCGGCGTGTCGCGTCTGCGGGATTACTGGCTGGGCGTAGTCACGGAGGGCGACTGACGTGAGCGCGATAAAAGTGTTGTCTGCGGGCGCGGTCAAACGTGGCGTGGCGCAGATCGCGGCGGCGTATGCGCCTACCGCAGGCTGCAAGGTTGAAGTCGAATTCACCCAGGTGCCGAAAATGCGCAAGCGCATCGCGGCGGGCGAAGACGCAGATGTGCTGGTGGCCACGGCGGGGGCGATGGATGCGTTTGCCGCCGATGGAAAAATTATTCCCGCCACGCGCGCGCTGCTCGGCCGCTCGCGCGTGGGCGTGGTGGTGCATCAGGATGCGCCTGCGCCGGATGTGAGCGATACCGAGGCATTCAAACGCGCATTGCTGGCGGCAAGCGCGGTGGTGCATAACGACGCATCCAGTGGCGTATATATCGCGATGTTGCTCGACAAGCTGGGGCTTACCGCGCAACTCGGTGAGAGAATCATCGTGGTCAACAGCGGTGCGGCGATCATTACCACCGTGGCGGAGCGCGGGCCGGGTGCCGGAGGTACGGGCGCCATAGGGATGGGACAAATCTCCGAGATCATGGTGATGATCGACAAAGGTTGCCCGGTGAAACTGGTGGCGCCGTTGCCGGATGCGATTCAAAATGTTTCGACTTACTACGCGGCGGTGGCGGCGACGAGTACGATGCCCGATGCGGCGGCGGCGCTCGCGCGCGAACTGACGTCAGAGGCGGCCAAGAAGATTTTCGCCGCCACCGGCATCGATTGACGTTGCGCTGATGGATGCAGGCGGTGCGGCAGCGAGGGATGACCTCGGCCTCCCGAATTACAAATCCGTCAGCTTCATGCCGCGCACCTGCTTTTCCACTTGCACATACTCGCGTTCCATCATCGCGCGAAAGGCTTCCGGTGTTGCGGGCGGCGCAGGCTCGGTGCCGTCGGCGGCGAAGCGCTTGACCATGGCCGGTGCGTTAAGCCCTGCGCTAATGACGCTGTTCAATGCTTGCACGATGACGCGCGGCGTGCCCGCGGGGGCGACAAGGTTGTAGGCGTTCGACGCGCGAAAGCCGGACACGCCGGACTCTTCCACCGTCGGCAGATCGGGCAGGTGTGCCAGTCGTTTCGGGCCGGCGACGCCGTGGCCGCGCAGTTTGCCGCTGTGGATGTGCGGCGTGGCGGACACAGGGCTTGCCAACATGAACTGTATTTGCCCGCCAATGATGTCGAGCAGCGCGGGCGCGGCACCCTTGTACGGCACATGCACCATGTTGATGCCGGTCAGCGTCTTGAAACGCTCGGTGCTCAGATGCCCGGTGGTGCCCACGCCCTGCGAGCCGTAGCTCAGTGCATCGGGCCGCGCCTTGGTGTACGCGATCAAATCCTTTACCGACTTGATGGGCAGCGCGGGGCTGGTCACCAGCACATAGTGCTGCGCGGTAAGCTGCACCACCGGCTCGAACGCCTTGCGCACATCGTAATTCACGCGCTTCATCGCGCCCAGCAACAGCAGCGTGTCGGTGCTGGATAACAGGGTGTAGCCGTCAGGCGCGGCATTGGCCACGAGGTCGGTCGCCAGCACGGTGCCGCCGCCGGGGCGGTTGTCCACCACGAACGGCTGCCCCATTTTTTCATTAACGATTTGCGACACCATGCGCACCACGGTGTCGGGCCCGCCGCCCGCCGAGATGGTGACGATGACGCGGATGGGCTTGGTGGGATAGACGGCTGGTATTTGTTGTGCGTGCGCGGACGCAGCAACGCACAAACACGCGGCCGCCATCCAGGTGCGCATGGGAATGCTTAGCGCTTGAACTCCACGATATCCAGCCCGCAATAACGATCCGCGACGTAAATCAATTTGCGATCATCCACATCGATGTCGTTGGTTTGCGGGCAGGTTTTGCCGCCGCACGGTTGCGGCACGTACCAGCCGACTTCTTCCGGCGCACTGGGATCAGCCACGTCAACAATGCGCAAGCCGCCCGCGAACCATGCGCAGTAGGCCAGCGTGTCGCCGCCTTTCCAGTTTTCCTGGAATTGATGCGCGCCGAAACGGCCGGGCGCGGTGCGGGCCCACGGTGACTCGAGTTCGCTCACTTCAAAAATTGCCAGCGGCTTGATGTTGGCGGGGTCGGTGATGTCGAGGGTCCACAGCGCGCCGTGCGGGCGGCCTTTGCGCTTGGCCATTTCTTCGGCGGTGTGCGCGTGATCTTCTTCGTCGATAGCGATGGCAATATCGCGGCCATTGATCTTGCGCGTCAGGCCCATGAAGGTATGCGACGGCTCGGGAAACGGCGGGTGGTAGTTATAGCCGCCGAGCGTGGTCGGCTTGCGGATATCACTGACATCAACCATGTACACGCCGCCGTGCCAGCAGCCCGCGTAGAGTGTGTTGCCCACGCGCACCGTGTGATGCAGGCGGTGCTGACGGCCCGGCCAGGTGGGTTTTTCGCCGCCGGCGATGTGCTGTCCCGGTATGTGCCAACGCGAAATTTCCTCCGGCTTGGCGGGATTTTTCAGATCATAGATGACGAGGATGTTGCCGATGTAGCCCGGCATCTCAGTGGAGATGTAAGCATATTTGTCGTCCATGTCGAAGCGATGCACGCCGCGCCCGTGCGTGCGGTGATGCGTAATGAGCTTAGGTTTGGATTTATCGGAAACGTCCCACACCTTGAAGCCGCCCTCGTTGTAGGGCCGCTTGGCGAGCGCATCCACTTCGGGGATGTCGGCCGCGGTGACGCCCAGCTTGGCGGCGAGCTCTGCATCGGTGGCATCGCGTCCGAGTTCCGCATTCAGGCGCGCGCGCAGTTTGGGCAACTCATCGGCTTTGCGGCCGATGGGCGTCATGTTTTGCTCCATGTTGGTGATCATAATGTCGCCCGCCACGCGCGCTTTATGGCAATGCGAGACATTGTCGCCGACGGGCATCTGGCACAACACCTTCGGATTCTTCGGGTCGGCGATATCCAAAATGCTGGTGCCGAGCTGTTCCTTGTTGGTGATGTGGCCGATGTAGGCGTAGTTGCCTTGCACGGTGACCTGGCCCGCGCCTTGAAGGTCGAGATGGCCGAGACGGGTGACGTTATGGGCGAGTTTGGCGGGCGCTTGATCCATGATTTTTCTTTCGTGGCGGGAAATGGAGGAGAGTAATCATTCTACTCCAGCGCGAATGCAGTTAAAGTACGCGCCACCATGCTGCGCCTCACCGAAATCAAACTGCCGCTTGACCATACCGATGAGCAACTGCTTGCCGCGATCCTTGAGCGGCTGGGCGTTGCTGATACTGAGCTGCTGCGTTTTACCGTTTACCGACGCGCCGTGGACGCGCGCAAGCGCTCGGCCATTCATTTGATTTACACGCTGGATGTGGCGCTGGCTGATGAGACAGTGGCCCTTGAAAAACATAATAAAAACAAATACTTAAATAAATCCCCCGATACCGGCTACCACTTTGTTGCTCGGGCATCGGAGAAGCTAAAGCAACGCCCCGTGGTGATCGGAACCGGCCCGTGCGGTTTGTTCGCGGGCCTGCTGCTGGCACAGATGGGGTTTAACCCGATCATTCTGGAGCGCGGCAAAGTCGTACGCGAACGCACGCAGGACACCTGGGGCCTGTGGCGTAAGTCGGTGCTCAATGCGGAATCGAACGTGCAGTTCGGCGAAGGTGGCGCGGGCACGTTTTCGGATGGCAAGCTCTACAGCCAGATTAAAGACCCGCGTTTTCTCGGGCGCAAAGTGCTGACGGAATTCGTCAAAGCCGGCGCGCCCGAAGAAATCCTGTATGTCAGCAAGCCGCACATTGGCACGTTTCGTTTAGTGGGCATGGTGGAAACTATGCGCGCCACCATTGAATCGCTGGGCGGTGAGTTTCGCTTTCAGAGCCGGGTAACGGATATCGATATTGAAAACGGACAAACGCGCGGCGTGGTGCTGGCCAGCGGCGAACACATCGCCAGTGAACACGTGGTGCTGGCAGTCGGCCACAGCGCGCGCGATACCTTCGAAATGCTGCACGCGCG
>CANIID010000198.1 GCA_947467315.1 Betaproteobacteria bacterium | reverse complement strand
CACCAGCGCGTCGCCGCCGCTGGTGATGTGACTAACGATCTCTTGCTGCGCACCGCGAAACGCGGGGTGGCCGAAAACGGTGGTGAGGATGTGTAGCGGGGCGTCTGTGACGTCTTGTTTCATCTAGGAAGTCACTGAAATGCAGTGCAAGCGGGGTAAGGGATGGGCGCGTTCCGTGGCTCGTGTGTGCCAGTGCGCTAGCGTATCTAACTATTTGTTTTATTTGCTATTTATACGGGATTATACGTTGTTTGGGGCGCTGTCACGCCGTTTTACGCGGCATCGACGGCGGTCGCAATTCCGCCACCCCGTCCGCATCTGTCGCGGCTATCGTGGTGCGGATCATGTGGCGCGGCTTATCCAGTGGCCAGGGCCGGCCGCGATGCATGCTGGCGCGGTTGTCCCACATCACCACATCACCGTTGCGCCATACGTGTTCGTAGGCGTGGCCGGGCGCGGTGGCGATTGCCGTGAGTTCGTCGATCAACGTTTGCGCTTCGTTGTCGGGCATGCCTTCGATGGCGTAGGTGTGTGATGCGATGTAGAGCGAATCACGGCCATTCACCGGATTGCGCCAGCGCATGCGCCACAGCGCGGGCGGCAGCGCGTTTTGTTCGCGCTGTGAGGCGAGCTCCGGCGCGATTTTGCCGCGTGAATGCGCGTAGCTGTGCCACGCGTAACTGTTGGCGAGCTTCGCGCGCAGTGATTCGGGCAAACGGTTCCACGTCGCGCGCTGCGACACAAACTCGGTTTCACCGCCCACGCCGGGGATGATGCGCGCCGACAATACCGATGCCAGCGCGGGCGTTTGGCGGAACGAGCTGTCGGTGTGCCACAGTTGATTGGCCTTGGCGCGCAAAGCTTCCTTGTGCGTGGGCGGCACCAGCCCGCGCGTTACCGGATCGATATTGGTGAGGATCGAAAACGGCGTGCCTTCGCCGAGCGAGGCCACCTTCGCGGTTTCGAGCGGGCCGAATTTTGCCGAGTAGCCGACTTGTATTTGATCGATGTGATCGCCATCGTTGGTGGGCTGGTTGCGAAACACCAGCACCGAATGTGCTTCAAACGCGGCGCGCACCGCGCGATACACGTCATCATTGCCGGCGACATCGGCCATGCTGACGCCGCGTATTTCGGCGGCGATTTCGGGGTGGAGCTGGATCACTTCCATGGTGTGTTTCCGTGGGGCAACGATGCGATGGCTCAACTTTACCACTGTCCGCAGACGGCGGCATGCGCGCAGGTTAGAATCGTACTGAATGCGAACCCAACCTATCATCGCCATCTTGGCGCATCTGTGCGTTGTTCCGTGCGCTGCATTGCCCGCCACTGCGCACGCACAGGGCAAGTATCCCGAACGCGCCATCCGCGTGGTTATCCCGTTCGCGCCCGGCGGCAACACCGATCTGCTGGGCCGCCGGTTTGCCGCGAAGCTGACACCGCTGCTTGGGCAGAGTGTGATCATCGACAACAAAGGCGGCGCGGGCGGCAACATCGGTGCGGCGGAAGTGGCGCGCGCCAAGCCCGATGGTTACACGCTGCTGATCGGCACCTCGTCCACGCATGCGTTGAATCCGCTGACGATGGAAAACATGCCCTACGATCCCATCAGGGATTTTTCGCCGGTTGCGGTGTTGGGCGTGAGTCACATGGTGATTGCAGTGCATCCCACGGTGGCAAAAACCTTGCCGGAACTTATCAAGCGCATCAAGGCGGCGCCGGGAAAATATGCGTATGGCTCGTCGGGCATGCGCACCAATATCCATCTCACCGGCGAGTTGTTCATCAAGCAGGTGGGCGGTATCGACATCGTGCATGTGCCGTACAAAGGCGGCGGGCAGGCGGTGCTGGAAGCCATTGCCGGGCAGGTGCCCATCGTGATGACGGCGATCAGTTCCGCCACGCCCTATCATCAGTCCGGCAAGCTGCGCGTGCTCGCGGTGTTTGCCGACAAGCGTTCCAAATTGCTGCCCGACGTGCCCACCGCGATTGCGCAAGGCGTGCCGGGCATGTTGTCGTCGAGTCTGAATGTGTTGTACGGCCCCGCCAATTTGCCGCGTGTTATTGTTGATCCATTGCAGCAGTCGTCGATGACGGTGATTCGCGATGCATCCTTTCAAAAAGACCTCGATAGCTTCGGCATGGACGCGATAGCGGATGGCACGGCGGAAAAAGCCGCACAGTTAATCAAGGAAGAAATCGCCAAGTGGGCGCCGATCGTCAAAGCAACGGGCATGGGTCTCGGAGGAATAACGAAGTGAAAAATAACATTAAAAAACATATAGTTAAAGTGCTATTGTTGGCGTCGCCATTGGCGGCCAGCCACGCGCAACAAAGTTACCCCACACGTCCTGTGCGGCTCATCGTCACCGTGCCACCAGGCGGTGCCGCCGATTTGGTGGCGCGCGTGATGGCGCAAAAGTTGGGCGAGTCGATGGGGCAAACGGTCGTGGTCGATAACCGCGGCGGCGGTGGCGGGCAAATCGCGGCAGAGCTGGCGGCGAAATCCGCGCCGGACGGCTACACGCTGTTGCAGGCGTCGATCACCACGCACGGCATCGGGCCGCATGTGTATACGAAGTTGTTGTTCGATCCGCTGAAAGATTTTTCGGCGATTGCGCTCACCGCGACGATGCCGATGATCGTTGTCGCCAACGCGCAGGTGCCGGTGAAATCTGTAAAGGATATGGTGGCGCTGGCCAAATCCAAACCGGGCGCATACGGCTTTGGTTCATCTGGTACCGGCGGCGCGCCGCATTTGGTCGGCGAGTTATTCAAGAGCGCGACGGGCGCGAACCTTCAGCATGTACCGTACAAAGGCAGCGGCCCGGCGGCCACCGATGTGGCAGGCGGGCAAGTCGCGTTTGCGTTCGACGCCATTGCGCCGCATGCGCCGCATATCAAATCCGGCCGCACGCGCGTGCTGGCGGCGGTGAGCCCGCAGCGTCTGGCCTTGTTTCCCGAGGTGCCGACGATGAAAGAAGTGGGCTACCCGCAAGTCGCGGCATCCATCTGGTACGGCATGATGGCGCCGGCGGGTTTACCCAAACCGCTCGTGGCCAAACTCAACAGCGAAACCAATCGCGCGCTCGGCCTGCCAGACGTGAAAGAGCGCATGGCCGGCGCCGGCATCGACGCCGCTGCGCCGAATCAGCCCGAAGATTTCGTGAAATTCATCCGCGATGAACTGGCGAAGTGGGGGCCGGCGGTTAAGGCTTCGGGGGCGAAGGCGGATTAAATCGCACGGCGTTTATTGCCGGACTTACCCATGGCCGTAGTTACACTCAAGGAGCAGCAATGACATCCGGCACGGTATTGCACGCGATCCAGTTAGCTGTCGCGCCTGTGTTTATGCTGGCCGCCGTGTCGGCGATGATCGGCACGGTGGCGATGCGGCTGGCACGCATCATTGATCGCGCGCGCGTATTGGAAGAGCGCCTGGAAGCCGGCGCGGCGACGAATGAAAGTGCCTACAATTGGGAGCTGTCGCGCCTGCGGTTGCGCGGCGGGATATGCAACTGGTCAGTGGGATTTCTGGCCGTGTGTGCGATGTTGATCGGCGCAACGGTCATGGCACTGTTCGTTGGCGAGACGGCGTTACCCTATACCGAGCGCCTCGTCCCTTGGACATTTTTGGGCGCGGTAGGGCTCTTCGTGCTGGCTTTGATATTTTTTCTCATCGAGACCTTGCTCGCAACGCACGCCTTGCGTTTCGGACGAAATCTGAAGCGCAAATAGCGAAGAAAGATCGGTAGGGCGCAATGCCATTGCACGCCTACGGCGTGTCTGCGTCGTTACGCGGCACAAACTCCCGCGCAATCTCCGCTGAGAAAAGCCGTTTTGCGATCCAGGCAAAGGCGACACCAAACGCGATACCCATCACCATGCTCATGACGGAAAGCATTTTCGCCATGTTGCCTGCCACACCGCGCACTTCCGGCGGCATGCTGTTGATGGTATTTGAAACATCATGCGCAATGTAAAACGGCAGCAGCAGACCCGCGAAGTGGAGCAGCGCGGTCGCGATCATGATCCACGCAAAGGCGATGCGCGCCCAGTTCTTGCGTTGTTACAGCGCAATCGACACCAGCAGCGTCAACAAGCTGGCGGCGAACAGTGCGATGAGGATGTTGGGCAGATGCTGCAAAAGCGTCAGTGCCGACGGCGGCAACAATTTCAGGTTGATCGCATCGGCAACGGCGGCGCGTAGCGGCGCCATCGGTATCACGTGAGCGTACAACGTGTATTGCACCGCCAGCAGCAGCGTTGACAACACGCCCAGCAGGATGAACGACCAGGCGAGGCCGTTGACGAAAGACGTGGATTTGGCGGCGGCAGGCATCGCAATGCTAACGAACCGACGCTACTCCGCCTTGATGCCCGCCGATTTAAGCAGCTTGCCCCAGCGCGGATAGTCTTGCTTGATGCGTTCGGCGAATTGTTCCGGCGTGACCAGCACCGGTTCCATGCCCTGATTCAACAGGCGTTGCGTGACTTCCTTGTCGCGGATGGTTTTGACCAGCGTGGCGTGCAGCTTGGCGACTATCTCGCGCGGCGTGGCGGCGGCGGCGACGAGTCCGAACCAGGTGTCGGCTTCAAATCCGGGTAAGCCCGCTTCGGCGATGGTGGGCATCTCCGGCAGCAGCGGCGAACGCTTGGCGGAGCCCACCGCCAGCGCGCGAATCTTGCCGCTCTTGATGTGCGGCACCGAGGTGAGCACGCTGTCGTACATCAAATCGGTTTGGCCGCCGATCAAATCAATCAGCGCGGGCGCAGCGCCCTTGTAGGGGATGTGCAGAAAATTAACGCCGGCCATGCTCTTCAACATTTCAATGCCCAGATGCGTGACCGAGCCCGCGCCCGAGGTGCCGAAGCTCAATTTCCCCGGACTGGCTTTTCCCAGCGCGATGAGTTCCTTGAGATTGCGCGCGGGCACCGACGGATGAACCACCAGCACGAAGCCCACCGCGGACACAATGGTGATGGGGGCGAAATCTTTCAGCGAGTCGTAACCGATTTTCGGATACAGATGCGGCACCACGCATAACGTCGCCATGCTGCCGGCGCCGAGGGTGTAACCGTCGGGCGCGGATTTGGCGACGAATTCATTGGCGATGGTGCCGCTGGCGCCGAGGCGCGGTTCCACCACCACGGGGTGACCGAAGGCTTCCGACAGTTTTTGCGCGGCGAGGCGCGAACTGAAATCGAGCGGGCCGCCGGGCGCGGAGCCGGTGATGATGCGGATGGTTTTGACAGGGTAATTCGCCGCGCGATCCTGCGCGGTGGCGGGTGCAGTCAGTGCCGCGAATGCCAGCGCCGCGCAGGGCGCCAGAGCGTTAAAGCAGAGGAATATATTTTTCATAATAAAAACAAATAGTTACGATTATTTATCGAAAGCGGCATGATGCGGACGGAACGATGAACAATACACGACTTCGCGCTAGAATCCATCATCAATTCCGCAGTTTCAACGCTGGTTCATATCATTCACTGGAGGCTCACATGGACAACAACACCCAACCCGTTTTTAACCGCGCTGCCGAAGACCTCGGCAATTCCGTATGGCTGGAGCACGTCAATACCACCGTGCCGGATCAGGTGCAGGCGACGCTGTTTTATATCACCGGCCTGGGCCTCACGCGCGACCCGTACATCATGACCGGTCTGGAAAACATGTGGGTCAATATCGGCCGCAGTCAGATACACATGCCGGCCAAGCCCGCGCAAGTGTTGCGCGGACATACCGCGATTGTGCAGCCGAATCGCGCGGCGCTGCTTAAGCGGCTGGAGTATGTGACGCCCAAGCTGGCCGGTACTAAATTTGCCTACAAGGATTGCGGCGACTACCTCGAAGCCACCTGTCCGTGGGGCAACAAAATCCGCATGTATGAGCCCGATCCGGCGCGCTTCGGCCAGGTGATTTTGGGCATCCCGTATGTCGAGTTTGATGTGCCGGTGGGCACCGCAGATGGCATCGCGCGTTTTTACAATCAGGCGATCAAGGCGCCGACGACCGTGGTGGATGACGGAAACGGTCGCGCCGCGCGCGCGCTGGTCGGCCACAACCAGTACCTGGTATTCCGCGAGACGACCAAGCCGATTCCCGAATACGACGGCCACCATCTGCAAATTTACATCGCTGATTTCTCCGGCCCACATGCTTGGCTCAAGGCCAAGGGTTTGATTACCGAGGAGAGCGATCAATATCAATATCGCTTCAAGGACATCATCGATCCCGACAGCGGCAAGTTTTTGTACACCATCGAGCACGAAGTGCGCAGCATCACGCATCCGCTGTATGCGCGGCCGCTGGTGAACCGCAATCCGGTGCAGACCAATCGCAATTATCGTCCGGGGTACGACGCCGGAAACTGGGCCACGCCGCACATGAGTTAAGCGGCGTGCCGCGTCTGAAGGCAGGGCGGGCCGTCATCATCGGCGGCTCGCTCGGCGGGTTGTTTGCCGCGAATTTGCTGCGCATGATCGGCTGGGAAGTGGATGTGTACGAGCGCGTGGCCGACGATCTCGCGGCGCGCGGCGCGGGCATCGCCACGCACGATGAAATGTTCGACACCCTGCGGCGCCTCGGTGTGGTGATCGACGACACCATCGGCATCAAGGTCAGCGACCGTGTGTTTTATGACAGCGCGGGCAAGGTCATTGCCTCGCTGAAGGTCAATCGCTACATGAGCTCGTGGGTGCGTTTCTATCGTCCGCTGAAAGACCTGCTGCCGGACGAGAACTACCACTTCGGTATGACCTTCACGCGCTTTGATGAAACGCCGGATGCCGTGACCGCGCATTTTTCCGACGGCACGCAGGTGAACGCGGATTTGCTCATCGGCGCGGACGGCATCTGGTCGGGCGTGCGCGCGCAGTGGTTGCCCGAGGTGAAGCCGGAATACGCGGGCTACATCGCGTGGCGCGGCATGGTGGAGGAGCGCGATTTTCCGTCGGCCTTGCGTGACGAGATCGTGCCGATCCACACCTTCTGTCTGCCCGAAGGCCAGTACATGCTGACCTATCCGGTGCCGGGGCAAGACGACGACACGCGTGTGGGACACCGGCGCACCAACTTCGTGTGGTATCACCCGGTGACGCCGGAAAAGTTGACCGAGCTTTGTACCGATGCCGCGGGCAAGTGTCACGGTGTGGCGATACCGCCGCAGTTGATCCGCAAGGAATTTGTCGATGAGATGCGTGCATTTTCGCGCAGCCAGTTCGCGCCGCAGATCGCCGATGTGGTGGATCTGACGAAGCAGCCTTTTTTTCAGGCGATCTTCGATTGCGCCTCGCCACGCATCGCGCACGGGCGCGTTGCGCTGCTGGGTGATGCGGCATTCGTCGGCAGGCCGCACGCGGGCATGGGCACCACCAAGGCGGCGCTCGATGCGCAATATCTGATCGACGCACTGATGGCTTCCGACGGCGAACTGGCGCCTGCGCTGGCGGATTACAACGACTCACGCTGCCTGTTCGGCAATCGGCTCGTCGCGCGCAACCGTTGGCTGGGCGCACATATGTCGGCGCATCTCGTGAAGCCCAAACATTTGCGCACGCCGGACGAGCTGGCGCACCGTCCGCCGGATGTCACCATGCGCGAGTTCGGCGCGAAGCTGTGTGATATTGCGGATTTGGCACAAATAGCACGACGCTGTGCGTAAAAAAAGACAATAAAAACAAATAGTTACGTGAAACCAAGGCGCGCACTAATCATCGGCGGTTCGCTCGGCGGATTGTTCGCGGCGAATCTGCTGCATCAACAAGGCTGGCAGGTTGAAGTCTTCGAGCGTGTGGGCGACGACCTCGCCACGCGTGGGGCGGGCATCGGCACGCACGACGAATTGTTCACCGTGTTGCAGCGCATCGGCATCACCATTGATCCCACCATCGGCGTGCCGATCGCCGGACGCAACTGTCTGGATGCGGCGGGCAAGGTCATCGCCTACGTGCCCGCGCCGCGCACCATGAGTGCGTGGGCGCGGCTGTATCGACCGCTGAAAGATATTTTTCCGGCGGCGCAGTACCACTTCGGTATGAACCTCGAACGAGTTGAACAAAACGCGGACAATGTGACAGCGATCTTCACCGACGGCACGCGTGTGTCGGGCGATCTGCTGATCGGTGCGGATGGCTTTCGCTCCACCGTGCGCGCGCAGATGATGCCCGAAGCGCAGCCGCGTTATGCGGGTTATGTCGGCTGGCGCGGCATGATCAACGAATGGGAGATGCCCGCGGATTTTCATGCGCAGATGTTCGCGCATTATTTTTTCTGCCTGCCGGAAGGCGAAATCATGCTGTGCTTCCCGGTGCCGGGCCGCGACAACGACGTCACGCCCGGACGCCGTGCCTACACCTTTGTGTGGTATCACCCGGCAGATGAACACAGGGCGCTGCCCGATCTTTGCACCGACGCCAGCGGCAAGTGTCACGGCACATCGATCCCGCCGCCGTTGATCCGTCCGCAAGTGATTGCCGAACTGCGCGCGGTGGCGCACGCGAAAATGGCGCCACAGATGGCGCGCGTGGCGGACCTCGCGGCGCAGCCGTTTTTTCAGCCGATTTATGACCTGGATACACCGCGCGTGGTGAACGGCCGCGTGGCGCTGCTGGGTGACGCCGCGTTTGTCGCACGCCCGCACACTGGCATGGGGGTGACCAAGGCGGCGCTGGATGCGTCGTGGTTGGCGGATGCGCTGGCCGCGGATCGTGATATTGATGCGGCGTTGGCCGCTTATCAAACGCGCTGCCGTTTATTTGGCTCACGCGCGGTGGCGCGTGGACGCTGGTGTGGCGCCCATCTCGAAGCGCAGGCCACCACGCCGCGCGAGCAGCGCAGCGCAGCGGAATTGCATCACGCGCCGCCGGTGGTGCTGCTGCGCGAGCATGGCGCTAAAATCCATGATATTCCGGGGTTGGCTGAACTGGTGTGAGGGGAGGCAGGGGAATGCGATTCCGTGTGACGGCAGTTAGTTTTGCATTCGCATGCGCGGTGGCTCACGCGCAACCGTGGCCCACGAAATCCATACGCGTGATCGTGCCCATGGCCACCGGCGGCGGCAGCGACAGCGTAGCGCGCATCCTGTCGCCCCGGCTCGCCGAGGCGTTGGGGCAGCAGTTCATCGTCGATAATCGCGGTGGCGGCGGCGGGCTGATCGGCATCGGCATGGCGGTGAAATCGCCGCCCGATGGTTACACGCTGATGCTGATTTCCGGCAGCGTGCCCGCGACGCTCGCCGCGCACAAGCCCGACTACGATGCTATCGGCAACCTCACGGGCGTGATTCGCGTGGGTTACTCGCCGCTGTTGCTCGCGGTGCATCCGTCGATACCGCCCAAAAACGTCAAAGATTTTGTCGCGTTCGCGCGCGCGCGGCCGGGGCAGTTGTCGTTCGTGGTGCCGGGCGTGGGCAGCCTTACGCATCTGGCGATGGAGTATTTGATGAGCCTCACGCAGATGCGCATGTTGCATGTGCCGTATAAAAGCACGGGACTCGGCATGACCGATTTGTTGTCCGGGCAAACGCAGGTGATGATGACCGGCATGCTGCCGGTGTTGCCGCATGTGGCGACGGGGCGATTGCGCGCCATCGCGGTGAGCACCGCGCGGCGTTGGCCTGCGCAGCCAGAGATTCCCGCACTGTCGGAAACCATCCCCGGCTTTGACGTCGAATCGTGGTTTGCGTTCGTCGCGCCCAAAGGCACGCCGGCGGCTGTGATCGCGCGGCTGAATTCGGAATTGAACAAACAGTTGCAGGATGCCAGTTTGCGCAAATCGTTCGACGCACAGGGCATGGCGGTGGCTGGCGGAACGGCGGAAGATGTCGATAAGCGCATGCGCAGCGAACAGGACCGGTGGGCGAAAATCATCCGTGATGCCAACATTCGTGTTGATTAATAGTACAATAAAAACGAATAGTTATCATCACTGCTGTCCGGTTAAAACCCCAGTAAATTCAATTGGTTGCAAGCTGTTCCAGCAGTTGCTGTGTATTCCTTTGCCAGAAACGCCTGCTGCAAGGGCAATTTCTCGAACAGGGTGAGCGACAATATCTGTAATAACGTGTAGAGCGAAGCGTCCAGATTGAGTCGCTTCTTGACGATGGCGACGAGCACATAAACCGAAACTGCGATCCATATCTGTGACTT
>CANIID010000197.1 GCA_947467315.1 Betaproteobacteria bacterium | reverse complement strand
GAACAAGACGCGCACGATGCGCTGAAAAGCTTGAACGTCGACATCGGCATCATGGCGTATGTGTTGCAGTTCGCGCCGGATACCTTTGTGCATCTGCCGCGTCTGGGCACGATTCAGTATCACCCGTCGCTGCTGCCGAAATACCGCGGGCCGTCGTCGATTAACTGGCCCATCATGCGCGGCGACACCAAAACCGGCTTGACCATATTCCGTCCCAACGAAGGGCTCGACGAAGGCCCGATCATTCTGCAAAAAGAATGCGCGGTCGGCCCGGATGACACGCTGGGCGATGTGTATTTCAATCATCTGTTTCCGCTGGGCGTGAAAGCCATGCTGGAAGCCGCCGATCTGGTGTTTGCCGGCAAGCACACCGAGACCGTGCAGGATGAATCCAAGGCGAGCTACGAAGGCTGGTGCCGCGCGGGTGAGTCACGCATCCACTGGAATAGCCACGTCGACGCGGTGTACAACGTGATTCGCGGTTGCAACCCCGCGCCGGGCGCCTGGGCCATGCTCAACGGCAAGAAAGTGCAGATATTTGATGCGAAAAGACATCTGTTCCGCCGCTTCGCGGATGTGGCGGGCAAAATGGGCGAAGTGTCGGCGGTGAACGACCAGAGTTTTCGTATCACGGCGCAGGGCGGCACGATTGAAGTGCTGCGTGCGCGCGGCGAAGACGGCAAGAAAGTGTCGGGTGGGGATTTTGCGAAAGCCAATGGACTTGCAAATGGCGTAATTTTTGATGCTTGACGCGCCGCACCCGTAGGGAGCGTGGTTTGTAGGCCAAGCCACAAAAAAGCCACCCGCAAGGTGGCTTTTTTGTGGCAATTTAATGTAAGTTAATGTTTTAAATGTGAATTTTTCTATTTTGCTGCGATGAATGCGCCGGCGCCACACCGTGGTCATATGCGCAGATCAGCGTCAAGAGTGCGGTATCCTAGCCACACTTGGGCGCATGTTGGCGCAGGATCGAGGCAAAAGCATAGCTTTTGTTTTGTAATATCGTAAAATGAATCAGTGAGTTGCGTAAGGTTTTTCACAAAAAACATAACCTCGAGGCGGCGATACGCGGCGGCATTTTCGACTTTGCTGCACAGTGTGGTTTTGTGCCGGCAGAGTTTGGCAATTTTCGGGTAATCTCGGCGTTACCAGAGGCGGCTGACTTTCATCGTAGTCAAGACGGAAAAATTAGATGGCAGAAGAAATAAAGCGTTTTGATATGGTGTCGGCCACCGATGTGGGCCGGGTCAGGCCGCACAACGAAGACAGTGTTGCTGCTGATCCGGATATCGGCGTTGCCACGCTGGCGGATGGCATGGGTGGCTACAATGCCGGCGAAGTGGCCAGCGGCATTGCGGTAGCCATGATCCCGGCGGAGATGCGTAAGTTGCGCGCGGAAACGCCCATTGATCTGTTGTCCGACAGCGAGATCGAAAAACGCCTCGAAGACCAGACGCGCAAGGTGAATGCCGCGATCTATAACGCGGCGCAGAAAGAAGCGCAGTACGCGGGTATGGGCACCACACTGGTTTTTGCCTGCTGGCATGCCGATAAAGTCACTGTCGGGCATCTGGGCGACTCGCGCATGTATCGTGTGCGTGGCGACGCTATTGAGCCGCTGACCAAGGATCATTCCTGGATACAGGAACAGATCGATAAAGGGCTGATGACGTACGATCAGGCGCGCGCGTCAAAAAAGAAAAACCTGGTCACGCGCGCATGCGGTATCGATCCCAATGTGGCGCCGGAAGTTCATACGCACGGGGTCGAGAAGGGCGATATCTACGTGTTGTGTTCCGACGGGCTCTACGACATGGTGCCCGATGATGAGATTTGCCTCACGGTGTCGTCGCTCAAGTCAAACTTGACGCTCGCCGCGGAACAATTGGTGCAGCAGGCCAACGATAATGGCGGCCGCGACAATATTTCGGTGATATTGGTGCATGTATTGCAGGCTTATCAGCAACGGGCGGGATTTCTCGCGAAATTGAAGTCCTGGTTCAAATAAAGCTTAGGGAAATAGTCATGGCGAAGTTGATACTCAGTCTTGAGGGTTCGGTGATCAGGGAGCTTACACTGGACAAGGAGCGCGTCACCATCGGACGCAAGCCGCAAAACGATATCCAGATAGAAAATCTGGCCGTCAGCAGCGAGCATGCCTGTATCGTGACTATCCTCAATGATTCCTTTCTCGAGGACTTAGGGTCCACCAATGGCACGCTGGTCAACGGTAATTTGATCAAGAAGCATATCCTGCAAAACAATGATGTCATTGAGATCGGCAAGTACAAACTAAAATTTTTGGCGGAAGGTCCGGCCGTGGGTCAGACTACGGTTGAGGATTTTGAGCGCACCATGGTGCTGCGCGCGCCGACTGCCGCGCCGCGCGCCGCGCCACCACCGTCCGCAGCATCGGCGCCAACCGCCGCGCCAGCACTCTTAACTACGGCCAGGCCGGTGTCGGTGCCGTCCCCCGCACCCGCGCCTGTATCGCCACCCACATCCGCTGTGGCTCCGCAAGCATTCATCCAGATCATGAGCGGGCCCGGTGTCGGCAAAGAATTGCCGCTGACGAAGAGCCTTACCACGCTCGGCAAGCCGGGTGTTCAGGTTGCTGTCATCACCAAGCGGCCACAGGGCTATTTCATCACCCACGTGGAAGGCGCAAACTTCCCGGTATTGAATGGGCGCACGCTGGACAATCAGGCCAGCGCACTCGGCGATCATGATCTGATCGAAATTGCTGGGGTCAAGATGGAATTTTTCTTCAAGAAATAGCCTGGGTTGAGATTGCCCTTGGGGCGAGGGAGTAAGCACGTTCAATTGCTGTTGGGCTGCTTCTGCGGAATGCCCGTTGCGGCGCGCTGCCGGTCATGTGGTTTTTTTGCGCAGCAACGGCTGCGCTCGGTAACCTTGTCTATTCGGAATCCGGCGTGAAGAAACATCTTGTGCGCATGATGGTCGGTCTACTGATCGTGGCGGTGTTCCTGCTGCATGAGCGCGACACTATCGCGATTCCGCTGTTGCGCAATGTTGAAAACATCGTCTATGACGCGAAGGTGCGGCTCACGATGCCGCGCGGCGTTCATCCGGGCGTGGTGATTCTTGATATCGATGAAAAAAGCCTGAAAGAACGCGAGAACGGCGGTGAAGGGCGCTGGCCATGGCCGCGCGACCGGCTGGCATTGATGCTGGACAAGTTATTCGACAAGTATCAAATCGAAGTGCTGGGATTTGACATTGTGTTCGCAGAACGAGACGAGACCTCGGGCGTGCGGGTACTTGAGCGTCTTGCCGGGAACGAGTTGAGTGATGTGCCGCAGTTCAAGGCCGCATTCGAGAAGCTTCGACCGCAGCTTGACTACGATGACATCTACGCGCGCAAGATGCAAAACCGGAAGATCGTGCTCGGTTATTACTTTCAGGATAACGACCCGGCTACGACAGGTATGTTGCCTGCGCCGGCGCTGGATGCGGCGATGCTGGGCGGGCACAACCTCCCGATAGCCGCGAAACCTGGCTACGCGGCGAATCTTGCGGTTTTACAAAAAAGCGCGTTAAGCGCGGGCCATTTTAATCCCGACCAAGAGGTGGATGGGGTGGTGCGCCGCGTGGCCATGTTGTCACAACACGACGGCAAATACTACGAGGCGCTATCGCTTGCTGTGGTTCGTAGTTTCATGGGAATGCCGCCGCTAAAGCTGCGGTTTTCCGACTACGTGGGCGGCGGTGCTGAACTCGAGGAAATCTCGGTGGGCGGCCTCAAAATTCCGGTGGATGAAAAATCGCGTGCGCTGGTGCCCTACATCGGGCCGCGCGGCAGCTTCAAGTATTTTTCGCTGGTGGACGTGCTGAATGATCGCGTGGACGTCGCCGAATTAAAAGGCAAAATCGCGCTTATAGGCACGACCGCGCCGGGTTTGCAGGATATACGCGTGGCGCCAGTCGATCCGGCCTATCCGGGTGTCGAGGCGCACGCTACCTTGATAGCAGGCATGCTGGACGGCACCATCAAGCAACGCCCGGCCTACGCGGAAGGCGCTCAATTTCTGGTGATCATGGTCATCGGTGTCGTACTCGCGATTTGGTTGCCTTTTTTGGGTATAGGCAAAGCCACCAGCTTGACGTTCATGATGCTGGCTGTGGCGCTAGGCACTAATTTCTGGTTATTCAAGGTGGGAAGCTTTGTGCTGCCGATAGCCGCTACTGCGATCATGATTTTGACCATCTATGGTTTTAATACCATTGGCGGGTATTTCAAAGAAGCGCGTACCAAAAAATTGATAGAAGGCTTGTTTGGTCAGTATGTGCCGCCGGAACTGGTGGACGAAATGGCCGAGAGTCCCGGTAGCTACAACATGGCGCCGCGCGCCGAGGAGCTGTCGGTGTTGTTCTCGGACGTACGTGGGTTCACGACCATTTCGGAGGCGCTTTCTCCCGACGATCTGTCCTCCTACATCAACGAATATTTGACTACCATGAGTATGGTGATCCGTGAGGGCCATCGCGGTACGCTCGATAAGTACATCGGTGACGCGATCATGGCGTTCTGGGGCGCGCCGGTAGCCGACGCCAGGCACGCGCAAAACGCAGTGCTGGCCGCGATGGATATGCAAAAGCAGGCGAAGACGGTGAACGAGAAATTCGCGCAGAAAGGCTGGCCGCCTTTCAAAATTGGCATCGGCGTGAACTCCGGCGTGATGCGCGTGGGCGACATGGGATCGAAAATCCGGCGCGCGTACACGGTGATGGGCGACGCCGTTAACCTGGGGTCGCGGCTGGAGGGCATTACAAAGCAGTATGGGGCTGATATCCTTGTGGGAGAAGCGACAAAAGCGCTGATTTCCGGGATAGTGTGCCGTGAGGTCGATCAGGTGCGCGTGAAGGGTAAAGACGAGCCCATAGCAATATTCCAGCCCTTGGGTATCGAAGGTGAAGTGACGCAATCGACGCGCGATCAAATTGACATTTGGGCGGAAGCGCTTAGGATGTATCGTGCTCAGGATTGGGGCGGCGCCGAGGCGCAGTTGCACAGGCTGAAAGTGTTGGACGAAAAGGATGCGTTGTATGACATATTCCTTGAGCGAGTGGCTGACTATAGGGTGAATCCGCCTGGGGAGAACTGGGACGGCGTCTACAAATTCGAGACTAAGTGATGCGGTTACAAGTACTGGGTTGCAGCGGCGGAATCGGCGGTCAGCTACGCACCACGGCGTTGCTGCTGGACGATGACGTGTTGATCGACGCTGGCACGGGCGTGGGCGATCTGTCCATGGATGCCCTGGCGAAGATCGACCACATCTTTGTCACGCATTCGCATCTCGATCATGTCACGTCGATACCCTTTCTGGTGGATACCGTGGGCGGCATGCGTGATCGTCCGTTAACGGTGTACGCGCTTGCTGAAACCATCGCGGACTTAAAGGCGCACTTGTTTAACTGGATACTGTGGCCCGATTTCACGCAGATTCCGTCGCCCGAAAGGCCCATGTTGCGATTTTCGCCGGTGGAGGTGGGTAAGGCTCAAACGATAGCCGGCAGGACGATTACCCCTATGCCCGCGAATCACGTGGTGCCGGCGGTGGGTTACCGGCTGGATTCAGGCCGCGGGAGCCTGGTTTTTACCGGGGATACCGGCAGCAGCGAAGAATTGTGGCAAGAAGTAAACCGTATCGAGAATTTGCGGTATCTTATCGTTGAAACCGCATTTTCCAATGCGGAGCGGGCGTTGGCGATTCGCGCGAAACATCTTTGCCCCAGTCTGCTGGATGAGCAACTTGCGATGCTCACGCGACAGGCGGAGATATTTATCACGCACCTCAAGCCCCGCGAAGGGGACATGATAACGCGCGAGATTAATGAAGGGGCTTTACGTTGGGGGCCGAAGATATTGCAGCATCAGCAGGTATTCGAGTTTTGATCATGACCATAATGCGGTTAGCAAAAATTTCGGGGGGGGAAATATGAGTTCAGTGATCCAGAGCAAACCGGCGGCGCAAGATCCAATGGCAGAGAATCTGGGTTTCAAGCAGCAGCTGCATGCGCTGGCGGTCAGCAACAAGATTCACTCGTCAGAGAATATCGACCAGATCTTAACAGATCTTTCGGTCGATATCTGCGGGCTTTTTTACGCGGACAGGTTAACCATCTATCTGACCAGCGACGATAAAGGTTCGATCATTTCGAAGGTCAAGACTGGCTTGGATTCGATTAAAGAGATCAAGCTCCCGATTAACGAGCAGTCGGTTGCTGGATGCGTCGCGGTCCAGAAACGGGTTGTCAGAATTCGCGACGTATACGACGCGGCCGAACTCAAGACGCATAGCCCGAAGCTTACTTTTCTAAAAGCAGTGGATGCCAAGAGCGGCTATCGCACCAAGCAGATGCTGGCGGCGCCGATCCTGGAGGCAAAGACCAGGGATTTGATCGGCGTCATCCAGATCATCAATACGAAGAGCGGCCAGCCCTTCCCGCCGTATATGGAAGAGGGCGTGCTGAACCTGTGCGAGACGCTATCGATTGCGTTTCGCCAGCTTCAGGGCCTTCAGGTTCGCAGCAAATACGAAGCGCTGGTGATCAATGCGGTCATCACCGCCGAGGAGTTGGTGGTGGCGCAGCGCACTGCGCGGCGCAAGAATCTTGATCTGGAAACGGTATTGACCGATGAGTTTCAGGTGAAATTGCCCGCGTTGGGGGATGCGCTTACTGCTTTTTTTGGCGTGCCTTACGAGCCGTTTAAACAGGGTCGCATCAAGCCGCCAGACTTGCTGCGCAACATGAGTCGCAATTTTTGTCAGGCCAATCAATGGGTTCCGCTCGAAGATGGCCCGCAGGGCATAGTGGTTGTCGCGCCGGATCCTGAGAAAACGCGCGCGACGCGCATGGTCAATAACGTTTATCCGAAGAACAAGGTTGCTTATCGGGTCACCACGCAAGCCGAATTCTCACAAACGCTGGATCAGATGTTCGGCGGCAACAGTGCGCTTGAAAACTCCGGCAATATTGATGATCTTCTGGGCGGCCTGGACGAAGATGGGGGCAGCGGAGAGGAGAATGTCGACGATATTGCCTCTGCCTCCAGCGAAAACGAGTTGGTGAAGCTCGTCAACAAGGTGATTATCGACGCCTATCAGCAGGGCGCGTCGGATATTCACATCGAGCCTTATCCCGGCAATGGCAAGACCGAAATCCGTTTCCGCAAGGACGGCTCTCTGGTGCCCTATATTCAGATACCGGCGACTTATCGCAATGCGCTGGCGGCGCGCTTGAAAATTATGTGCGACCTCGATATTTCGGAGCGCCGCAAGCCGCAGGACGGCAAGATCAAGTTCAAGAAGTTTGGCCCGCTCGACATTGAGCTTCGCGTGGCGACCATCCCCACCGCCGGCGGTGTTGAAGATATCGTAATGCGTATTCTTGCCGCGGGTGAGCCGATTCCACTTGATAAGCTCGGGCTGTCAAAGCGCAATCAGCAATTGTGCAAGGGCGCTATCGAAAAGCCCTATGGTTTGTTCTTCGTGTGCGGGCCTACCGGCTCGGGGAAGACCACCACGCTGCACTCGGTGCTGGGCTATCTCAACAAGCCTGACACTAAGATATGGACCGCGGAAGACCCCGTGGAGATTACGCAAAAGGGCTTGCGCCAGGTCCAGGTCAACAAAAAGGCCGGCCTTGAATTTTCCATGGTGATGAAAGCGTTTCTGCGCGCAGATCCGGACATCATCATGGTGGGCGAGATGCGCGACAAGGAAACCGTATCAACGGGCATTGAGGCGTCGCTCACGGGGCACTTGGTGTTTGCCACGTTGCATACCAATAGCGCGCCGGAATCCATCGTGCGCTTGCTTGACATGGGCATGGATCCGTTCAACTTCGCTGATGCGCTGCTGGGTATTCTCGCGCAGCGTCTGGCCAAGCGCTTGTGCGGCAAATGCAAGGAGGCGCATGAAGCCACCGAAGAGGAAGTACACATGCTCATGGAGGAGTATTGCCTGGAAATGCTCAATACCGAGTCGTGGAAGAAAGACCTGAAGGGTGAGCGCGCCAAGCTGCAGGAGTTCTGGAATACGGAATTTACCAACGAGAACGGGCAACTGGTGATTCATTCCGCCAAGGGGTGTGACATCTGTGGAGGCACCGGTTACAAGGGCCGTGTAGGCTTGCATGAACTGATGATCGGAACCGACCGCATCAAGAAGAACATTCAGGAACATGCGCGCGTGGCGGAAATGTTCTCGACCGCCTTGGAAGATGGTATGCGTACCTTGAAACAGGATGGCATCGAGAAAGTGTTGATGGGCATTACCGACATGCAACAGGTGCGTGCGGTGTGTATTAAATAAATAGGCTGCGTCGAATTCACATGACCCAAGACGTGGTTATTACTAATCCGCACGATCTCACGGACCGTTTCGAGCAGTTGCTGGGCATCGGCGTTGCGCTCTCGCGCGAGCGAAATCTCGACAAGTTGCTGGAAGCGATCTTGTTGGCGGCGAAGGACGTGACCAATGCGGATGGCGGAACGCTCTACCGCATGACCGATGGACGCGCGTTGAAATTCGAGATTGTCCGCAACGACACGCTGGGTATCGCCATGGGCGGGACCACGGGCGTAAAAATTCCCTTTCCGCCACTGCCCTTGTTTGGAGAGAGCGGCGAAAAGAATATGTCGATGGTGGCCGCGTGGGCCGTCCACAACGACAAGTCGATAAATATTGCCGACGCCTACAGCGAAAGAGGGTTTGATTTTTCGGGCACCAAGAATTTTGACAGAAAGACCGGCTATCGCTCGCAGTCTTTTCTGACAGTGCCGATGAAAAATCATGAGAATGAAATCATCGGTGTGTTGTAGTTAATCAACGCAAAGAATGATGCGTCCGGCGCGGTGCGGCCGTTTTCCGATGCCGATCAACGGCTGGCGGAATCGCTGGCGTCGCAGGCGGCCATCGCGCTGACCAACCGGCTGTTGATTAACCATCTGGAAAATCTGTTTGAATCGTTTATCAGCTTGATCAACGCCGCCATCGACGATAAATCGCCGTATACCGGCGGGCATTGCGAGCGCGTGCCCGAACTCACCATGATGCTGGCGGATGCGGTGACCAAGACCAGCGTGGGGCCGCTCAAAGCGTTTACCATGACCGAGCGTGATCGTTATGAATTGCGCATCGCCGGCTTGCTGCATGATTGCGGCAAGATAACCACACCCGTGCATGTGGTAGACAAAGCCACCAAGCTCGAAGCCATCTTTGATCGCGTGGCGTTGATTGACACCCGCTTTGAAATCGTCAAGCGCGACATGCAGATGGCCGCCTTGCGCGCGGGTGCCGGTGTTTCGGAGGCCGATCTCGCGGCAAAGCTCAAGGCGGTCGATGAGGATCGCGCGTTCATTCGGCACACCAATATCGGTGGCGAGTTCATGCGCGACGAAGATGTCGAGCGCGTGAAGCAGCTTGCAAGCAAGTACCGCTGGGTTGATCCCACGGGAACGGAATGCAATTTTTTGTCGGATGATGAAGTCAAAAATCTCACCATACGCGCCGGCACATTAACCGCCGAGGAGCGCCAGGTCATCAACCATCACATCGACCTGACCATAGAAGTGCTCGAGGCGCTGCCTTGGCCCAAGCATCTGACCAACGTGCCTGAATACGCCGGCGGGCACCACGAACGCATGGATGGCAAAGGGTATCCGCGCGGACTGATGCGCGATCAGATGTCGGTGCAGGCGCGCTGCATGGGCATCGCCGATATTTTTGAGGCGCTAACCGCCAAGGATCGCCCGTATAAAAAGGGTAAAACCCTGACCGAATCGCTCACCATCCTCGGCAAAATGAAGCTGGGGCAGCACGTCGATCCCGATTTGTTCGATATTTTCATGTGGGAAAAGGTATATGAAAACTACGCCAAATACTTCATGGGGCCGGAGCAAATAGACGATGTGTACTTGAGTAAGATTCCGGGGTATGTGCCGCCGCCGAATGTGTGATGTCGAGGTGACAAATATTGTCACTGGCTAGCGCAAATTGTCAGTGAATCGAAGCTGCTAAATTTTCTAAACCCGTTAGTTATCAGTAGTCCGAAATTGGCGCAGATTATTTGCAGTAAGTAGATAGAGGTCACTTAGAAATATTTAATTAAGCTATTGTTTTTG
>CANIID010000196.1 GCA_947467315.1 Betaproteobacteria bacterium | reverse complement strand
GATTTCAGTACAGTTAAAACCGATGCTGGATTCAAGTAAAGACAGGAGATGGTGAGATGCAAGGCGTAGAAGGCGTGTCGATGTTGATGGATGGTGAGCTGGATGCCGATGAAGCGGCGCGGGAAATCGCGCGCTTCAGGCAGGCGGACGGGCGCGACGAGGCTCGCCACGACGCCTGGAATACCTACCATACCATTGGTGACATCCTGCGCGGCGAACAGGCGCGAACGGGGGTGTCGTCCGATTTCTCCAAACGCCTGAGCGAACGCCTCGCGCTGGAACCCACGGTACTCGCGCCGCGTCTACGCGCGCCCAAGACCGTGCAAACCTGGGCGCTATCGGCTGCTGCTTCGGTCGCGGCAATCGCGGTGGTGAGCTTGACGGCCATGAACATGCTGGGCACGGACAGGGCGCCGGCGACGCTGGCGAAAGCGCCTGCCGCCACCGCGCCGGTAGCCACGTTGCAGTCAGCTGCGCCGACGGCGGTGGAGTCCGTAGCCGCCACCCCGGAGCACATGCATGAATACCTGTTAGCACATCAAGGCGTTTCGCCGTCAACCGCGATACATGGCGTCACAACCTATATCCGCACGGTTTCCAACGTGGGCAATGAACCAGGGCTGCGCTAGAAATTAATATGAGATATTGGTTGGCCGTTTCGGCGGCTGTAGTAACAGGGGCTGCCGCACACGCCGGCGCGCAAGACACCAGTGCGATCAGTGCGCTGGATTGGCTTAAAAAAATTGCGGACTCCTCACGCACGGTGAGCTATAGCGGCACCTTTGCCTACCAACACGGCAATCGCGTCGAGACCTCTCGCGTGGTGCATTACGTTAATCAGGCCGGCGGAGTATTCGAGAAGCTCGAAACCCTGGACGGCCCGCCGCGCGAAGTGGTGCGCGCCAACGATCACGTCACGGCCTATCTGCCGGATGCGCGGATGGTGCTGGTGGAGCGGCGCAGCACCCGCCACCTGCCGATCATGTTGCCGGATAAATTGTCCGATCTCACAGCGCAGTACGATGTCAATAAATTGGCCGTCGATCGTGTCGGCGGATTTCAGTGCCAATGGATAGGCGTCACCCCCAAAGACACGTTGCGCTATGGCCGGAAATTTTGCGCCGAACTCCAGTCGGGTTTGCCCCTGCGCTCGCAGGTTTACAATGAGCGTTCGGAAGTGCTTGAATCTTTTGGGTTTTCCCAATTGTCCCTGGGCGGAAAATTCAGCAAAGATCAGGTGACGTCCAAGTACGAGGGGCGCGCCGTGGCGCAGCGGTGGCGTGTGGATCGCTCCGCATTGGACGTCGTGGAGCAGGCTGCGGACACCGGCTGGTCGGTCAACAATCTGCCGGCGGGATTTCGTAAACTGATGGAAGTGAAACGTACCATCGTAGGGCGCCCGGTGGCGATGCCGCATTTGGTGTATTCCGATGGCCTCACGGCGATTTCGGTGTTTATCGAGCCCAAGTTGCGCGTGCTGGGCGCTAAGCCCTTGATCGGTCAGGGTGCTGTCCATATTTACAAACGCACGAGCGGTGAATTCGTGGTGACCGTGCTCGGCGAAGCGCCTGCGGCCACGGTGATGCAGATCGCAAATTCGATGGAAGCTCGCGGCAGCGCGCAGAAGTAACAGGTAAAAGCGTTTCTTGTGAATATGATTTGTCGTTAACAGGTGAATTCATGATCAGAAAAGTACTATGGGTTGTGTGTCTGTTTTTCCCTCTCCAGGTGATGGCGCAGCTACCGGATTTCACCGAGCTGGTTGAAAAGCAGGGGCCGGCGGTGGTGAATATCAGCACCACGCAGGGCGGCGCGCGCAATCCGCTGGCGCAGCAACTGCCCAATGTGCCGGAAGACGATCCGTTTTTTGAATTCTTTCGCCGCTTCTCGCCGAATCCCGGCGGTCCGCGCGAGTTTCAATCGCAATCGCTCGGCTCAGGCTTCATTATCAATGCCGATGGCTATATCCTGACCAATGCGCACGTGGTGCAGTCGGCTGACGAGATTACCGTGCGCTTGACGGACAAGCGCGAGTTCAAGGCCAAGGTGATCGGCTCGGACCGGCGCACGGACGTTGCGCTGATCAAGATCGAGGCTGCGGGGCTGCCGGTGGTGAAGTTTGGCGACCCGGCCAAGCTCAAAGTGGGTGAGTGGGTGGTGGCAATTGGATCGCCGTTCGGTTTTGATAACACAGTCACCAAAGGCATCGTCAGCGCCAAGGGTCGCTCGTTGCCGCAAGAGAATTTCGTGCCGTTCATCCAGACCGATGTGGCGGTGAATCCCGGAAACTCCGGAGGGCCGCTGTTCAATATGCGCGGCGAAGTGGTGGGCATCAACTCGCAAATCTACAGCCGCACGGGCGGATTCATGGGCCTGTCGTTTGCGATTCCCATCGATGTGGCCAACGACATTGCGCAGCAGCTACGCACCGCCGGCAAGATTACGCGCGGCCGTATCGGCGTGGTGATTCAGCCCGTGACCAAGGAATTGGCGGATGGCTTTGGTTTGCCTAAGCCACAAGGCGCCTTGGTCAATTCGGTGGAGAAGGGCGGTCCTGCCGAGAAAGCTGGCATAGAAGCGGGCGACGTGATTTTGCGCTTTGATGGCAAGCCGATAGGTTCGTCGGAAGATTTGCCGCGTATCGTGGGCGGCACTCGTCCCGGCACTAAATCCACCGCGCAGGTGTGGCGCAATAAGGCATCGCGCGACGTGCCGGTGGTGGTAGCGGAGCTGGCTGAAGATGGACGCGGCCCGCGCGGGCGCGGGCCGCAACAGAAGCCGCCTGCGGCAACGCCCAACGTTTACGGCATGGCGCTGTCGGAATTAACGGATGCACAGCGCAAGGAACTCAAGGCGGAGACCGGCGTGCTGGTGGGCGAAGTGCAGGGTGCCGCGGCACGCGCAGGCATGCGACGCGGCGACGTCATAACGGCGGTCAATAATCAAGATGTCAAAACGGTCGAGCAGTTTAACCAATTAATGGGACAGTTCGAAAAAGGCCGCATCGTTGCCATGCTGGTGCGGCGCGGCGCCAATTCGCTATACGTGCCTTTCCGGCTTGATGCCGGTAACTAATGGCTGCAACACGGCCGTTGTTGACCGTTTACGGACGCGGCTACTGCCATTTGTGTGACGATCTGATCGCGGCCTTGCAAGCCTTGCAAGGCCGCTTTGCATTTGAGATCGAAGTGGTGGATGTCGACGCCGACGACGCGCTGGAAGCGCGTTTCGGCGAGAAGGTGCCGGTACTGATGTGCCACGAGCAGGAGCTCTGCCACTATTTTCTGAACGAGCCGGTTGTTACTGCGTTTTTGTCGAATTTACGATAAAATACAAATGTTTACGTAAACGGGGCGCCTCGAACTCAGCGAGCGCCCCTTGTATTTTTATAGCTTATATTTGCAATGCAGAACATCCGCAATTTCTCCATCATCGCCCACATCGATCACGGCAAATCGACGCTGGCTGACCGCATAATTCAACTGTGCGGCGGCCTTTCCGAGCGTGAGATGGAAGCGCAAGTCCTCGATTCGATGGATCTTGAGCGCGAACGCGGCATCACCATCAAAGCACAAACAGCAGCCCTGTCCTACAAAGCGCGCAACGGGCAAACCTATCAGTTGAATTTGATCGATACGCCCGGCCATGTGGATTTTTCCTACGAAGTCTCGCGCTCGCTGTCGGCCTGTGAGGGCGCGCTGCTGGTGGTCGATGCTTCGCAAGGTGTTGAAGCGCAGACGGTGGCCAATTGTTACACCGCCATCGAATTGGGCGTCGAAGTGGTGGCCGTCCTCAACAAGATGGATCTGCCGCAATCCGATCCCGAGCGCGTGATTGTCGAGATCGAAGACATCATTGGTATCCCGGCCAAGGACGCGGTTAAGGTCAGCGCGAAATCGGGCGAAGGCGTGGCCGATGTGCTCGAGGCCATGATCGAACGTGTTCCTGCGCCCAAGGGCAATCCCACGGGGCCGCTGAAGGCATTAATCATCGACTCGTGGTTTGACAACTATGTGGGCGTGGTGATGCTGGTGCGGGTAGTGGACGGCGAATTAAAACCGAAGGACCGGTTGCTATTGATGGCCGCCAAGGCAACTTATACCTGCGAACAAGTCGGCGTGTTTACGCCGAAATCACGCGCGCGCGAACGTCTGTGCGCGGGCGAGGTGGGGTTTATCATCGCCGGCATCAAGGTACTCAATGCCGCCAAGGTGGGTGACACCATTACACTGGCGGACAATCCCGCGACAGAAGCGTTGCCGGGTTTCAAGGAGATACAACCGCAGGTATTTGCCGGTTTATATCCGGTTGAGTCGAACGAATATGAGGGCCTGCGCGATGCGCTGGAAAAGCTGCACCTGAATGATTCTTCGTTGCGCTATGAGCCCGAATCGTCCACCGCGCTGGGATTTGGATTTCGCTGCGGATTTCTCGGCCTGCTGCATATGGATATCGTGCAGGAACGCCTGGAACGCGAGTATGGCGTTTCGCTGATTACCACGGCGCCGACCGTGGTGTACCAGGTGTTGCTGGCCAATGGCACGGTGATCGAAATCGAGAATCCGTCGAAACTGCCGGATGCTTCCACGATTGACGAAATACGCGAACCCATCATCAAGGCCTCCATACTGGTGCCGCAGGAGTATGTGGGTGTGGTGATTACGCTGTGCATCCAAAAGCGCGGGGTACAAAAAAATATGCAGTATCTGGGACGGCAGGTGATGCTGTCGTACGAGTTGCCGCTGAACGAAGTGGTGATGGATTTTTTCGATAAATTGAAATCCGTGTCGCGCGGCTACGCGTCGCTGGATTACGATTTTCTGGAATACCGTGCGGGCGACATGGTCAAACTGGATGTGCTGATTAACAGCGAGAAAGTGGACGCGCTGTCATTGATAGTCCATCGTGAGAATTCGCAATATCGCGGGCGTGATTTGGTCACCCGCATGCGCGGACTGATCCCGCGCCAGATGTTCGACATAGCCATACAAGCCGCGATAGGATCGCACATAATTGCACGTGAAACGGTAAAGGCGCTGCGCAAAAACGTGCTGGCCAAATGTTACGGCGGCGATATTTCGCGCAAGCGTAAACTGCTGGAAAAACAAAAGGCAGGCAAGAAGCGCATGAAGCAGGTGGGCAACGTGGAAATTCCACAGGAAGCGTTTCTGGCGATTCTGCAAGTCGATAAATAAGTTATTTCGTATAGATATCATGGCATTCCAATGAATTTTCCATTGATCATGTTTGTATTGTTGGTGATTACCGGCGCGGTATGGCTGGCGGAAATCTATTTTTTCCGGTCGCGTCGTGCAGCCGCGGCCGCCGCAGCCGTGTCGGCCCTGAATGCCGGCGTCGGACTGCCGGGGGACGAAAAGGATAAAGAAGCGCTCGAAAAGTCCCGCCAGGCAGTGGCTGAATCACACCTGCGGCAGCCGTGGTGGGTCGAATACGCGGTGAGTTTCTTTCCCGTGATTCTGATCGTATTCTTGTTGCGCTCGTTTCTCGTGGAACCTTTCAAAATACCGTCAGGCTCCATGCTGCCAACGTTGCTGATTGGCGACTTCATCCTCGTCAACAAGTACACCTATGGCGTGCGTATTCCGATCATCAACAAAAAGATCGTGGATGTGAATCAACCGCAACGTGGCGATGTGATGGTATTCCGTTACCCGGAAAATCCCTCGCAGGATTACATCAAGCGCGTGGTGGGCACGCCGGGGGACACCATTGTCTACCGGGACAAGCGCCTGACCATCAACGGCATCGCAATGAAAACCGATGCGGATGGGGAATACAATTACGTGGAAGGCGGGCTGAATTTCACCGCCGCGCAACGCTTTTGGGAAACTTTTGGCAATGGCCGGCATCCGATCCTGACGCAAGGGGATATGCCGACAGTACATATCGGTGGCGTCAACGCGTTCCCGTTTCGCGAGAATTGTGTCTACAATGAGAACGGATTTACCTGCACGGTACCGCCCAAGCACTACTTCATGATGGGGGACAACCGGGACCGAAGCAGCGACAGCCGTTACTGGGGATTTGTGCCTGACGAGAATATAGTAGGCAAGGCGTTTCTCATCTGGTTTAATTTCGAAGAGTTAAGGCGTATCGGGTCATCAATCAACTGACGACAAGGGGGGCAGCATGAGCAAACAGCAAGGTCTTACGATGTCCGGATTTCTAACCTGGGCCATTATTTTTGCCTTCGGCTCGCTGCTGGCATTTAAACTGGGACCAGCCTATATGGAAGACCTGACCATACAAAAGCACTTCAAGGCGGTGGCAAATGATTCGGCAAACGCAAGCGGCGTTCGCTCGCAGATTGAGTATGCGTACAGCCGCAGAGCCGAGATCGACAGAATTACCGTACTCAACCCCAAGGACATCGTGATCAGCAAGGACGGCGGCAGCCTTTCCCTGAGTGCGAGCTACACCGTGCGTATTCCGCTGGTGCATAACATCAGCGCATGCATGGATTTCAATCCGAGTTCTCAATAACGGCATCATGCAAACTGTTCGTAGATGAACGCGGACGCGCTGCAGCGAAAGCTGGGATATCGCTTCAATAATTCAGATTTATTGCGGCTCGCCTTAATCCATCGCAGCTTCGGCTCGGAGCACAATGAGCGCCTGGAGTTTCTTGGGGACAGTGTGGTGAACTGCGTTATTGCGCAGGCGCTGTACAAAAAATTTCCGGAATTGCCGGAAGGTGAATTGTCCAGGTTGCGCGCCAGCCTCGTCAGCGAATCCTCACTGGCCGCTGTGGCCAAACGAATTGACCTTGGCGCGATGCTTTCTCTGGGTGAAGGCGAATTAAAGAGCGGGGGGGCGAATCGTTCATCCATCCTTGCGGATGCACTCGAAGCTGTTTTTGGCGCGACTTTGACTGATGGCGGGTTCAATGCCGCTCAGCAGTGTGTTTTACACGTATTTAACGCGCCATTGGAGGCTATCGACCCAGCGACGACCGGCAAGGATGCGAAGACGCAGTTGCAGGAATTAATACAGGGAAAGCATTTGCCACTACCATGCTATAGCGTTACTGCCATTCATGGCGAAGCACACGATCAGCGATTCGAGGTCGAGTGTGTGATTGCGCCATTGAATATTTGTTGCCATGGCTCCGGCAGCAGCCGCCGCCGCGCCGAACAAGAGGCCGCGCGGCTGGCCTATGAACAAGCGATACGCCCATGACACTCCCACAGTCTCCCAGCCATCGCAGCGGCTATGTCGCCATAGTCGGACGTCCCAATGCGGGTAAATCGACGCTGCTCAATGCGTTGATCGGACAAAAGATAAGTATTACCTCGCGCCGACCGCAAACCACGCGTCAAAACATTGCCGGCATTTTGACCAGTGCAGATGCCCAGCTAGTGTTTTTGGATACGCCGGGATTTCAAACGCAATACCGCACGGGCCTGACCAAGGCGATGGACCGTGGCATCAAAAATGCATTGGCGGAAGCGCATGTCGTCTTGTGGCTGATTGACGTGACCGAGAATGAACACGCGGACGCTGAACTCTTTGCACGCCTTCAGGATGCCGCCGCCGTGGTGATCGCCATCAACAAGATCGACAGAATCGATAACAAGAACAAAGTGCTGGAGCATATGCAGGCACTGGACACTGCTTATCATCCCAAGGCGATTGTGCCGATATCCGCGCAGAACAAATTGCAACTGGATACCTTGATCGAAGCCTTGACGCCGTTGCTGCCGGAACAGGAGTTTCTGTTCCCCGAAGACAATGTCACTACCGCCAGCGTGCGTGGTCTTGCTGCAGAGATGATTCGCGAAAAGTTGTTTCGCCTTCTGGGGCAGGAACTGCCGTACTCCACCGCGGTGGAAATTGAAACGTTCGAGGAAAAAGCCGCGCTGACCCGCATACGCGCCGTGATCCTGGTGGATAAGCCGGGACAGAAGGCAATTGTTATCGGCAAAGGCGGCGAAAAACTCAAAGAGATCGGCACTGCTGCACGGCAGGATATCGAGAAACTGGTGGGAGGCAAGGTATTCCTCGAATTATGGGTCAAGGTTAAGCAGTCGTGGGCGGATGATCGCCGCACACTGGATCGCCTGGGACTCTCCTGATAGTCAGTAGTGCCGTGCGCAGGCAATGACCCCGGCAAAAAACACACGCCACAAAGAGCAACCAGGCTATGTGTTGCACAGTTATCCCTATCAGGAAACCAGCCTGATTGTCGAGATGTTCACGCGCGAGTTTGGCCGTATCGGCATGGTGGCCAAAGGCGCCAAGCGGCCGCACTCCCCACTGCGCAGTGTGCTGATGCCGTTTCATGCGCTGACCCTGGATTGGTCCGGGAAATCCGATCTGAAAACCCTGCGTACTGCGGAATGGCGCGGCGCGTTCCGGGTGCTGAAAGGCCGCGCGCTGATTTGCGGCTTTTATCTGAACGAGCTGCTGCTAAAGCTGTTGCATCGCGATGATCCGCACGACGCGTTATTTGATGTGTACGAGCAGACGTTGCAGGCTTTGCAGGAAGGCGCCGATCACGCCATCGTATTGCGCTGTTTTGAGAAGCGTTTGCTGAGCGAGCTCGGCTATGCCTTGATTCTGGATCGCGACGCCGAAACGCAGCAACCGCTGGAAGGCCATCGGCGCTACCAGTACCTCATTGATCGCGGGCCGGTGTCCGTGGCTGCGCACGCATCCGGTAATGGAAACGTGGGAAGCGGGTTAGAATTGCTCGGTCAAACCTTGATCGATATGAACAGCGACCACTACACCTCCGCCGTCACGCAGCAGCAGAGCAAGAGCCTGATGCGCACCTTGATTGGTCATTATCTTGGCCATCAAACGCTGCACAGCCGTCAATTGCTGATCGACCTGCAAGGTCTGTAATACCGTGACGCGTCCCACAACACGACTCAGCGTCAATCTCAACAAAGTCGCTTTGCTGCGTAACTCACGCACGCTGGGCATTCCCAGTGTCGTGCGCGCGGGTGTGATCGCACTGGAGGCGGGCGCGCGCGGGCTGACCGTGCATCCGCGGCCGGATGAGCGCCACATACGCCCGCAGGACGTGTACGATTTGGCCGAGCTGGTGTGTGCGCATCCACACGTTGAATACAACATCGAAGGCAATCCCTTCGAAAACATGCTCGCCTACGCGCATAAGGTGCGGCCACATCAATGCACCCTGGTGCCGGATGATCCCGCGCAATTCACCTCAGACCACGGTTGGGATCTGCTGCGCGACGGTCAGCGCCTGAAACCGGTGATTGCCGAATTGAAGTCGCTGGGCATCCGCGTCAGCCTGTTCATGGATGCCATTGCCGCAAACATGACGCATGCGGCTGACGTGGGCGCGGATTGCGTCGAGTTATATACCGAGCCTTACGCAAAGGCGTTCGACACGGCTGCTCAACCTAACGTGATCTCACAGTTTGCCGCAGCAGCTACGGCTGCCCGCAAGGCAGGGCTGACCGTGAACGCGGGTCATGATTTAAATTGCGCGAATCTCGTTCCATTTCTCACGGCCGTCAAGCCGGTGGCGGAGGTTTCCATAGGCCACGCGCTGATTGCCGATGCCCTTGAAACTGGTTTGGCCGCAACGGTGCGCGCGTATCTCGCGGCAATTGAACTCGGCAACAGGGCGGCCATATGATCTTCGGCATCGGCGTCGACTTGGTGGAAACGCCGCGCATCGCGCGGATGCTGGAACAATACGGTGAACGGTTTGCGCGGCGCGTGCTTACCGAATTGGAGTGGCCCGGTTATCTGCGCACCAACAAGCCGGTGTTGTTCGTCGCCAACCGCTTTGCCGCGAAAGAGGCGTTTTCAAAAGCCATGGGCACGGGCTTTCGCTATCCGGTTACACTGCAAAACATCAGCGTGGTGCAAAACAAGGCGGGCAAACCGGGCTACGTATTGAGCGACGCGCTGGCCCAAGTGATGAAGGCGCAGGAGATTGCCGGTCATCATCTCACCATCAGTGACGAAAAGAGCATGGCGTGCGCTGTGGCTATACTGGAAAAGTGAATATAAACATGAGCTTACATCTTGGCCCCGTGATGCTGGATGTGGTCGGCGCTACCCTGACCGACGACGATCGCAAGCGCCTGACGCATCCGCTCACCGGTGGCGTGATTTTGTTTTCGCGCAACTTTCAGTCGCCGGCGCAACTGGCCGCGCTCACGGCGGAGAT
>CANIID010000195.1 GCA_947467315.1 Betaproteobacteria bacterium | reverse complement strand
TTCGAAATGAGCCCAGTCGCATTGGCTCTGCTCTCCGGGTAGTGTCACCAGCCGCAGATACGCCTCCGCTGCACGCCGCGGTCGGTGGTTCGCAATCAAATGACGGAAGTGATCTGGGCCGCCAACGTAGCCACCGTCCGTCGATCCGTAGTGCACGATATGGTAGTGGGGCGTTGGAGTGCTGCAGACTGCACAAGGTACTGTATCGACTGGAGTGTTCTGTTTTTTCATCCTGGTCTCGGGCGTTCTTGGGCGTGGTAGGTGTCTGCATCATGGTACAACCAATGTCAACACTTCGCGCGGCCTGTGCTCGGGCTTGCTGGTCTGGCCGGGGTAGACAGAAGTGAGGGTACTCTCACGCAGGATGCGCAGTAGCCGACGCGCGCTGGCCGGCTTTGATCTTAAAAAGTGGCCCGCATTTGCTATCCATTCAATTGTGACAGCAACTTTTTTTAAAACGCCATGTCCTCCGTTACCGTTACCGTTACCGTTACCGTTACCGTTACCGGCCCAAATAAATGGCCGTAACCTGTTCTCTGAAATGTCCTAGTTCCCGGCTGATCTGCAGCCTTGCCAGATGGTCGGCATCCTTTTGTACCGGCGACAGTTCCTTTGATCTTGGGCCTCCGGCCGCTGGCGCAGCCCACCCTGTCAGTTCCTTGTATCGTGTTTGTGCGTAGTGGTGGCGGTGGCCGTGAACTTTGTGAATATTGGCCAATTCACATTGATACTCGAATCGGCGCAGTTGTTTTGCATAGTTATTTTCTGGCGCAATGAGACTGTCGTTGCGGGCCAGTGCTTTGGCTTCTTCCAGCGTCTGGCGCTGTGCTTCGCTGCGTATCGGGATTTCTCTTGCGTGTCCCCCTTTGGTCCAGGTGTCCTTGAGCGCAAGGCGGTCGCCCCGGTCAGCCCATTCCGGCCGGATTTTAATAGACTCCCCCAGCCGCAGGCCGAACGCCGCCTGAAGTTTGAGCGACATCTTCGTATAGGGATCGGTTATTTTGGAAAGATCGCCGGTGGTTAGTTCTCGTGCCTTACTAACGCTGGTCACATACACGCGATTGGCGATACCGTAGTCCGCGTTGTTTCGGGCGACGATGTTCTGTTTGCCAATCTTTTCTGCCCACCACCGGATTTCTGACATGCGATTCTTGACGGTGCCTGCGGCAAGGCCTTCGGTTTTCCACTGCTCGCAAATTGCAGCAATGTGCTTCGGTTTCAGACTACCGGCCCTCAGATCCCTGAATCCGAGTTCATATAGCTGGTCTGCAACCCGGTCGAGAATCCGCTCGCGGTCGCGCCGCGTGGCGAAACTGCCGTCCTGATTGCGTTGGCACATCTGCTTTAATTCGTAGTTCAGGTCCCGCATTGAGTAGTCTCCGTTTATTGCTGATCATTTCGGTTTAATCTTTGCGCCATGCTTTCCTGCGATTGGTGTATGAATCGGTTCGATAAGTGTTTCTGTCCGTCTCTTCGTGCCGTGGCATGAAGAGCGCTACGAGGGACCGCGGGACACCACTCCCGGTTTGTGTCGTTGTTTTTGCTGCTTGCCTGCCCGACACGGCGTTGGCGACGATAGCGCTTCCTGTGGGAAGACAGCCATCGGTAAAGCCATTGACCCAGGGCTTGTACGGGTGCGCGGGTTGCGCGCAGGTCTAACGGACGCCCGTGGAGAACGGGCAGGGGAGCGAACCGCATTGCACGGTTGTTAACGGTGTGATGTGCCAGAAAGGCGTATCACTTGGGGACGTCACTGAAAAAACCACTGCTAAGTTATTGACGTGAAACTGATACTCCACGTCGTCACTACCGGTTGGCACCGGGGTAGTGACGACGTGAGTTGGCCCAGAGGGCTGGCGCAGAATGACGAAGTACCTTGGCGCAGCACGCAGCGACAAGACACATCGCGAGATGCTGGCGCAGGTGCGCGCGGGCGAACGCTTCAGTTGGACTGACGCGGTTTCGACGGAGCCGGAACGGGAGCTGTTCGGGCGGATGACTTACCAATACCTCCAGACCTTGCGGCCACCGGCTCTCAGGAGATTCGTCCGGCTTTGTGTGCTCTTGCGAGCACGGGGTGATGCATTACGCGCATCAAGCGGGCTGACACAGCCACCGAAAAACCAAAGTGATCCAGTGATGTCCGATGAAATGTATTGTCGATCACCGGTTATGCAGGACGATAATTCAAGGTCTCTTGCTGTTGTCGCTATGACGGGTCGCCGAAATAAAAGTTCCCAAACGACATGCTGTTCCCGAGGGCTGCGCCAGATAAAATCAAGTATCCCGCCATCGCGTTGGATTCGTGCCGATGAAGGGTCTGGCAGCGCCTGTAAGTGCATTGATCTTTTTTCAGACCCGGCACGAGTGAGGGCGATACAGTATCGCTTCGGGATTCTGCTGAAGCGCGGAAATTGCGATGGGGTTGGCGTCACTCATGCGGGCGGTGCTACCATATCTCATTGGTACACTTTATCGTGGAGAACATCATGGGCGCAATACTCAAAGATATTGAGGAACAGGCATTGCGGTTGACTCCGAAAGAACGCGGCGAACTGGCCCACCGCCTGATCGTCAGTCTTGACGGCGAACCGGAAGACTCGCCGGAGACAATTGCAAAGGCATGGGACGAAGAGATTGCACGCCGCGTGGCGGACATGGAAGCCGGGCGGACTAAATGGATACCGGCGGACGAGGCCATGACCAGGCTACGCGCTAAAATAGCTGCTGCCAAAGCCGATGCGGCTCAGTCTTAGCGACGGAGCGCAAGCCGACGCCGATGCTGCAATCGACTGGTATGTTGGCGACGGGGCATTTGTTGCTGCAGAGGATTTTGCCAATGCACTTGGTCGAGCGCTTGCTTTGTTGTGCGACTATCCGTCAATGGGCGAACAAGCCGCACGCGGCATGCGAATACTGACGCTTCACGATTTTCCTTATTCGCTGATCTACCGTATTCAGGGCGACGAGATCCGTATCATTGCGGTGGCCCATCACAGCCGTCGGCCGGGGTATTGGGCGGGGCGGCGGTAGGGTTGATTGTCAGCACAAGCGTGTGAGCGTTGCACCGACAGGTAAAATTGCTTCGTTTACCGCAACGTCGTAATCCTCGAACGTACGCGGAACCGAAACACCGCCTTTTAGTTTTGGGGTGATACGCTCAATGAGTGCATGAGCGTGGGCGTTTCCAGGCTCGGAATCGTGTTTGAACAGGTCTGGCCCGCGAGTGGAACGCTTGCCGCGTGCGGCCGAGTGGTCATCCTCGAACATTTGCGCCAATGTGCCCGCGGCATACCAAAAGCTGCTGTTGCCGATTGGGTCAACGCAGTCCGGACAAAAGCAGCATTAGCGAATGCGGCATTGACTGGGTGGCTGCCGTCCTGTCGCGATTGTTGGGGTGGACCTAGATGCCCGGCGTGGTGGTGGCTCATAGAAAAGTGACGCGGCTAGCTTTGCGGGGTTTTATGGTTTTAATCCAGGCTAAAGAAATTCGCAGGTTCGTCTTCGCGTGGCCGGTCGCGGCGGATACGTGAAACGGCCGCCAGCACGGTGGGTGCGACGCGGTACAGCAGGCCACGCTGCTGATCCGTTAGGGTGAGGCCGGCGCGCGCGATCGCGGATTCGACAATGGCCCTAGTCGCCGCGTCTGGTGACACATCCGGCGCGTTCTCAGTGGGCGGCGCAAGTGTGCTTGCGATAGCACCGAGCACAAGATGCGGGCGGCGTTTTCGCCAGGCAGTCGCTTGTTCATATGCGTGGCCGGTGCGCAACACCATTTCCTCAGCGAAGGGCCGTCCGGCGATCTGCATGGAAAGCGGCAATCCGGCCTGGGTATAGCCGTTACAAAGGGCAAGCGCCGGACCGCCGGTGACATTGAATGGGGTATAGATGTTCGGCTTCTCCCACTTGGTGGAGAAGCCGGACCCGATGAGGGTTTCGAGGCGGGTTGCCGGCGCGCTGCTCGCGGTGAGCAGGACATCGAACTGCTCATAGAGCGGCTGCATCTCGTCCACCATGCTGCGGCGCTCGCGCTGTGCCCGCACGTAATCCGCGGCGCTGAACAGATAGCCCGGGAGGTTGCGTCCCAGAAAATCAGCGCCAAAGTCCTGGGGCCGCTCGCGCAATTCCTTGTCGTGTATGACAACGATTTCGGATTTGGCGATCACCATTTTCACGTCGTTGTAGGCCTGCCGGGTGCGCATGCGTGCGGTGCCAACCGTGGCGCCGAGATGTTTGAAGACATCAATAGCAGCCTCCATCGCCTGAGCGAGTTCCGGGTCTGACGGGCCTTCTTCCTCCCAATAGTGACGCACCACCCCGATGCGCAGACCGCGGATGTCCTGGTGCAGCGCTTGTCGGTAGTTCGGAACCGGGCGCCGTGCGCTGGTCGGGTCAGCCGGATCATGGCCCGCAATGCACTCCAGCAGGATCGCGCAGTCTTCCACCGTCCACGCCAGCGGTCCGGCGTGGTCGAAGGTGTACGAATTCGGCATCACGCCGTGGCGGCTGACCAGACCGTAGGTTGGCTTCAGTCCCGCCACGCCGCACAGTGCGGCCGGAATCCGGATCGATCCGCCGGTGTCACTGCCCAGTGCGGCGGGGACAAAACCTGCTGCCACCGCTGCCCCGGAACCGGAACTGGAACTGCCGGTGAAGTAATCGGTATTCCACGGATTGCGGGCGGGCGGCCACGGCAGGTCGAGCGAAGGCCCGCCGCTGGCAAATTCATGGGTTGCGAGTTTCCCCATCAGGATTGCACCGGCGTCAAGCAGGCGCTGCGCGGTGTGCGCGTTTTCAGCGGGGACATTGTCGATGCATATCTTCGAATGGCCCGAGGTCAGTATGCCTGAGGTACTGTAGATATCCTTTAGTCCGAACGGGATGCCGTGCAGGGGGCCGCGATAGTTGCCCTGCGCTATTTCCTGCTCGGCGCTTTTCGCCTGTGCGAGCGCGACCTCGGCGGTTTGGGTAATGAAGGCGTGCACCTGCGAATCGAGCGCATCAATGCGCGACAGCAGGGCTTCGACATACTGCACCGGTGACAGCAGGCGCTGCCGGATGAGATGGGCCGCTCCCGCGATGGTGAGAAAGTGCAGTTCTTCAGGCGCGGCGCTGGACGAAGGCTTGTTGGGTTCCATGGAGCGGACCTTTGGAATAGGGGAGGGGAAGTGCGGGACCCGGACATTGTAAAGGACGGGACCGCAACCGATAATAGGCTGTCAGCTAGGCACTGCAAACGCATTTGCGCCACAGGCTTGCCGTTTTCCGGCGCATTACAACGGGAGTTCAATTCGTCGTGAAACCGATTTATTACCCGCCATTCGCTGCGCTGTGTCTCATGCTGGTGCCAGCGCTCTGCGGCGCCCAGCCTGCGTATCCGGTCAAGGTTGTGCGGATGATGGTTGGTTTTCCGCCGGGTGGTTCGACCGATATCATGGCGCGGATGATATCGCCTGGCCTTGCCGAGGCGTTCGGTCAGCAGTTCGTGATCGACAACCGGCCGGGCGCCAACAGTAATATTGCGGCAGAACTGGCTGCCAAGGCCGCGACCGATGGCTACACCCTGCTGGTGGTGTCGGCTTCGTTCTCCACCAACGTGAGCCTGTATCCGCGCATGGCGTATGACCCGGTGCGGGATTTTGCGCCGGTGACGCGCATTGCAGCCGTGAACAACGTATTGGTGGTTCATCCGGCCGTTCCGGCGCGAACCGTGAAAGAGTTCGTGGCTCTGGCGAAAGCGCGTCCCGGCGAGATCGTCTTTGCCTCCTCGGGTGCGGGCAGCACATCGCACCTGGCTGCCGAGTTGCTGAAAATGAGTGTGGGCGGCCTCAACACCATACACGTGCCGTACAAAGGTGTGGCGCCGGCATTGGTGGATTTATTGGGCGGCCAGATACACGCGCTGGTATCCACCGCACCTTCGGCGATGCCGCATATCCAGAGTGGCCGGTTAAGGGCACTTGCGGTAGCCAGTGTGAAACGCGCGGCCGCGATGCCGAACGTTCTGACTTTTGAGGAATCGGGTTTCCCCGGATTCGAAGCTTCTGCCTGGAATGCGGTGCTCGCGCCAGCGGGCACCTCCGGCGACATCGTTGGCCGGCTGAATGCGGCGATCGCCAAGATCGTTCGCACGCCGGAGGTGGTGGCGAAACTCGCAGGGCAGGGCGCCGAGCCTATAGGGGACGCGCCGGAACAGTTCGGCACCTATTTGCGGGCAGAGGTCGCCAAATGGGCAAAGGTGGTAAAGGTCTCGGGCGCCAGGATCGACTAACGGTCTTACGTGCGCGTCAGCATGAAGAGTTGCCCCCTTACGAAGCTTGTCAGGTGTTTACATGGATTGCGCGTGACCACTGCGATCCGCTGTTACCGCCGATTAGAATTTGATCAGTTTCGGCAGGTTGTGCCGATCTGCGATTGACCACCGCCGCCACTCGACAGACACTGGTCAATGCGCAATCGGCAAGGGGTCAATTTAGGGTCGGCGGGAACACGCCTTCCATTCCGCTTCGCCGGCGAAGGCGCATATGGCGAAATGAGCCATGTAGATAAGCAGGAGCAGGCGGATTGAGGCCATAATTAATTCTACTCTCGTAGCCGGCAGCCTTGCGATTGAAGCACTCCGTCCTTTCAATCGGTATCCTTAAACCCGTTTACACAAAATTCCGGACACGTCCGAACTCTTTTCGTGTGCGATTCACCGACGTTTATGAAAACCAGAATGGCACGTGGCGAATGGTGACTTGGCAATCGACTAAGATTCCCGACTAAATCCTGAGCGGCATCAGCGCCAACAAGCCCGGGCTTGTCTTTAGTGTTTTTACTCTTTTTTAATTGTGATTTGATACCGCTTATTTGGCATCCGCACTACTTTACGTAAGCCAAGCTTCCGAGAAGACTCGTCTAGAAAATCGCGCAAGCTTTTTGCCAAATCCCCACTTTTAACAGAAGGCTCTGTTTCAGGATCTCTACCGTCCTCGATGGCAGCTAACGTACGCTGAATATTCTCAGTGATCGGCCACTCGGCTGAATGAGCGTAAAGCTTTCCGAGCGGGCTACCAAAGGAAGCAATCATCAACGTGAACCGCCAGTCTCGTAGTGAGTTTTCTTCATTCTTGACTTTGTACGTGAAAGCCTCGGCGTTAATAAACTGAAATTCAGGATCGATGCAAATGCGAAAAAAAGCTTCTTGTTGAGTTTCCAGAATCGGCAGGCCATTTTTTTCCAGGCTACTAGCCAAAAGACGCGTGCGCTTCGCTAATTTAGCGCAATTGATCTTGACCCACCCCTTCGGCAACAAAGTAACTATCGACTCAGGGCCAAGTTGATCGGGGAATTTCGTATGCCAAGCGAGCGCGAGGATGATCTTCAAATCGTCTTCTTCAAGAGAGACGGCGCCTCATCAGGGGGTTCGGGCGCGGTTTTGACGTGACCAATCTGCGTAAGATGCGACAGTTCTATCGCATGTTTGAGATTCGAGACGCAGTGGGCCTCAAATCTGCTGCGGATACGGTTCGTCATACACGTTTTGCCCTTGCTTTCGAAAGTGATAGACATCCCTCATCGTTTGCGCTACCTTTATCGAAAGGTAATACCTTGTAATATAAAGGCAATCATGGCGACTTCCATCAAGATCGATGACGAACTCAAAAGCAGAGTGCAGCACCTTGCCGGCCTTCGGCAGCGGTCTGCGCACTGGATCATGCGTGAAGCCATCGCACAGTACGTCGAACGCGAGGAGGCCCGCGAGGGTTTCAAACAGGAGGCATTGGCCTCTTGGGCCGAGTTCCAGGAAACCGGTCGTCATCTGACCGGCAAGGAGGCGCGTGTCTGGCTGAGTAAGTGGGGAACCGAGGCGGAAACGAAATTTCCCAAGAGCCACAAGTAAATGCCGCAGGTCATTGTTACCGAGGGCGCGGGGCGCGGGCTGGAGCGCTGTCGCCTGTTCTTGCATGAGAAGAGTCCATCGGCCGCTCGGCGTGCTGGTCAAGCCATCGAGCGGCAATTCGCGCGTTTGGAAACCAACCATAACGTCGGCCGGCCATTTCCTGAATTGCCGGAGTTGCGCGAACTGGTTATCGATTTCGGGGACTCCGGTTATGTCGCGCTGTATCGTTACGAAGCGTCCAGCGATACGGTGTACGTACTCGCTTTCCGCCATCAGAAGGAGGCGGGGTATCTGGCGTGAGCGAACACGCGACTTTTCCACCGCCGCGCGTTTTGCGTGCGTGAGGGGCGCCGCACGCGCGACCGTGGATAAGTCTCTCCTTGATTGGATGTGCGGCTCGTACTATGATGATCGAATCGTTATCCATCCGATCAATTCATATTAAATCACCTCAATGTCATTCACGTTGCGCAACACCATGGCGAGCCTTTGGACGCAGTTGCACGCATCCGTGCAACAGCCCCTGATCGAGGTCGAGGCCGAAGCGCGTCAGCAGCATGACGATGCAGAGTTCGAGGGATGGCTGCATGGTGATCCTTTGATCACAAAAAATCCAGCCAGCCGATACGGCGAGCGCGCGCCGGGTTACATGACTGGCAACGGTCTGGGAAGTCTGGAAATCGGTGCGTCGGACGACTGAGGCACGGCAGGTTTGCTTGTCGGCAGCGTTACCGATCACACCGCCCACGGCACCCGCCGATTTCAGGGCTTTGATTTCGGCCTGATGGCCGGGATGCCGTCTTTGTCTAAATCCCATTCCGGCACGTTTGGTTTGGGTGCCGCTTTGCCGATGTCCGCGCGGTTATCGGACTGCACACCCACGGTATCCCAGACCGCCTTGTTTCCACCGTGATTGCGGTTTACCGCGCCTGCGTTCGCGCGGGTGTTGTAATCCTCGCTGAGCGTCCCCTGCGTTTGTGAAACGGCTTGCTGGCTGGCGGCGATGGCGCGTTGCGCCCCAGCGTTGGTCGCGCGGTTTTGTGCGGCGATGTCGTTTTCGATGGGTTGCCCGGGCTGCACGCCATGACGGGATTGCTGATTTCGCACTGCATCGTCATTGCGCGCGGCGGCGGCCTTTACGGCTTCGGTGTTTCCCGTATGGTTCTCTTGGTTCCTGCTGCCGGGTAACCCGTCGGAAATCCAACCGAGAAGTTGCGATGGCGAACGCGCAGGCAGCATCGGGTTATCCGCAGTCACAAACCGGTTGCCCACGTCTCCGCCTTTGGCATAGCCATAGGCGATCTCCGATACGGCGCGTTGCAGCTTGATCGGGTCATCTTCACGCAAGAGGCCGCGTTCGGCGAGGCGCCGTGCCGCAAAGTTCGTGAAATCGGTCTGCGCGCCGCTGCCCCATTCGCGCATGAACTGCGCCGCACGAGCCAATTCCTTGGCCTGTGTTTGCGCACGTTCGCTGGTCGATTGATGCTCGGTCGCTTCGCGGTAGGCCGACTCAAAGCTCGACGTGCCGGCAGTTCGTGATCCGCGTGCCCATTGATAGGCATCGGAGGAGCGGAATTCCTTGACTAAGGCGGTTGCCTCGGATAGTTGCGACGATTCGGTCGCTTTACGGGCATGATCGTAGGCGCTTTGCAGACGCTCCTGATCCAGCTTGCGTCCTTCGGTTGTTAACTGCCCGCCGATCTCCGTCAGCGGTATCTTTGCCCCGGCGGATGCGGAGGCCGCGATTGATTTGCCGACGACCGAATCGTCGGATAGCCCCAAGCGGCGATTGACCTCGCGCGCGATGGAATTCAAGGTTTGCAACTGCGTTGATGTGCTGCCGCCATCCGAGCTTGTGTTTCCGCCGTTGCGTTGCTGTGAACGCTCATAGCTTTCCTGCAGGCCCAGCGCCTGAGTGAGAGCAGTGGACTGGCTGCGCTGCATGGCGTCACGTTCGGTGTTTGCCGTTGATTCCGCTTCGCGTGCGTTGTCCGCGAGGCTTGTGGCTTGCCGTTCCGTGAAAGTGAAAGTGGTCGCAAGCCGGCTCAGGTTGGCCTGATATCGGAAGACATCCCTGTCCGCGCCCAGCCCTTGTGTCGTCGTACCATGCGCGTCAGTTGCGCTCGTCATGAATGCCGACGTGCGCGTAGGCGCGAGCTGCTGCTGATCCATGGAAACGGAATCCTGTGTGACGTTACCCTTGCTGGTGCTGCTGGTCTCACCGCTGATGGCCGACTGCATGGGGCCGACACCGGTGACTGCCTGGAAAGCGACTTCGCCACCCTTGATGATCGCGGTGGCGATGATCGGGATCGAAATGACCATGTAGCCGGCAATCGCCTGATCGGAGATGGCGCCTT
>CANIID010000194.1 GCA_947467315.1 Betaproteobacteria bacterium | reverse complement strand
TTCGATATCGTCGGCCTTGATCGGCTGTTCCTGCACCAGCTTGCGCGTCGCAATCATGAAGGCATGTGACTGGTGGCAAGCTGGATACAGCTTGATCGACGCGCGCGGAAACTCCCACTTTTCACCGACGTTGCGAAGGATCGCACCGAGATCAGCCTGCTTGAAGTGCTCGCCGAGAAAATGCGGGAACAAGCCGAATCGCCCCTCGTAGGTTTCCGACGGGCCGATGAAACCGTGCTTCGCCAACATGGTGGAGGTAATCGCCGCCACACCCGCCCAGCCGGGATGCATGCGCTTGGTCCACGAACCATCCTGCATCGGCTGCATATTGCCTGAGGCCGTACTCAACGCGATGCCCTGCGCCATGGTGAGTTGCTGCGCATTCAGGCCCATCAGCCGGCCCGCGATTATCGTACAGGCAAAGGTACCGAGAACACTGGTGGCGTGAAAACCCGCGCGCAAAAAGCCGCCGTTGCCGGCGATGCCCAGCCGCGAATCCACCTCCAGCCCGAGCGTGCAAGCGGTGAGCAACTCCGCGCCCGTGACCCCGCGCTGACCGCCCACGCCCAGCGACACCGGCACGCAACTGGCCGTGAGATGCACGGAGCCCGGCAAATACGTGTCGTCGTAATCGAGGCCGTGTACAAGGATCGCATTCATCAGCACCGCGTCGCGCAACGCGAGCTTGTCGGCCACGCCGATAACCTCGCAGTCGCCGCTGCCGAACTCGCGCAACGCATCCAGCGCGCCGCCTGCGAATGGAAAACGCGTCGAAGCAAATGCAATCCCGATGGCGTCGAGCATCAGCAGTTTCGCCCGATGCCGCACCTCGGCAGGCATGCGCGCGCCATCAAAGCCCGTGACAAATTGCGACAGTTCACTGGAAATTGTTGAGACCTTTTGTGCAATTGCTGGCGTATCCATTTACTGTTCTCCTCGTAACCCGGCTTCACCGATGACCCCGCCCCAGCGCTTCATCTCGTCCTGCAAATATTGTTTGAACTGCGCCGGCGACCGGCCATCCAGTTCAAAGCCCGCGCCCTGCAATTTGGCCGCCACATCCGGCAGCTTCATCACCGTCAACACGTCGTTGTAGATACGGTCGATCAGCACCTTGGGCGTGCCCGCCGGCGCGAGCAAGCCATACCAGCCATCGACCACGCAGCCGGCCAGCCCCACTTCGGTCACGCTCGGCACATCCGGCATAATGCCCACGCGTTTCGCACTGGTCACCGCCAGCGCGCGCAAGCGGCCCGCCTTGACCTGCGTCAGCGCAGCGCCCGGCGCGGTGAACAACAAGTTCACCTCACCGCCCACGATGGCTGCCGTCGATGCGCCCGCGCCTTTATACGGCACGTGAATGAATTTCACGTCGGCGACGCGTTGCATCAGCACCATCGACAGATGTCCACCGCTGCCCTGCCCCGATGATCCGAAGGTGAGTTTGTCCGGACGCTCCTTCGCCAGTGCGAGCATCTCTTTGATGGTGCGCACATTGAGCGTCGGGTGTGCGACCAGCACCACGGGGGTCGAACCGACGATGGTGATGGGCTCGAAGTCCTGTGGCGTTTTATACGGTAACTGTTTGATTAAAAACGGATTTGTTACAAACCCCGTGGTCACCAGCAGCATCGTGTAACCATCCGGCGCGGCCTTGGAAACAATATCCGTACCGATGATGCCGCCCGCCCCCGCGCGATTATCGACAACCACCTGCGTGCCCCATTTTTCCGTCAGGCGTGGCGTCATGATGCGCGCCATCACGTCCAGCCCGCCGCCCGGCGTGGAAGGCACGACGATGCGAAGCGGGCGCGCGGGAAATTTTTCGGCTTGCGCAGCGCACAGCGGCGCCGCACCCAAACTCAGCGCGAGCAACGCGAAACACTGTCGTGCAAGCGGAGACTGCATCAACATATGCATTCCTTAAAACGGCAGCTTGTCATTCGCGCCTGCCTGCTTTTCTTGTACATCCAACTGGCCGCGCCAACTCTTTTCACTGTCCAGCAACGGCCCGTAGAGCCGCTCTTCGAGTTTGTAGAATTTCTCCAACCCCAGCAAAGCGCTGCGATCCACCAGACTGCACAGGTGATCGGGATACAACGACTCGGCGCTGCCTTCCTTGCGCAGCACGCCCAGCGCATTTTGCATGCCCTTCACCGCCGTACGCTGCAATAGCCCGCTGTAGGAAATAATCTTGAAGCCGATCTCATACAACTTGTCGTAGTGAACGATGGGGGTCTTGCCGCCGCCCTCGCTCATATTCGCCTGCAACGGCGCTTTGATCGCGGCAGCCGCCTTGCGCATTTCCGCTTCGGAGAGCAGCGCCTCAACAAAAATCGCATCGGCGCCGGCTTCCACGTACAACTGCGCGCGCTCGATGGCGCGATCCAGTCCTTCAACAGCGCGCGCATCCGTGCGTGCAATGATCAGGAAATCCGGCGAACGACGCGCCTCGCAGGCGGCGCGCACCTTGACGCACATTTCCTGATCCGTGATCAGCTTCTTGCCTTCAAAATGGCCGCAACGCTTGGGAAAGCCCTGATCCTCGAAGAACACGCCCGCCGCACCCGCAGCCTCGAACTCGCGGATCGCTCGCATCATGTTCAGCGCGTTGCCGTAACCGGTGTCGATATCAACAATCAGCGGTATCTCCACCGCGCGCGCCATATTGCGCACCTGCGCGAGTATCTCCGGCATGGTTTGCAGACCCACATCGGGATAACCCAACACGCTGGCGGTCACCGCCGCACCGCTGACAAACGCGGCATCGTATCCGGCGCGTTCAACCACTTTTGCCGAAATGCAGTCGTAGATGCCGGGCGCCAGTATCGGGCCGGGGGCATTCATCAGTTGTCGTAGTCGCTTCGTCATTTCCATGGGCACGCGCCTCGTTTTTTTTAACAATGTTTATTCTGAATTGTGCAACAAGATACCAAAGAAACTCCTTCCCCCTTGAGGGGGGAAGGTTGGGATGGGGGTGAAACTTCTGCGCGCTTCGCCACCTGTCACCCCCACCCTAACCCTCCCCCTTCAAGGGGGAGGGAACCAGATTTATACGCACTACCCTACTTCGAATTATTGCCCACAATATCAATCACCAGATTCAAATCCTTGTCGATCTTCGCACGCCCGCGCGGGCCGATCACCGCGGTAGATTCGCGCTCTTCCACGATAGCCGGCCCTTTAATGGTGTCGGATGCCTTCAACGCGTAGCGATCATAAACCGGTGTTAAAACAAATTTTTGCAACTCCGGAAAAAACGCGCGCCGCGCCGGGCGGGCCTTGCGCTTGGCTTGCATCACACCAAAAGTAGCGGACACCTCAGGCTCCGGCCCCGACGCGCGCAGACGCCAGGTGATCGCCTCCACCGGCAGGCTGCCAGGCACTTCTTCATACACCGACTTGTAGACCTCGTGAAACGACGCTTCGATGGAACGCGTGGCACGCGCCGCCAGCTTGCCGCCCGGCACGGCGGCGTGCAGTTCAAACCCCTGTCCGACAAAGCGCACATCCGCCGAACGCACCAGCTTAGGCGCTTTCACACCGGCATCGGACAGCATACGGCGCGCCTCGGCTTCCATGTCGGCATACAGTGCATTGAGCCGCGCCCAGTCGATCTCGTGTAACGGCACATTGTAGGAACGCGACAGATCCACCGCCACCGGCGCGGCCAGCAAGCCAAACGCGGAATTAGTCCCCGCGCCCAGCGGACAAATAATGCGCCCGATACGCAGAATGCGCGCAATCTCATACGCATGCACCGGCCCCGCGCCGCCGAATGCAAACAGGCTGGAACGGCGGTAGTCTTTGCCGCGCTCCGCTGCGTGGATGCGGATCGTGGTTGCCATGTTTTGATTCACCACTTGTGCAATGCCGGCCGCAGTTGCGGTGACATCGAGGCCGCAGCGTTTGCCCAGCGCTTTCAGTGCGGCCGTCGCACCGTCAATATCCAGCGCCATATCACCGCCGAGGAAATAACCCGGATCGAGATAACCCAGCAACAAATCCGCGTCGGTCACCGCCGGCGACTTGCCGCCGCGCCCGTAACAGGCCGGCCCGGGAACCGCGCCCGACGAATCGGGCCCCACCTTGAGCAGGCCCGTGCCATCCAGCCTGGCTATCGAACCGCCGCCCGCGCCGATTTCAATCATCTCCACCGAGGGCACTTTCAGCGGCATGCCGGAACCGCGAAACTGGCGCTTCATACGCGCCGCCTCGAATTGCCCGGTGAACGCCGGCTTGCCGTCCTCGATGAAGCAGGCCTTCGCCGTGGTGCCGCCCATGTCGAACGCCAGCAGATTCGGTTCGCCGATGCGCGCGCCCGCGTGGCACGCCGACAACACGCCCGCCGCCGGACCGGATTCGATCAGGCGTATTGGCACCTCCGCGGCTATCCTTGGCGTGGTCATGCCGCCATTCGACAGCATCACCAAAATCGGCGCCTTGACGCGCGCCGCCGCCATGGTTTTTTCAAATCGCTCCAGATACGAGCGCACTACCGGCTGCACATAGGCGTTCGCGATCACCGTCACCGTGCGTTCGTATTCGCGTATCTCGGGTGCGACCACCGACGAGATCGACACTGCAAGTTGCGGAAATTCCTTGCGTATCTGCTTCAGCACCTGTTGCTCGTGCCGCGGGCTGCGATAGCTGTGCAGAAAACACACCGCGATAGAGTTCACGCCCTGCGCCAGCAACGCGCGCACCTGCATGCGCACATCCGCCGCCGCAGGCGCCGCCAGCGATTCACCGGTTGCTGCCATGCGCTCATGTATGCCCAGGCGCAGTTCGCGTTCGACCAGCGGCTCGGGAAATTCAATCGTGAGATCGTACATGTCGTAACGCATGTCGCTGCCGAGCTCGATGATGTCGCGAAAGCCTTCGGTGGCGAGCAGGCCGGTCTTCGCACCCTTACGCTCAATCAGCGTATTGGTCACCAACGTCGTTGCGTGTGCGATGCCCTTAATGTCTTCCGGTTTGACCACGCCAGCGCCTTGCAGGCGCGCGACGCCATTCATGATGCCGACAACCGGATCATCGGGCGTGGTGAGACATTTTTCGCGGAACAATTCTCCGGTCGCCTCATTGATCAGCACGAAATCGGTAAACGTGCCACCGACATCCACTCCCAGTCTGAAACGAGCGGCTTTCATGCGCGCTCCTTGCGTGTGCGCACTTTCGCATACGCTTTGTCCGCACTTGCCTTGCTCACATAGCCCTGCCGCACATCCTGTTCCAGCGCCGCCTTGTCGCGCGACTGCGGTGGCCCGAAACCACCGCCCCCCGGCGTTCTAACCGTCACGATGTCGCCGGCCTTGAGCAGCGTGCGTCCTTTCGGCGCCAGATACTCGCCGTTATTGCGGCTCAGCAGCGCGCCCGCGCCATGCAGTCCACCGCGATAGCCACGTGGCGGATTCTTGATGCGTTCGGAGCTGGTCGACACATACACGCTCTTGCGGCCCAGCACTTTCGCCACGATCTCCTGCGCCAGTCCGCCGCGATGACGCCCAGCGCCACCCGAGTCGCACACCAGGTCGCGCCGGAGAAACCGTATCGGCGACTGACTTTCCATGATTTCCAGCGAAGCCATTTTGGTATTCGTGGGAAACGATTTGCCGGCGAGGCCATCGCGATCACGCCCCGCGCCTAGCCCGCCACTGGTAATCAACATGCACTGAAAAGCACTGCCGTCTTCGCGATTGCCGAAAAAATTCACGCGCGGCGCTGGGCTGCCGGATTCCGCCGGCACCACATCGGGCAACGCCTTGGCCAGTGCGCCGAACACCACCGGCACGATCATGTGTCCCACGCGGCCACGGCTGTTGCCGGGCGCGGGCCGCGTCGAATTGAGCAACGTGCCTTCGGGCACCTTGAGCGTGATCGGCCGGTACGCGCCCTCGTTATTGGGGATCAACGGCTCCAACACCGCTTTCGCCGCAAACGCCGCATAGCCGTAGGTGTAGTTGTAACAACTGTTGATGCCCTTGTTGATCTGCAACGAGGTGCCGGTGAAATCGAATTCGAGCTTGTCGCCTTTGATCGTGAGCTTCAAGGCGATAGTCAACGGTTCATCGAATCCATCCATGATGCCGACGTTGGTGTAGACCCCATCGCGCACGCGCCGCAGCGCCGAGCGCATCGCCGATTCCGAGCGCGACAACACTTCCGCCGCGATCTCATCCAGATTGTCGAGGCCCGCTTCGTCGAGCAATTCACTCACCCGCCGCGCGCCCAGCCGCGCCGCGCCCACCTGCGCTTGAATGTCTCCGAGCACCTGATCGGGCAGGCGCACGTTCTCCGCGAGTATTTGCAGTACCTCCGGCACCACCTTGCCCGCTTTGTAGAGTTTCATCGGCGGCAGCGCCAGGCCTTCCTCGAAGATGCTCGCGCCGTCCGCTGAATAACCACGCCCGCCGATATCTGCCTGATGCGCGATGTTGGCCGAAAACGCCACAATTTTTCCGCGATGAAACACCGGCACCGCAATCGCCACATCGTTCAAATGCCCCGCCGCGAGCCACGGGTCGTTGGTCATCGCCACATCGTCCGGGTGCCAATCCGGCCAGCGTGATAAAAAATGCTTCATCACCGTGGAAGCGCAACGCGTAAATCCCGGCAGTGATTGAAACGGCTGTGCCAACAGATCGCCCGAAGGTGTAAGCAACACACAAGTAAAGTCATACGACTCTCGCACGATGCTGGAAAATGCCGTGCGCAGCACCATCGCCGCCTGTTCCTCCGAGATGGCAATCAAGCGGCTCCACAGGATTTCCAGAGAGACTGGATCGATCTTGCGGCTGCGCGCGCGAGAGGATGCGGCGCGCTTTGATTTGTAGTCCATATATATGATTCCAGCAGATGACTATCGTAATTACAAAATTTTGGAACGCCGCAGGCGGCGTGATTTGGTATGCTGCATTCAAGACTACCACATGATTTTCTCGCTACAATTCCGCATTCCATAATGCAATCACTTCTCATAAGGCACAACCCGTGAGCGGCCGCGACGACCTGACAACCCTGGCGGATTTTCTATCCACATTCAACGCGCGCACGCTTGCCGCCCCGACGCTGGAAAACGCAAAGGCGTGCCTGCTCTACGGCCTTGCGGTCGGCATTGGCACCCGCCGCGCACGGCCCGCAAAGCTGGCATTGGACGCAGCGGAACGGCGGCGCGAATCGGGCGGCACCACGCGCTTGATCGATGCCGTGCTCACTTCACAAGGCAGTGCGGCATTCGCCAATGCGGTGCTGCTGTCCGGGCGCGTGCAGGGTGATTCACACCCGTGCGGGCATATCGGTGGCGTGGTCATACCGTCTGCGATTGCTGCGGCAGAAACCGAGAACGCCAGTGGTGAAACGCTGTTGTCCGGTCTCGTGGCGGGTTATGAATCGGCGCTGCGTATCGGGCGCGATCACTCCGCCGATCTGAGCCTGCGCGGCTTCAGAACCACCCCGGCCTATGGCGTGTTCGGCGCGACAGTCGCCAATGGGCGCATCCGCGGTTTCGATGCCGCAACGATGCGCAACGCCATCGGCTTGGCTGCCAATTTTGCCGGCGGTTTGCGGGAGTATGTCGATCTCGGCACCGAAGAGTCGCCGTTTCAGGCCGGGTTCGCCGCGCGCAATGGTGTGTACGTGGCCGATCTCGCGTCGTGCGGCATTCAGGCCACGCCGAATGCGCTGCATGGCGGCGCGGGTTTTTATCGCGCCTTCGGCAAAAAGAACATGGATTACGGAAAACGTCTGCTGGAAAAACTGGGCGTCGAATTTGAATTCACCGCATTGACCTACAAGCAGTATCCGGCATGTCAATTCCTGCGCGGCATCATTCGCGGACTGGCCGCGTTGCGTGATCAGGCCGCCGCCGCGGCCGTGCAATCCATGGAAATTCGCATGAACCCGTATGAAGCCGATTTCATCGGCGTGCGCTTCGCGGGCCCGTTCACCAGCGCCGCGCAAACCGTCATGAGCGCCCCGTTTTGTGCGGCACTGGCATGGACCTCCGGCACCGCCAGCTTTGACGGACTGCGCCGATTCGATGATGCCGCGGTGAACTCACTGGTGCCCCGCATACGCATCATTACCGACAGCGGGCGCAAGCTCTACGAACCGCATATCGCCGTGCAGTTAGCCGATGGAGGTAAGCTGGAGTGGACCGAACAAGCGGGCGACTCCAATTATCGTGTCACGTGGGCAGCGGCCACCGATATGACCCACCAGCTCTGCGCGGAAGTAGGCGTACCGCGCCCCATTGCACAAACGCTGATCGATACCGTCGCGCAAATTGAAGCGTCGCCGAACGTGCGCGCCCTGATCACAGCGGTGTGCGCCGCAACCACACATGCGTAGCGCGGCCCGTCACACCCTGCTGATTGCCGGCCTGCTGGCGGGCGTCGCGTCGGCCGGCATCACCAGAGCGGCGGAATCCCCGCCTGCATTTCCGACTGCGGCGGTGCGCGCGGTCGTGCCTTACCCGCCCGGCGGCGGCACCGACATCATCGCCCGCCAGATTGCCGCTCGGCTGTTTGATCGCTGGGGTCACGCGCTGGTGATCGATAATCGCGCCGGCGGCGGCACAGTCATTGGCACAGACGTGGTGGCACGCGCACCTGCCGACGGCTACACACTGCTGATTACCACCGGCACGCATGCGGTCAATGCCTCGCTGATAGCGAAACTGCCGTTCGACCCGGTACGCAATTTCGAACCCGTGACATTGCTGGGCACCGCCGCCAACGTGCTGCTGGTTCACCCGTCGATACCGGCAAAAAGCGTGCGCGAGTTTGTCGCACTGGCCAAAGCCCGTCCCGGCGCCATTAACTACTCATCCAGCGGCAATGGCGGTACCGGCCACCTCGCGATGGAAATGTTCAAGCAGCAGGCCGGCGTGAGCATCATGCATATTCCTTACAAAGGCGCAGGCCCAGCGGTCACGGCCCTGGTCGCCGGCGAAGTGGAAACGTCGATTACCAACCTGATTGCCGCGCTGCCACAGATTAAGGCGAATCGCATGCGCGCGCTGGCGGTCACCAGCGGCAAACGATCCACGGCCTTGCCCGAAGCGCCAACCATTGCCGAATCCGGGTATCCTAAGTTTGATGCGAGCGGCTGGTTCGCCGTCTTCGTTCCAGCCAAAACCCCGCGCCCCATCATCAGCAAACTCGCAGACGATTTTCGTGCCGTATTGAAACTCGCAGAAGTGCAGCAAGGCCTCGCGGCACAAGGCGCTGTCGCCGTGGGTTCCAGCCCCGAAGAACTCGGCGCGTGGCTGCGCGCTGAAGTCGAACGCTGGCGACAAGTGCTGGTTGCAGCGAATATCAAACCGGATTGACGCGTGCTAACAACGTTGTAGAGATCAAATCAAGCCGGTCAACGGGAGTTGCCCCAGTGTCTGCCCCAGTGTCTTGAGGCCGCCACTACAGCATGCAATAATCGTTCCCATTCGAATCAGTGGCACACAGCCCATGGAAAAATTATGACTACGCCGGCCAATGTTCAAGCCGTCAACATTAACGATCTGATCCGCTATTCACCGGACGCGCGAGTCAATCAGTCTGTCCTGAATTCGAAGGACATGATCACGCGGATCAATTGCTACGAGCCGGGGCAAATCACGCCGCTGCACATGCATCCCGATGACGACGAAGTCGTGTTTTGTATCGAGGGTCGGGGCCGATTGACATTCGAGCAGCGCGACGCCGTGCCCTTGACACCTGGCACCGTCGTGAACCTGCCGGCCAAGCTGCCGCACCGTATCGAAGCGGCGCCGGACAGCCGCATGGTCGTGGTCTACTGGGCGCTCGCGCGATACACGAGCGTTCGGCTGCACACCGAATCCGGCTATAGCGGCCTGCGTCAGTCCGGCGAGCAGCCGCCTTCAAAGTAAAAAATTATGTAACTTATTGTTTTTATTTGATATTTTAAATCCTTTTGCGGCGCCATTCGTGGCCCCAATCTCCTCTCCCTTAAACCCGGCAAGCTTGACGAGCTTTGTATTCTCGGCCAGTTGTCTTTTTTTAATCAGCGCCACGCATTCGTGCGGCGACGATCGCGCCACTTCAAGACCTTGCGCCGCACATCCTTTCTGTACAGCTTGCCTGGCACGCCGGAGGTTGAACCGTTTTACCTGGCTGCGGGCGGTGCGGTCGAACTAGTGTAGTGCATCATAAATAACGGAACTTATATGGCGACCTGAACTCCAACGAAAAAGGAGATCAGTGCCATGCGAGTTACCAAGCCAGTTAAGTTGAGTGCCGATGATGATCGAAATCTGCGGATTCTTTCCAAGCGAAAGCGTAT
>CANIID010000193.1 GCA_947467315.1 Betaproteobacteria bacterium | reverse complement strand
CGAGCGTGGCTGACTACGCCGATCACGTCAACGCGGTGCTGGACCAGCTAAAACTGCCGCCCGAAACCCATGTATTCGGCAACGGCTTCGGCGCGTTTGTTGCGCTGCTGCTGGCGATACGTCACGGCAAACGCTTCAATCGCCTGATACTCGCAGACGTTGTGGCCGCTTTTCCCGAACCTGCGCGCGTCCCGTTCCATATCATGTCGGAAAAAGTCACCACCGTCGGCATGAACGCCGTGCTGGATGCCGCCATCGGCCGCATGTTTCCGCCGGCGTTTCAGTTAGCGCACCCGCAAGAAGTGGCGCTGCGCACAACCGCCTTGTCGAACGTAGATGCCGGCTGCTTCAGCCGCGCCTGTCTCGCACTCGCGGCATTGGACACCACGGCGCAATTGCGCGCCATCACCAATCCCACGCGGGTGCTGTGCGGCGCACTCGACCTGACCACACCGCCCGCGCTAGCGCAGGCACTGGCGCAAGGCATACCCGGCGCGATCTACCGTGAGATTGTGGATTCGGGGCACTGTCCGATGGTGGAACAACCCGCCGCCCTGATGGCCGAAATCCGCGCATTCCTGCCTGCACAACAATAATTTAAGTATATGTTTTTATTGTATTTTTTATGAACACACCCGTTCGATTCCTCTCCAGTAAAGCCCTACAACCCGAAGCCCGCATCATCGAGCGCGAGCCGTATTACGAACCCATCGGCGATGAAATCGCCCTGTTCGAGGCCGCCTATGCGAGCTTGATTCCGGTGCTGCTCAAAGGCCCCACCGGCTGCGGCAAAACGCGCTTCATGGAATACATGGCATGGAAACTCCAGCGGCCGTTAATCACCGTGTCGTGTCACGACGATCTCACCGCCAGCGATCTGGTCGGTCGCTACCTCATCACCAACAATGAAACCGTGTGGGTCGATGGCCCGCTGGCGCACGCCGTGCGCGTTGGCGGCATTTGTTATCTCGACGAAGTGGTTGAAGCGCGCAAGGACACCACGGTCGTCATCCATCCGCTGGCCGACGACCGGCGCATTCTGCCCATGGAAAAACACGGCGAGCTGTTACGTGCGCCGAAAGAATTCGTGCTGGCGATGTCGTACAACCCCGGTTATCAGAGCGTGTTGAAAGAACTCAAACAAAGCACGCGCCAGCGTTTCGTCGCCATCGAATTCAATTACCCGTCCGAAGCGCTCGAGGCAAAAATCGTCATCGCCGAATCCGGCCTGGACGCGGCCAGCACGGCCAAGCTGTTAAAGCTCGCGCACATGACGCGCAACCTCAAAGGCAACGGGCTGGACGAAGGCGCGTCCACCCGGCTGCTGGTACACACCGCAAAACTCATGCGGCGCGGCATCGCCCCGCGCGCCGCCTGTCACAGCGCCATCGCCGAGGCGCTGACCGATGATGCGGAAATGCTGCGGGCGATTGATGAACTGGCTTCGTCCATCTTCTGATTGATCGTGCGCCCCGGCGATCCACGGCTGACGATTCGGGAGCACTATCCGCTCACCGAAGCCCAACTCGACCTCCAACTCGACGCGCTGCTGAACCCCGTGCTGTCGTCGCGCCGCACCGCCGCGCCCCTCGCACGCCCGCTTGCGTCTCTGGCACGCACACAGCAGGATTTCACCCTGCGCTGGGTCGATATCATCGCCCGCACCAACTACGAAATGGCTTACCAATTCGCCGCTGCCGCACCTGCCGCGTTAGCGCAACTGGATGCCGGCGCCGCCGAAGCGTGGATTATTCAGGCAATGGACAGCTACGACCGCGAAGGCCTGCATCACGGCAGTCAGGCGTTCAAAAACTTTTCCGGCTTTGCGGCGCGCGCGGACGGTGAACACACGGCAAGCTTTGAAGCGGTTGCGCCCGTGCTCGAGCTGTTTATGTGCGGTTTATCCGGACGGCGCCTGAAAATCGACACCGCCCCCGTTGCATGGACCGATACCCACACCCTCTACCTGCCGCCACGCATGAGCGTGGGCGCGAATCGCGCGCAGAACTTCCTCATCTACAAAATCATCGCCACGTTGCTGTGGGCGCAAAGCCGTTACGGCACTTTCAACGCAGACCTGGATACCGCCGTTCAACAATACAACGATCCGGCACGCGCGCTCGAATGGCTCAATTATCTGGAAACCATCCGGCTGGAGGCGCAACTCGCGCGCGTGCTGCCCGGCCTTGCACGCGATATTGCGGCGTTGCGCGGCCCCGCCCATCAAGATGATGCAACCATGGTATCGCTGCGCGCACCCGGCGCCAGCGTCCACGACAGCATCGCCTTGCTCGCCACGGTGCCCCTGGCGAATGAAGCGCCGCGCCTAGCGTGGACGGGTCTGTTGCGCCCTGCGGATGCGGCGGCCGCTCGCGCCGAACGCCTCACCCGCGAAAAAAGCGATCTGCAGGCCGCGCTCGCTGCGCTGCTGGGTGAGCAAGTGCCATCGTCGGATGGCGAACAAGAGGGCGATGCCGACTCCGCCGCCGGCTTTGAGACTTCGGTATACACCGATCCCGACGGCGACATCGACGTGCAACTCAGCCTCGGCGGCAAGCCCATCGCCGCACCCGATCATGTGCGTAACCTGCTGGATTCCATCGTACAGGATCTCGGCGACATCCCCGGCGACTACCTCACGCCCGCCGACGCCAGCGACACCGCGCAAAACGATGATGCGGTCGAAGACATTCCGCCCGACGACGATCCACGCTACTACGACGAATGGGATTACCAGCGCCGCCACTACCGCAAAAACTGGTGTGCACTGCGCGAGCTCGATGTGCCGCCCGGCGATGGCGGTTTCGTCGATGCCACGCTGAAAAAATACGCGCCCCAGGTCACGCAACTGCGCCGCAGCTTTGAAATGCTGCGCGGCGAAGATCGTCTGCTCAAGCGTATGAAACACGGCGACGATATCGACTTCGATGCCGTCATCGCGGGCTATGCCGACATGCGCAGCGGGCGCGAACTCAGCGATCGCCTCTTCACCCGGCGTCACAAGGCCGAGCGCAACCTGGCGGTGATGTTCATGGTCGATATGAGCGGCTCGACCAAGGGCTGGATTAATGAGGCCGAGCGCGAAGCGCTGGTGCTGCTGGCCGAAGCGCTCGAAGTACTGGGCGACCGTTACGCCATCTACGGCTTTTCGGGCATCACGCGCAGACGCTGCGAGATTTTTCGCATCAAGCGTTTCGACGAACCGTACTCCGGCATCGTGCGGCAACGCATCGCGGGCGTTGCGCCGCAGGACTACACGCGCATGGGCGCGGCCATCCGCCATCTCACCCGCCTGCTCGAATCCGTCGACGCGCGCACCAAATTGTTAATCACACTCTCCGACGGCAGGCCCGACGACTACTCCGACAACTACCGCGGCGAATACGGCATCGAAGACACGCGCCAGGCCCTGCTCGAAGCGCACCGCGCGGGCATCAAACCGTTTTGCATCACCATCGACCACGAAGCGCGCGACTACCTGCCGCATATGTACGGCGCAGTGAACTGGACGATAGTGGATGATGTGGCACGTTTACCGCTGAAGGTGGCGGATATTTACCGGCGCTTGACGACGTAACCATTACATGTATTTTTGTTTAAAAACATATACTTATGAAAAAATACACCTTGAGTCTATTGCTCGGATGCCTGTGCCTGCTGCTCGGTATGGCCGCGCACGCCCAAACCCACGCCACGCAGGAACACCGCATACGCGTGAACACCCTCACCGAAGGCCTGTCGCATCCGTGGTCGCTCGCGTTTCTGCCCGATGGCCGCATGCTCGTCACCGAGCGCGGCGGACGGCTGCGCATGATCAGCAGTGACTTCAAACTCAGCCCGCATCCGGTGGGCGGCGTACCTGCCGTCACCGCTGTGGGCCAGGGTGGCTTGCTTGATGTCGTGTTACATCCCAAATTTGCCGAAAACAATCTGGTTTATCTGTCGTACGTCGCCGGCGATAGCAAAGGCGTCGGCACCGAAGTCGCGCGCGGCGTGCTCAAAGGCGCTCAACTGGACAACGTGCAGGTGATTTTCCGCATGCAGCCCAAGCTGCGCACGGGTTACCACTTCGGCTCACGCCTCGTGTTTGATCGCGAAGGTTATTTATTCATCACCCTTGGCGATCGCGGCGAAATGGAGCGCGCGCAGAATCCCGGCGATCACAACGGCTCGGTGATCCGCCTGCACGACGATGGCCGCGTGCCGAAAGACAATCCGTTCGCGGGCAAGCCCGGTTGGCTGCCGGAAAAATATACCCTGGGCAATCGCAACATGCAGGGCGCGGGGCTGCACCCGCAAACAGGCCTGCTGTGGACACACGAGCACGGCCCGCAAGGCGGCGATGAAATCAATGTGATACGCGCGGGTGTGAACTACGGCTGGCCGGTGATTACCTACGGCGCCAACTACGGCACCGGCACAAAAATCGGCGAAGGCACGGCCAAAGACGGCATGGCGCAGCCGCTGCACAAATGGGTGCCGTCCATCGCGCCTTCGGGCATGGCGTTTTACAGCGGCAACAAATTTCCGAAATGGCGCGGCGACCTGTTCGTCGGCGCGCTGAAAGACCAAATGCTGGTGCGCCTGAAACTCGACGGTGAAAAAGTCGTGCGCGAGGAGCGCCTGCTCAAGAATGTGCTGGGCCGCATCCGCGACGTGCGCGCCGGGCCGGACGGTTTTATTTATGTGCTAACCGATGAACCCAACGGCGTGCTGGCGCGTGTGGAACCCGCCGATTAACCCGGATGACACATCAGGCGCTTTTGAACCGAGACACCCGCGCAAACACAATCGCGGCGAATGGCAGCGCCAGCGCCAGCATCATGCCGATAATCAGTAACTCGCCTAACTGGCTGTAATTTGCCGCCACCGCAATATCGCCATTCGGCGCGCGCACTTCGCGCGTCACCACATAAAGCTGGTTCAGATACTTTGCGCCCAGCGATGATGCCGACATCGCCAGATTGGTAAACGACGCCATCACCGCAAAGTACGTCGCCTTGAGATTCGCCGGCGCCGAACGCGCGATCCACGCCAGCATCGGAATCATCGCCACCTGCCCCAGCGGCGAGGCGAGCGAGGTGTTCACCAGCATGATGGTGCGCGCGCCGACGGCGCCGTCGGTCAATGCTGAGGTCCAGTTGTGCAAGCCGTAGTACATGCCCACCGTCGGCGCCGACAACACCATGCCGGTAATCGCGAGAAATCCCACCACGTAGGCAATCGAGCGCTCCGCCATAAAACGCCGGAAGACGAATATCCCCAACAGCGTCAGCACGCTGCCGATCAAATCCAGCACTGAAATGAATTGTTCGTCGAAGCGCAGCTCGTCGATCATCCACCACGTCACGCCGTCGCCGGTGCCGGGCACCGCGCGAAAAATAAAAATCACCACGGCCGTACCCACCAGCGTCGTACGCACATCGGGCGCGAGCTCGCGCGTGAGCCGCGCGATCAAAAAAATCACAATCGCCATCGATCCGGCAAATACGATTTCCTGCTTGAACTGGATGTCACTGAAACCCATCAACAGCGTGAACACCACGAACGCGAGGCTGCCGCCCAGAATCCAGAAGTTTGGCGTGGTTTTATCCGCATGCTCATCCAGCGCGGCGAAAATCGCCTGTTCGCTTACCCCCGCCGCACGCAATCGCCCACGTTCTCGCAATCGGAGCGCCGAGGCCAGCAGTACGCCCAGCACGGAGATAATGGGAATCACCAGCGCCCACTCGTAAACCCTGGCGTAGATCACGGCCTTGGCCGCCTTCGACAACGTTTCCGTGTCCGCGAACACGACGATATTCACCACCGCCACCAGCACGCCGCCGCCGATGATCGCCACGCGGCCGAGCGTCTGCATGGTCGTGTGCATGAGCTTTTGCTGCGCATCGGGTATCGGCTGGCCGGCGTCATCGACTTTCGGCACGGCCTCGACGGTCATCGCATCAGCCACCACGTCCTGAATCACGTAGCCGATGGGCGACAACAACGAAGACAGCACAAACCAGCTTTCCACCGGCATCACCGCCGCCATCGCCGCTCGATGGCTCAGCAACCCCACCATCATCAGCAGGCTCGCGGCGATCAAACTCGCGCCCAGATAAACCAGCCAGCCTTTCCAGCGCCAGATCAAATCAACGATATGGCCGACCGGCATTTTGATCGCGTAGGGCAGCCCCACCCAGAAACCAAGCGCGGCAAGAAACTCCGCGCTCAATCCCAGGTGATCCTTGACGAAAAAAGTGCCGACGATGGCTGTCAGCCCCGAGATGCCCGCCGCTACATACACCATCATCGGCGGCAGATACGAAAGCCGCATCTCGCGCGCGAGTTCGAGAATGTTGTCGTCGTACCAACGGCGCAGGCGGGTCATCATGGCGGCACCATCATATCAGCGGAGGCGGATGCGGCACGGCCGAAAAAGAAGGTGAACTCTCGCGCGGCGGCGGGTTCCAAAAAGCATGCGGACCGGCGCTACGCGCCGGCGTTCCAGGTACGCGCCGGCATTCCGATCCGGCCTTCTCCAGCATCGCCACAGCCACAGCAACCCGAACAAAAATAATAAGTATTTGTTTTTAAACATATTTTATACAATTCTGATACGCCCGATGGAAACACCAGACATTTGCGCCAGATCAAACACCGCCACATCCGCTTGTGGCATGGTTTAGCGCCCCTTTCTGTTACCCACATTCAGGAGAACCCCATGTTAGTCCGCGATTGCATGAGCCCCCACCCCATCGTTATTCACGCGCAGGACGATTACAAACGCGCCTTCGAAGTCATGGAACACCACACGCTGCGCCATTTGCCGGTGCTCGACGATCACGAGCATCTGGTCGGCATCCTCGCTGAACGCGATCTGCTGCTGGCCGCCACCCACTATCTGCAATGCGCCGTGGAGGTCGCCGAAGTCATGCACCGGGACGTGGTGACGGTGACCCCCGATATGCCGCTGGACGAAGCCGCATTATTGATGGCCAGCCATCATATCGGCGGACTGCCGGTGGTCAACGGCGACCATACCGTCGTCGGCATCCTTACCGAATCGGATATTTTCCACGCCATCGCACGGCACACGCACTGACGTGCCGCGGCGACGGTCGCGGTGAACCTCTTAGTGTAGCTGCGACGGGGGCGGCGTTTCGTCGCTGGCACCCTCGCTGGCGAGATCAATCTGGCCTTCGGGCGCATCGTCGTCGTCATCGGCGTCGATCAGGCCCTCGCCTGCGGAAATGGAACCGCTATCCACGCTATCCATTCCCGGCATGTTCAACTCGACCTGCGCCGCGCCGCTGGAATCGACCAGCGCACCCAGATCATCCAGCGGCGGCAGTTCTTCCAGCGAACGCAGGCTCAAGTCATCCAGAAACTGTTTCGTGGTGGCAAAAATCGCCGGACGGCCTGGCACTTCGCGATGGCCGATCACGTCGATCCAGCCGCGCGCTTCCAGCGCCTTCATGATGTTTGACGACACCACCACGCCGCGGATGTCTTCGATATCGCCGCGTGTGACCGGCTGCCGATACGCAATGATCGCCAGCGTTTCCATCACCGCGCGCGAGTACTTCGGCGCTTTCTGCGGATTCAGTTTGTCGAGATAGCGTTGCAGCGCCGGCTTCGCGCGAAAGCGCCAGCCTGACGCCACATTCACCAGTTCCACGCCGCGCCCTTCCCATGCCGCGCGGATGTCGTCCAGCAGCGTGCGCACCAATTCGTTATTGGTTTCGCCGCGCGGGAACATGCGCTTCATGTCGTTCAGCGTCAGCGGCTCGGGACTCGTCAACAAGGCGGTTTCCAGCACCTGCTTGATCAGATCGACATCCAACGCGGGACCGTCGCCCACCGATTCTTGCCCGTCCTGTGATTCAGCGGACGCTTCGACCTCCAACACGTCGGCATCGGCCCCGTCGTCCGCGTCGTGTACCTCCTGCGCCTCCTGCGCAGCGTCCGCTTGCAGTTCCTCCTGCACGTCCCGTGCATCGGCTGCCTGCGGTTCTTCCTGCGCGTTCGCTGCGTCCTGCGCGTCGTCCTTATCGTCTTTAATATCGCTCATGCGCTCACCGTCATTTCAGCGTTTCTCAATTTTACGTAGATCGGCGCGTACGCCTGTTCCTGTGTCAATTGCACCAGCGATTCACGCGTGAGTTCAAGAATGGCGATGAACGTCACCACCAGCACTGGCAAACCTTCATCCGTGGTGAACAACTGCGAGAACTCGACAAACTCCGCGTCCTGCAAGCGGCGCAGCACGCGCGTCATATGTGCGCGCACCGACAACTGATCTCGCGTGATCTTGTGATGCTGATGCACCTTGGCGCGATTCAAAATCGTCAGCCACGCCAGCTTCAAATCCAGCGGCGAGATATCGGGCGGAATCGCATCGTCGCGCTCGAACAGCACGTTCACCAGCGAATAATCGCGGCCCGCCACCGGAATCTCGTTCAACATCTGCGCGGCCTTCTTCATCTGCTCGTATTCGAGCAAACGCCGCACCAACTCCGCGCGCGGATCTTCTTCCAGCGTGATGCCCGACGGCCGCGGCAGCAACATGCGCGACTTGATCTCAATCATCATCGCCGCCATCAGCAGATACTCCGCCGCCAGCTCCAACTGCTTGGCGCGCATCATCTCCACGTATTCAAGATACTGGCGCGTGAGCTTCGCCATCGGAATATCGAGCACATCGATATTCTCCTTGCGAATCAAATACAACAGCAAATCCAGCGGCCCCTGGAATTGCTCCAGGAACACCTCCAAAGCATCCGGCGGAATATAGAGATCACGCGGCATCTCCAACATCGGCTCGCCATACAACTTCGGCGTGTGATCCACAGGCGCATCCAGCGGCACCGTAGGTACCATAGGCTCCGGCACCGAAGAATCCATAACAGCGCTCATAAAACCCCACCTTTGCGTGCGAAAAATACCGTTAAGTATATGTTTTTATTAAACATTTTTACCTTAGTCACGTTCAGTTCGATGCGCAGGCAAGATTTTACCCCATTCCGCCACGAAATCCACAACCTATAGTGTTTACTGCTTAAATAGAACGCAATAGGTTGATTAAATGATTGATTGAGAAGGGAAATTTATTAGGACGCAACAAACCGTAATAGTTCGCGATGAAAATATCGCTGGGCATCGCGACGCCGTTGAATTTCCCCCTGAGAGCCGCCGAGCAACGCAGACGCGCCGGGGGAAGTCGGCGAGGACTGTCTGAGTCCTCGCGCTGTTGGGTTATGCGAGGGCGAGTTCCGCAGCCGCCCGGCGTGGCGAGTAGCGCAGGGAGGGGTCGGCGAACCGGGGGGGGGGGCGGCTGCGACTCGTTAGCCGCAGGCCCGCTTGCGGGAGCAGCCGCCAGCGCCCCAGCAAACACCACTGGACGCAGCCGCTGGCGCCCCTACCCGCACCGCGCTTCGCGAGACCGAGTCCGGGGCGCCCCTTTTCTTTGGTTACTTTCTTTTGGCGAAGCAAAAGAAAGTGACCAGCCGCCGGGCTGCCCCCGGCGACGTTGACGTTGGATTCAGCGGCGCATCACGACCAAACATGCGGCGCAATAGGATTGCGCCCTACCGCATTGCATCTTACGCGCGTTTACGCACATCCCACAGGAACATACCAACTGCCACACCACAAAAAGTAATAAGAAAAATTACGCCCTGAACAACAATAGATTGATTCAAACCAAAACTAAGAACGTGCCGAATCGCAAAAATAGGCATGGCCAAAAAATAAACCAACACCAGATCAAATCCACCGCCGCCGTGACCCTGTGGCCCTGTGGCCCTGTGGCCCTGTGGCCCTGTGGCCCTGTGGCCCTGTGGCCCAACTAAAAACACATACGTTGATTGGCTAAATCCAGCAATCGCGTAGGCAACACATAAAAATTACAAGCCTTTTTCGGTTCATGATTGCAATTACCTCCCTGCGAAACACAATTGCTGAAATTCGAGATCTAGCTATACCCCAACCCCATAACCTCCCGCACATCCCGCAACGTCTCCTGCGCCATTTTTCTAGCCTTCTCACATCCATCTGCCACAATATTCCGCACCAACGTAGGATCATCCAGATACCGCTGCGCCCGCTCTCGCATCGGCTGCTGCTCGGCGATGATCGCGTCGATCACCGGCTGCTTGCACTCCAGGCAACCAATCCCAGCGCTCTTGCACCCCGCCTGCACCCACTTCTTTTTATCGTCATCCGGATACACCAGATGTAATTGCCACACCGGACATTTTTCCGGGTCGCCGGGATCGGTGCGTTTCACGCGTGCCGGGTCGGTGGGCATGGTCTTGATTTTTTTCGCCACGCTGTCCGCGTCTTCGCGCAACGTAATCGTG
>CANIID010000192.1 GCA_947467315.1 Betaproteobacteria bacterium | reverse complement strand
CCCTTCCGCGGTGAACTTGACCGCGTTGCCGATTACATGATTGAGCACTTGGCGCAAGCGTCCCGCATCACCCTGGACATGCTTCGGAAGTCCTGCGCAGTCGGGCCGGACCACGGTTAACCCTTTTTCCCTTGCGTTGGGCTCGTGCAGGTCCATGACTTCGCCAACGAGCTCCGACAAGTCGTAGTCGACGATATCCAGTTCAAGCTGGCCCGCTTCAATCTTCGAGATGTCGAGTATGTCATCGACTATATGAATCAGCGCATGGGTCGATTCCCGAATGGTTTTCACGTAATGCTTCTGCTCACTGTCAAGGGTGCCCTTGATCTGCATGAGTTCCGTCATGCCGACCACACCGTTCAAGGGTGTTCTTATCTCATGGCTCATATTCGCCAAAAATTGAGACTTGGCCCGGCTCGCCTCGTCCGCGATACGCATTGCCTCTATCAGGTGCTGCTCGGTCTGCCTACGCTCGCGGATCTCTTCGTTCAACGCCGCATTGGCATTCTCGAGATCCGCTGTCCGGTCACGAACACGCTGTTCGAGCGCATCGCGCGCCGCCTCCAGTTGAGACTCATGGCGCTGGCTCTCCGCGTGCTGTCTGTGCAGAATACTGTTCGCGTGGCGCACGATGAGAAAAAGAATCCCGAACAGGCTGGCAAGCACCAGCCCCAAACCCGCGACAATTTGCTTCTGCGTGCGGGATACCTCTGCGAGTAACGGCGTCACATCGTCGTATATCTCGAACACCGCGGCGACTTCTCCCCCATTGCTGCGACGCACCGGGATATAGGATGACAATACATCGCGGTCTTCGATGATCTGTTCAAACGCGCTGAAGGTGTCCCGATGTGTGAGTTCGCTCGCCGCCTGGCCTCCCGCTGCGGAGCGAAAGCCCGCGTTCGTGCTTTTGCTTTCTCCGATCTGCTTCGGATCACTGGAATAGACGGTGTTTCCGTTCATTGAATAAATCTTTATTTTTATGATGGACAATCCCCGGGTGTGCGCTAATACAGCCTGGTGCAAGTGCGCAAGAGGCGCCTCCTGATGCTCGGTCTCGCCGCTGCCGGCTTTGCCGCTCGCCAATAACGCATATTCGCTCCAAAGCGCATTGGACAGCGCACCCGTATCCGCCACGAAACCAGTAAACCTGCGGATAGCCGGCGCGAAGGGCCATTGTCGAAGCCTTGTAGCTCTTCCAGCACGCTCCCGCATTGCAGTAAAAAACAATAGGTTTGGCCTTGTCTGCGGGGAGTTTCGAAAGATCAAAGCTATCCTGTGCCGCGTCGAAGTCCCGCACCTTACGGCTGTTTTCCTTGTAGGGGACGTTGATGGCGCCCTTGATATGCGACTCGGCGAATTCGTTGCCAACGCGGGTATCCACCACGAGCACCCCCTGGTCCATCATAAGTTTGACTTGCCCTGCCGAGACTAGCGTTGCGCCCGGCAGTTCCAGCGGAACTTCCAACGCGTTGGCGATTAGCGGCTGAATGCAACTCAAAGCGAATAGCAGGACTGTGCATCCAGGCAGCAAGGATAGGGACATCAGCATTCCTTCCAAATAGTTATCGGTTGCACGGTCTCCCGCCCCGACCTCCGCAATAACGACCCGAATGGCTCCAGTCTTTAGCGAAACTTTGCGGTTAACTGACTCAAGATGAACGAGCCACCGATGCGAGGGCCCCTCAGCGAGTATCTGTCGATGACCCGGTGATCCATCCGGCCGGGGTGCTAATCAGATTCGCGCGCCACTCACGGCAACACAATCGCCGCCGCGAAGATAAAACAGCATCAGGCTCTGTTTTTCTAAGTTATTGTTTTAATTGAATATTATATAAAATAAGCAAATAGCCATTCACTGCACCCGTGACGTCGTACAGCACCTCATGCGCCGCGCCAACTGCGTCGACGCGCGGCAGCGTCCACGAATAACACAGCGCATCTTTCGCGCCCTGAATGATCAGCGGTCGCCAGGAACGCTGTATCCTGCCGCGATATCGCCAACCGCCACATCCATGACCACATCCTCATCGCCTTCGTTTTACCCCGAGCTTTGCCGCACCTGGCTGCGGCTCCATCGCTACAACCACGCCGCATCGATCCTCGGTTGGGATCGCAGCGCTATGATGCCGCCGAACGGCAGTCAGGCGCGCGCCGATGCGGAGGCAGAGCTGCAAACATTGATCCACCGCACGCGCACCGATCCGCGACTTGCGGACTGGCTTCGCACCGCGGAAGCCGAGCCGCTGAATGACGCTGAGCGCGCCAACCTGCGCGAGATGAAGCGCGACTGGCGCGACGCCAATGCGTTGCCTGAATCGCTGGTGGAAGCGAAGTCATTAGCAGGCGCCAAATGCGAACATGCGTGGCGTGCCCAACGCGCCGCCAACGACTGGCCCGGCTTTCTGGAAAATTTCCGCGAGGTGGTGCGTCTGTCGCGCGAAGAAGCGAATCTGCTCGCCGACGACAGCGGCCTGTCACGCTACGACGCGCTGATGGATCGTTATGAGCCCGGCGTGCGTGCGGCGGACATCGACCGCATTTTCGGCGAGGTCAAACAATGGCTGCCGCAACTGATCACGCGCGTGCAAGCGAAGCAGCGTGACGAACCCGTGACCGCGCCCGCCGGCCCCTTCCCTGTTGCCACGCAACGCGCGATGAACCTCGCGGTGATGAAAATGCTGGGCTTTGATTTCGACGCCGGGCGGCTGGACGAAAGCGCGCATCCGTTTTCCGGCGGCGTGCCCGAAGACGTGCGCCTCACCACGCGCTACCGCGAAGACGATTTTGTGCAAAGCCTGATGGGCACCATCCACGAAACCGGCCACGCGCGCTTCGAGCAGAACCTGCCGCGCGAGTGGTTAGGGCAAGCCATCGGCCACGCACGCTCCTACGGCATTCACGAAAGCCAGAGTCTGTCGTTCGAGATGCAGCTCGCACGCAGCCGCGCCTTCACCGGCCTGCTCGCGCCCATGCTGAACGAACACTTCGGCACGCAATCGGCGTTTGCCCCGGACAATCTCCATCGCGTGCTCACGCGCGTCAAGCCGGGATTGATACGCGTCAACGCCGACGAAGTGACCTACCCCGCGCACATCATCCTGCGCTACGAAATCGAGCGCGCGTTGATCGAAGGCGAGATCGAGCCGGACGACATTCCCGCGCTGTGGGACGAAAAAATGCAAACCCTGCTGGGCCTCGACACGCGCGGCAATTACAAAGACGGCTGCCTGCAGGACGTGCATTGGAGCGACGGCTCCTTCGGCTATTTTCCCAGCTACACGCTGGGCGCGATGTACGCGGCGCAATGGTTCGCTGCGATGCGGCGTGCCACGCCCGATCTCGATGCGCGTATCGACGCCGGTGATTTCGCACCGGTGTTCGAGTGGCTCAAAACCAACGTCTGGTCACAAGCCAGCCGTTGGGATACGCCGGAGTTGGTACAGCGGGCCAGCGGCGAAGCGCTCAACCCCGCGCACTTTCGCAAGCATCTGGAGGCGCGCTACCTGTAGCTACAGGTAGGTCGGAACGCGCAGCGGTTCCGACGCTTTTGCGATCTTGCCGCCACCGTTTGTCGGAACCGCTACGCGTTCCGACAAACGGGTTTTGATGGTATCGCCCACCCACGACTACGCATCCAGCGCTGCCAGCACCTTCGGCGGCGACATCGGCAAATCGGTCAGCCGTTTGCCGGTTGCCGCATGTATCGCGTTGGCAATCGCTGCCATCGGCGGCACGATGTTGGCCTCGGCCACGCCCTTCACCCCGTACGGATGATTCGGGTTGGGCACTTCGACAATCATCGCTTCGATCATCGGCACGTCGGAGGCCACCGGCATGCGGTAGTCGAGGAAGCCCGCGTTTTCGAGCCGGCCGTTCTTGTCGTAAATGTATTCCTCGTTCAGCGCCCAGCCGATGCCCTGAACCACACCACCGGTGATCTGGCCTTCGCAGTATTTCGGGTGGATGGCGCGGCCTACGTCCTGTGCGGCAACGTAGCGCAGTATTTTCACGTAACCGGTTTCGGGGTCTACTTCCACATCGCAAAACTGCGCGGAAAATCCCGGTGCCTGTCCTTCGGCATTGACTGATGCCGAAGCCACAATCGGCCCGCCGGTGGCGGTACGCTTGGCGGCGATGGCCTTGAAGGGCATCGGCTCGAACGCGCCCGCGTGTTTGCCCGCAGGCCGGGCGCTGCCGTCTTCCCAGATCACGTCCGCGCGATCCAGCTTCCACAGCTTTGCAGCGCGCACGCACATTTCTTCGATGACTTTGTTGCACGCATTGATGACGGTCATGCCGGTGGCGAAGGTCACACGCGAGCCGCCGGTGGCCTGGGTGTAGCCCACCGAATTGGTGTCAGCGATGATTGGGCGCACGGCGTCATAGGGAATGCCCAGCGTTTCAGCCGCCATTTGCGCGGTGGACGCGCGCGATCCGCCGATGTCGGGGCTGCCGGTGGCGACCACCACGGTGCCGTCTTCGTTGACGTTCACGGTAGCGCTGGATTCGCCGCCGCCGTTAAACCAGTAGCCCAGAGCCATGCCGCGCCCCTGGTTTTTTCCCAGCGGCGCGTTATACGCGGGATGCTTTTGCAGCGCTTGCAGCGTTTCGGCAAAACCGGCGTGCGCGAGCTTGGTACCAAACACGGTGGGCGTGCCGATTTTCGCGATGTTCTTCAAGCGCAGTTGCAGCGGGTCCATGCCGATTTTTTTCGCCACCATGTCGAGCGTGCTCTCCACCGCGAAGGCGGAGATCGGCGAACCCGGCGCGCGATACGCCACGGATTTCGGCCGGTTGCACACCACGTCGTAGCCCACGGTTTCCACGTTAGCAATATCGTACGGCGCGAAGCCGCACATGCAGCCATTCATCACCGGCGAGCCGGGGAATGCGCCCGCCTGATATTTAAATAGGCCATGCGCCGCGACAATCTTGCCGTCGCGCATGACGCCGATTTTGATGGTCATCGACGCGCCGGAGGTCGGCCCCGTGGCCTTGAACACATCCTCGCGCGTCATCATGATTTTCACCGGGTGGCCGGTTTTCTTCGACAGCATCACGGCGACTGGCTCGACATACACCACGGTCTTGCCGCCGAACGCGCCACCGATTTCGGAAGCGTGGCAACGCAGATCGCCGGTTTTCATGCCCAGCAGTTTGGTGGTGAAAGTACGCACCACGAAATGGCCCTGGCTCGATGACCACACCTCGGCCTGCCCATCAGCATCAGCGCGCGCGAGGCACGCATGCGGCTCGATATAACCCTGATGCACTGCTGCGGTTTTGAAACTCATTTCCACCACTTCATCCGCCGTGGCAAAAACCGCATTCGGGTCGCCGAGCTTAAAGCCCAGGCGCTTGGAAATGTTCGACGGCTTGGCCGGCGGCGGCTCGATGCCGCGTGTAATCATGTCTTCAAACAACAGCGGCGCGTCGGGCTTCATCGCCTCATCGACATCGATCACATGCGGCAGCACTTCATAATCGACCTCGATCAGCTTTAGCGCCTCGGCGGCAATCGCCGGCGTGGTGGCGGCCACCGCCGCCAGCGCATGCCCTTCATAGAGCACTTTTTCGCGCGCCAAGATATTGCGCGTCATGTGCCAGAAATTCACCGCCACACGTTCCGCCCCCAGATATTCAAACTTCTGATCCGGCAGATCCGCACCCGTGATCACCGCCTTGACGCCCGGCAGCTTCAACGCCTTGCTGGCGTCGATCTTGCGAATGCGCGCGTGCGCGTGCGGCGAGCGCAGAATTTTGCCCCACAACATGCCGGGCAATGAATTATCCGCGCCGTATTGCGCCGTGCCGGTAAGCTTGGGAACACCGTCCGGGCGATCCGGGCTGGTGCCGACGACTTTGAGTTTCTTTTCCGTGATGACTGCGCTCATGATTACGCTCCCCGCAATTCTTTAGCGGCATCCAGCACCGCATCGATGATGGGGTTATACCCCGTGCAGCGGCACAGATTGCCCGCCAGCCAATAACGCGTTTCCACCTCGGTCGGATTCGGGTTGTGATCGAGCAACGTCTTGGCCGCGATCAGCATCCCCGGCGTGCAGATGCCGCATTGCAGCGCTGCATGTTCCAGAAACTTGCGCTGCAACACATGCAGCTTGTCGCCATTGGCCATGCCTTCAATCGTTTGTATCGTTTTGCCCTGCGCTTCGACACCGAGAAACAGGCACGAGCACATCATGCGTCCGTCAACGTTGACGGTGCATGCGCCGCAGTCGCCGGTGCCGCAGCCTTCCTTGGTGCCGGTCAAATGCAGTTCGTCGCGCAGCACATCCAGCAATGACTGGCGTGATTCACACAAAAACTCAACCGCGTTGCCGTTGAGCGTGGTGCTTACATGTTGCTTGGCCATTAGTTCGTCCCCCGTGCTCTGTTCAGTGCTATGGCGGCGGCGCGTTTTGCCATCACGCCACTGACTTTGATTCGATAAACCTTGGTGCCGCGCTTGTCGTCAATCGGACGGCACGCCGCGCTCACCGCAGCGCCCATGCGTTCGAGCGCGGCATCATCAACGGTGGTGCCAATCAGCGCATCCGCCGCCGCCTGCACCACCAGGGCGCGCTCGGCGACCGCGCCGACGCACACGCGCGCCTGCTTGCACACACCCTTATCATCCAGCGTGAGATTGATACCCGCACCGACCACGGCAATATCCATTTCCGTGCGCGGAATAAACCGCAGATAGGCGTCACCCGAACGCGCCGCGCGTGGCGGGAGCAGGAACGAAGCGACGATCTCACCCTTGGCCAGTGAATTCTTGCCCGGCGCGGTGGCGATGTCTTCGGCTTTCACTTCGCGCCGGCCGTTCGGCCCGACGATGCTGACCGTCGCGCCAGCGGCGATCAACGCAGGCACGCTGTCCGCCGCGGGCGAGGCGTTGCACAGATTGCCGCCCACCGTCGCGCGCCCTTTGATCTGATACGAGCCGATCAGCATCGCCGCCTCGGTCAAGCCCGGCCACGCTTTCGAGAACGCCTTGTGTTCGTGCATTTCCATCGCCGTGACCGCCGCACCGAGACGAAACCCGCCCTTTTCCTCGGTGATAGACGTCATCTCGGTGATGCCCTTGATATCTACCAGCAACGCGGGTTCAACCCGCCCGCCGCGCATCTGGATCAGCAAATCCGTACCGCCGGCCAACACTCTCGCCACGCCGCTCGCGCCGGCGAGCAACGCAACCGCCGCCTCCACCGTCTTGGGCGCTTCATAACGCATGTCGCTCATTTTGCTTCCCTGATAGTTGTGCAATTATTGATTGTGTCGGATTTAGGCTTCATTGTCACTGTCCGTTCGATTTGTGAGCGGCTAGCTGGAAAATCGTCCAATAGTGTCATCATGCATGGAAGTGCGACTTTCACTTTCTATGGCGGGGACTTATCGATGCAGAATTTACCGTTGGCGAAACTCGCGGTTCTCATCACCGCATGTATTTTCCATGCGCCGCCGGCATTGGCTCAAGCCTATCCGGCCAAGCCGGTACGTATCGTTACCAGTGGTGTCGGCGGCTCCAATGATGCGGTGGCGCGAGTCATCGCGCTAGGTCTCACCGGCTCGCTGGGCCAATCTGTCATGGTCGACAATCGGGGCGGCCCCAGCGGCACGGTCGTCGCGGGTCAGATTGTCGCCACAGCGCCGCCGGACGGACACACGCTGCTGTCCTTCGCGAGTTCATTCTGGCTGCTGCCCTACCTGCAAGCAGATGCCCCCTTTGATCCAATACGCGACTTTTCACCGATCACGCTGGCGATCACAGCACCCAGCATACTCGTGGTACATCCGTCTCTGCCGGTGCATTCCGTTCGGCAATTGGTCGCGCTCGCAAAATCCCAGCCGGGAAAACTCAATTACGCCTCCACGGCCACGGGCAGCCCCAACCATCTGTCCGCCGAACTGTTCAAGTCGATGACCGGCGTCAATATCGTGCGCGTGCCCTATAAGGGCGCCTCGCAATCTCTTAACGATTTAATTAACGGCCGCATCGAACTGGCCTTCCCTTCCGCCACCACCGTTGCGCCACATATGAGCACGGGCAGACTGCGCGGCCTTGCGGTAACCAGTGCGCAGCCTTCGGTTTATTTCCCGAAACTGCCGACCATCGCCGCAGCGGGGATCCCCGGCTATGATTCGGTGCTGATGATCGGCATGTTCGCGCCCGCGCAAACACCTGGCGCGATTATCAATCGGCTCAACAGCGAAACAGTCAAAGTGCTGCATCGTCCCGAAGTCAAGGAAAGGCTTGCCACGCTGGGCGTGGAAGTTGCCGGAAGTTCGCCGCAGGCGTTTGCCGTGGCCATCAAGGCGGAAATGGCGCGCATGAGCAAGGTGATCCGCGAAGCCGGTATTCGCGGCGACGGTACTTGAGCGCGCCCGAGTGCTAATTCAGGAACTCCAACATCAACCGATTTACCGCGTCTGCCGCATCGTATTGAATCCAGTGTCCGCCGCCGGGAATCACATCGACGCGTATACCGGACATCGCCGCGCGCACTTCATCGACGCGCGGCTGGATGGTCGGCTGACACAGCGCATCGGCCTCGCCCCAAATCACCTGCACCGAACAGGTCATCTGCTTGAGACACTTTGCCAGCAGGCCAGGTGTCAGGCTGAAATGACGGCCATCGAAACGCGTGCGCTGCACGTTGGCCAGATGCAGGTCGATGGTTTCCTCCGTCACCGGGCCCGCGCACATCATCACGCGCAGGTTATGCGCGAGCGCCTCGCGCATCACTGCCGGGCCTTCGCTCGCGCGCGGAATTTTTTTCAGGTCCAGCACCGCGCCGCGCTTGAAGCCGCCCGGCCCCATCAGCGACAATTTTTCAACGCGCGCGCCCATCTGCGCGGCGCACAGCGCGGAGATAATGCCACCGAAGGAAAATCCGGCGAGGCGGAATGAACCTGTGGGCACCGTGGCATTGAGCGCATCCATCACCAGCGCCACGTAGTCGTCGTTCGGCATGTCTTTGGGCACCGTCGGCGATTCGCCATAGCCCGGCATATCGAGTGCATGCACGGTGAAATGTTTCGCCAGCGCATCAAAGTTTCGATGCCAGTGATTGATCGAGCCCATGCCGCCGTGCAGTAAAACCAGGGGTGCGCCGTTGCCTGCTGTCTTGGTTGAGAGCTTCATTGAGTGTAAGTATATGTTTTTAAATGGTTATTTATATGGGTGCGTTTGACTATTTTACCTGACGCGGATTCCCGCATCTCTAATCAGCTTCGCGAAGCGCGCGGTTTCCGTGCGTATGGTGGTCGCGAGTTGTTCGACCGGCCCGCCTGCCGCTTCGAGGCCTTCATTTAAAAATCGCTGGCGGATATCAGGACGGCTCAGCACACGCGCGACTTCCTGATTGAGCCGCGTGACCAAAGCTTCCGGTGTAGCGGCAGGCGCGAACAAGGCAATCACCGTGGCAAACTCATAACCCGGCAGACCCGACGCCGCTACTGTCGGCACGCCCGGCAGAAACGCCGACGGCTGCGCACTTGCCACCGCCAGCACGCGCGCGCGCCCGGTTTTCAGGTGCGGCGCGATGGAACCCATCGGCGGAAACGTCATATGCACTTCGCCGCTCAACAAACCGATCTGCGCCGCGCCGCTGCTTTTGTACGGCACGTTGACGATGGTCACGCCCGCCATCGATTTGAATAACTCCGCCGCCAGATGCTGCGAAGAACCGAGCGGCGCCGAGCCGTAATTGAGATCGCCCGGACGGAATTTGGCAAAAGCGATCAGCGCCTTGATGCTATGCACCGGCAACGACGGATGCACCACCACCGCACTGGGCGCGCTGTTCAGCAGCGCAACCGGCGTCAGATCGCGCTGCACATCCCACGACGCCGCCTCGAGCAACGGCACCGTCCACAGCGTGCTGCCATAGACCAGCAGGTTGTAGCCGTCGGGCGGCGCCTTGATCACGGCATCGATGGATGCGTAGCCGCCACGGTTATCGACAATCACCGGCTGCCCCAGATTGGCCGTCAGCGCCTGCGCGATCACGCGCGCGGTAAAGTCACCACCCGCGCCGGGCGGCGCGCTGTTGATGCGTATGGGTTTGGTCGGATAGGCTGATCCCGAGCCTGACGAAGGACTCTGTGCGTTAGCCAATGCGGCGATGACGATTAGCACAACCCCAAATAATTCATGATGCAGTTGACGGCGCAAGACAGAATCTCCCCAGGCAAATATTTTAGCACTCGCTCGTCGGCGCCGGCTCGCGCGCGGGTTGATTGAACTACGGTCACGGCAACGGTAATATCGATCATGATTTTCTCTTATTCATGCCGCCCGATGACAATCCTAGTGTAGTGCATCATAAATAACGGAACTTATATGGCGACCTGAACTCCAACGAAAAAGGAGATCAGTGCCATGCGAGTTGCCAAGCCAGTTAAGTTGAGTGCCGATGATGATCGAAATCTGCGGATTCTTTCCAAGCGAAAGCGT
>CANIID010000191.1 GCA_947467315.1 Betaproteobacteria bacterium | reverse complement strand
TCGATCACGGTATCGTGGTGGGCGATGATGACCTGATCCTCGTGCGCGGGTTTGTCCTCATGCCCTGCTACCGCGCGCTGCCGCACAATAGCGCCGATGGTCGCGCCCTTGGGCAAATCGAGTTCTTCAATGCGTCGCCCGACCACCTGCGACGATTTGGCATCGCCATGTGCCACCAGTTCCAGCGCCTCGGCGGCGCCGCGACGCAGCGAATGCACCGCAGCCACGTCGCCGCGGCGCACGCGCGCGAGCAACGTGCCGATGGTGGCCTGCGCCGGCGAAATGGCGATGTCGATGCGGCCTTCCTGCAACAGGTTGACGTAAGAGGTGCGGTTAATCAAAGCGATCACCTTGCGCACGCCCATGCGCTTGGCGAGCAGCGCCGACATGATATTGTTTTCGTCGTCGTTGGTCAGCGCGCAATACACGTCCATCTCGCCGATGTTTTCGGATTCCAGTAATTCCTCGTCGGTGACATCGCCCTGCAGCACCAGCGTTTTGCTCAGTTCGGCCGCCAGACGTTCGGCGGACGCCTTGTTGTATTCGATAATTTTGACTTCACATTTGTCTTCAATTGCCTTGGCCAGCCGCCGGCCGATATTGCCGCCGCCGCCGATCATCACGCGCTTCACCGGCTTGTCCATGCGCCGCAATTCGCGCAGCACCCCACGCAGGTTTTCCGTGGCGGCGATGAGGAACACCTCGTCGCCGGCTTCTATCACCGTGTTGCCTTCGGGGGTGATGGCAGCGTCCTGGCGGAAAATCGCGGCCACCCGCGCATCCACATGCGGCATGTGCGTGCGCAGATAGGAAATTTCATGGCCGACCAGCGGCCCGCCGTGAAACGCGCGCACCGCCGCGAGGCTGACCTTGCCGTGCGCAAACTCCAGCACCTGCAGCGCTTCGGGGAATTCCAGCAGCTTGACGATGTAATCGGTGAGCAACTGTTCCGGGCAGATCGGCACATCGACGGCGAAATTCTCCGGCGAAAAAATTTCCGGATGCGATAAATAGTCCGCCGAGCGTATGCGCGCGATCTTGGTGGGGCAATTGAACATGGTCGCGGCGAGTTTGCACGCCACCATATTGGTTTCATCGCTTTGCGTCACAGCAAACATCAGGTCGGCGTCGGCCAGTCCGGCCTGCGCGAGTACCGCCGGATGGGCGGCGTTGCCGCATACCGTGCGCACGTCGAGCCGGTCCTGCAATGCGCGCAGCCGGTCAGCATTGGTATCGACGATGGTAATGTCGTTGGCTTCCGACGCCAGATTCTCAGCAACAGATGAGCCGACCTGCCCCGCGCCCAGTATGACTATTTTCAATGCTCGTTCTCCACGGTAATGCGTGATTCTAGTCTTTGCGCCAGTGTAATGCCACGTTGGGCCACGTCGCGCCGGGCGCGCCAGAGGCGTGTGGCATAATCGTCGCGTGACGTTGGGGTGAAAGCATTGACGAGATTATATTTTCCCGGAGAAATTGCCGATCACGGCGAATGCCGCGTGGTGGCGGGGCAGGCGCATCACGTGATCCACGTGCTGCGCTTGCAAGCCGGCGCGCCGCTCACCTTGTTTGACGGGCGCGGCACTGAATATCCGGCGCTGATCAAACGCATCGACAAATCCGGTCTCACCTTGACGGTGACCGGTCGCCACGAGGTCAGCCGCGAGTCACCGCTCGACATCGTGCTGGCGCAGGGCGTTTCCACCGGCGAACGCATGGATTACACCGTGCAGAAGTGTGTCGAGCTCGGCGTGTCCACAATTCAACCACTGATCACGCAACGCAGCGTGGTGCGTCTCAGTAGTGAGCGTGCCGAGCGCCGCGTCGCCCATTGGCAATCGGTGACGGCCGCGGCGTGCGAACAATGCGGGCGCAACCGGTTGCCGCCCGTATTGCCGGTGCAGCCGCTGATGAGGTGGTTGGGCGAGCCGGTGCCCGCGAACAGTGTGCGCCTGCTGCTGTCGCCGCACGCCAGCGCCACGCCCCTGCGCGAGCGCGAACGTCCCCATCCACAAGGCCGCATCATGCTGCTGGTCGGCCCCGAAGGCGGCTGGAATGCGGAAGAGACGCAGGCCGCGTTGGGCGCCGGATTTACGCCGCTGGCGCTGGGCCCCCGAGTACTGCGCACCGAAACCGCAGCCGTTGCCGCCATCGCGGCGATGCAGTCGTTGTGGGGCGACTGGTAAAGACCGGCGTGCTTGGTTTGCCGGGTGATCTCGCGTAATATCCTGTTTTTAAACATAAACTCTCGATACATTGATGGCGCTGGCGTCCCCTGACAAGTTTGTCCAATGGTTCCGCGCGGCGGCGCCGTACATCCACGCGTTTCGCGGCCGCACCTTTGTCATCGCCTTCGGTGGCGAAGCAATTTCCGAGGGCCGCTTTGTCGGCATCAATCACGATCTGAACCTGCTGGCGGCGCTGGGCGTGCGGCTGGTGGTGGTGCATGGCGCGCGGGCGCAGATCGACGCCAAGCTCAAGGACCTCGGCCACCGCACGCGCTACGTGCAGGGATTGCGCGTCACCGATGACGTCACCCTCACGGTGGCCAAAGAGGCGAGCGGGCGTCTGCGCGTGGAGATCGAAGCGCTGTTGTCGATGGGCTTGCCGGGTTCGCCGATGGCGGGCGCCGACATCCGGGTGTCGAGCGGCAACTTCGTCACCGCCAAGCCGATCGGCATCCTCGATGGCGTGGATCTGCAACACACCGGTGAAGTTCGCAAAATCGACGTAGCGGCCATGCGTGACCGGCTCAACTTCGGCGAACTGGTGTTGCTCTCGCCGCTGGGTTATTCCGCCACCGGCGAAATTTTCAATGTGGCGCTGGAGAACATCGCGGAAGCGGCGGCGGTGGCGCTGGGTGCCGAAAAACTGATCTTCATGATGGATCGTCCGGGCGCGACCAATGCGCGCGGCGGGTTGTTGCGCGAATTGACGCCGCTGCAAGCGCGCAAGTTGCTGGCGCGAAAAGATACCACCCTCGATGGCGACGCGAAATTTTATCTGCCGTGCGCCGTGCGCGCCTGCGAGCAAGGGGTTAAGCGCGCGCACCTGATCTCGCGACATGCCGAAGGCGCGTTGCTGCAGGAACTGTTCACGCATCAGGGCGTGGGCACCATGATCGCGCCGGACCCGGTGGAAAAGCTGCGCGATGCCAAAATCAACGACATCGGCGGCATTTTGCGCCTGATCGAGCCGCTGGAAGCCGATGGCACGCTGGTCAAACGCAGCCGCGATCTGCTGGAAATGGAAGTCGGGCGTTTTGCCGTGCTCGACCACGACGGCATGATTATCGGCTGCGCCGCCTTGTATCCATTTTCGGAAGAGCGGGCTGCGGAGCTGGCGTGCCTGGTGGTGCATCCCGAATTTCGCGGCCGCGATGCCGGCGAGCGGCTGCTGGAGGCGATGGAGCAGCGCGCGCGCCGCCAGCGCCTGAAAAAGCTGTTCGTGCTCACCACGCGCGCCGAACACTGGTTTGTCGAACATGGCTTTGCCGAGGTCAGTGTCGATGAGCTGCCGGCACAGAAGCGCGATATGTACAACTATCAGCGGCGTTCGGTAGTGCTGATCAAGCGTTTGTAATCGCCGGCAATCACAGCAGCGATTCGATGCAACTTAACCTGTCATTACGTTCGCGTCTGCTGCTGGCCGGATTGGCGGTATTGTGCCTGGCGCTGCTTCTGCTGGTCGTGGTGGAGCGTTATCTGCTCAACAGCACCCACGATGAATTGATGCGCGAGGTCGTTATCGCGTGCGTGCTCGCGCTCGCATTGAAGGGCGTGTTGACCATGATGCTGTACGCGTGGCTCACCCGTGGCCTGCGGCGTCTCGCCGACGCCAGTGCTCGCTTGGCGGCGGGCGACCTCACCGTACGGATGCCGGCGCAAAGCGATCGCGCCAATGACGAAATCGGCAAACTGGGCGCGGCGTTCAACGGCATGGCCGAAGCGCTTTCCAGCCGCATTGAGGCGCTGGCGCGCGGAGAAGCGAAATTCACCGCCATCGCCGACTACAGCTATGACTGCGAGCTGTGGGCAGATACCAGCGGCAAACTGATCTGGATTAATCCGCGGGTGCAGGAAATGTTCGGCTACACCCCCGAGGAATGCCTTGCGGCGCAGGATTTTCCAGCGCCCTTTGTCAGTGACCCGGATGTGAATCGCACCGTGCGCCAGATTCGTCTGGCGGTACTCGGCAACACCGGCAACGACTTTGAGTTCCGCGCGCGGCGTAAGGATGGCACGACCTTCTGGGCGGCGGCGGACTGGCGGCCGATTTACGACAAGCACCAGCAGAATCTGGGCATTCGTATCAGCATTCGAGACATCACCCTGCGCAAAGAGGCGGAGCAGCGGCTGGAAGCGACGGTGACTGAATTGCGTGACGCACAGCTTGTGCAGAAGCAATATCTCGAACGTGCGCAGGACGAACATGCGCGGCTGGCGGCGCTGCTCGGCGCGATGAATATCGGCATCCTGTTCGTGTCGACGGACAACCGCACGGTGTATTGCAACCCGGCGTTTTCACAGATATGGATGATCCCGCCCGGCACGCGCATTATCGGCACCGATCCCGTGACGATGTTGACGGAATCGGGCTGTACGCTGGCGCGACCGGAAGAACACTTGCGCCACCTGCTGCAACCGCCATTGGCGGGCGAGCCGCTGACGGCGTTTGAATTGCCGATGGCCGACGGGCGCCTGATGACGCAACAAAGCCATGCCGTGGAAGACGCCTTCGGCAAGGCGGTGGGGCGCATGTGGATCTTCTAGGATGTCACCACCGAGCGGCGCAACGCCGATCAACTGGTGTACCTCGCGGAACGCGATGCGCTGACCGGGCTCTACAACCGGCACCGTTTCAATGAAGAAATGGGACGCATGGTGGCGGAAGCGCAGCGCGGATCAACGCGCGTGGCGCTGCTGTTCTTTGATCTGGACGAATTCAAATATATCAACGACACCTTCGGTCATCGCGCGGGGGACGCCACGCTGATCCGCGTGGCCGGTGAGGTCGGCGGGCAGGTGCGCCGCAATGAAATTTTCGCGCGGCTGGGCGGCGACGAATTTGCGATTCTGGTGCCGGATATCTCGGAAGAGATGCTGAAAATTCTGGCGGAACGTATCACCCGCTCGATCGCGCAAGTGCGCTTTCAGTTCGAAGGCCAAAGTCTGCGTCTGACGTGCAGTTGCGGTATCGCGGTGTACCCCGATCATGCACGCAATACCGAAGACCTGGTGGCGCGCGCCGATGCTGCGATGTACCAGGCCAAAGAGGCCGGTAAGAACGCGTGGCGCATTTACCGTGCCGATCTGGACGATTCGCAGCGCATGGTGATGCAGTTGTCGTGGAACGACCGTATTCTGCAGGCGCTCGAAAACGATCTGATGGATCTGCACTTCCAGGGCATATACACCGCCAAGGAACGCACGCTGGTGCATTTTGAAGTGCTGCTGCGCATGCGCGATAAGGACGACCGCACGCTCACCATCATGCCGGGCGACTTCATTCCGGTAGCGGAAAAATCCGGCAAGATCCTCGAAATCGACCGCTGGGTACTGAGCCGCTCGATCAAAATGCTCGCCGATGTCAGTGCCATCCCCGCGCTGGCGGTGAATATATCGGGCCGCTCGCTGGACGATCCGACGTTGCCGCAATTTATTGCCGACGAATTAAGACGGCTCGGCGTGCCCGCCAAACGGTTGCTGGTGGAATTGACGGAAACCTCTGCGGTGTCCGATCTGCATGACGCGCGCCGCTTTATCGAGGCCCTGCAGCACACCGGCTGCGGCGTGTGCCTGGATGATTTTGGCACGGGGTTTTCGTCGTTCGCCTATCTCAAGCATTTGCACGTCGATGCGATCAAGATCGACGGACTGTTTATCCGCAATCTGGCGCGAGATCCGGACAATCAGTTGTTCGTAAAGGCGATGGTTTCAGTGGCCCGCGGCATGCACAAGACCATCATCGCGGAGTGCGTGGAGGACGAAGAGACGCTGCTCATGCTCGCCGCCTTTGGTGTGGATTGTGTGCAGGGCTATCATCTCGAAAAACCCGTTGCCAACCCGCCGCTGATACCGACCGGAATCAATGTGCGCACTCTCGATTTGCCGTTTCTCCAGTAGCCGGCGGGCTGCGGGTCGGATGGCCCCGCAATTGCTGTGCATTGGTTTTTAATAATTCTGTAATAACGATTGCTTACAATAAGAGGTTGGTTATGCCGAGAATGGTGAAATGCATCAAGTTGGGTCGCGAAGCCGAGGGACTGGACTTCGCGCCGTATCCTGGCGACTTGGGCAAGCGGATTTTCGAAAACGTATCGAAAGAAGCATGGAAACAATGGCTGGAGCAGCAGAAAATGCTGGTCAACGAGAACCGTTTGAGCCTTGCGGACAAGAAATCGCGTGACTATCTTGCGCAGCAAATGGACAAGCATTTCTTCGGCGGCGGCGCGGATGCCGCAGCAGGTTATGTGCCACCGCCAAAATAAAGCGGATGGCGTAATGCGTCCGGTGTGGGGTGTCCATGAGTAAAGCACGGCTCGCACCGGAGTTGTTTCTGAACCGCGAGCTCGGCCAGCTCGCGTTTAACCGCCGGGTGCTGGCGCAGGCGGAAGATACTGCCACACCGTTGCTGGAGCGGCTGCGTTTTCTGTGCATCGTCAGCAGTAACCTCGACGAGTTTTTTGAAATCCGCATGGCGGGGCTGCACGCCGAGATTGAAGCCGGCATCTCCGTGTACGGTCCTGACGGCATGCCCACGCGGCAGGTCTATGAACAGGTCGCGCGAGAGGCGCACGAACTGGTGGCCGCGCAATACCGGGTTTTCAATCAGGACATCACGCCTGCGTTCGAAAAGGAGGGCATACGTTTTTTGCAGCGCAGCGATTTCAATCACGCACAGTCGGCGTGGATCAAAGGTTATTTCAGAAGGGAAGTGATGCCGGTGTTGACGCCCATTGGGCTTGACCCGTCACATCCCTTTCCGCGCGTGCTCAACAAGAGCCTGAATTTTGCCATAGAGCTTGAAGGCAAGGACGCCTTCGGCCGCAGTTCCGGCATCGCTATCGTGCAGGCCCCACGTGTGCTGCCGCGGGTGATCCGCCTGCCGCGCGACATCGCCGGCACCGAGTACGATTTTGTGTTTCTGTCGTCCATTATGCATGCACATATGTCGGACCTGTTTGCCGGCATGAAAATGATTGACAGCTACCAGTTTCGCCTGACCCGCAACAGCGATCTGTTCGTGGATGAAGAAGAGGTCAAGGACCTGCGCGATGCGCTGCGCGGCGAGTTACCGCATCGTCAGTTCGGTGACGAAGTGCGGCTGGAGATTACCGCGAATTGTTCGCCGCAGATTAGCGAATACTTGCGCACTCAGTTCAAGCTCGACGCGGAGGACGTTTATCGCGTGGATGGCCCGGTGAACCTGGTGCGGTTGATGAGCGTACCCGACAGCGTGGACCGGCCCGATCTGAAATTTCCAGCCTTCAAGGCGGGCGTCCCGGCGCGCGTCGAGCACGCTGCGAATATGGTGGACGCCATACGCGCGGGCGATATCCTGCTGTATCACCCGTTTCAGTCATTCCAGCCGGTCATTACCTTTCTGCAGGAAGCCGCGCGCGATCCGAATGTCGTCGCCATCAAGCAGACGGTTTACCGCACCGGCGCCGAGTCGGAACTGATGAAAATCCTGATCACGGCGGCGAAGAGCGGCAAGGAAGTTACCGTGATTCTGGAACTGATGGCGCGCTTTGACGAAGAAGCCAATATCAACTGGGCGCAACGCCTTGAGGATGTCGGCGCGCATGTGGTGTATGGCGTGGTCGGCCACAAAACCCATGCCAAGATGCTGATGGTGGTGCGCCGCGAGGTGAGCGAAGCAAATGATCGCGATGGCGGCGGCGACGGCGGCGGTGCGGTGGCGCGCCTGCGGCGTTACGTGCATCTGTCCACCGGCAACTATCACCCGCGCACGGCGAAGCTGTACACGGATTTTGGCTTATTCACCTGCAACGATGAAATCACCGCGGACGTGAACGATATTTTCATGCAGTTGACCGGCCTCAGTAGCGCAACAAAATTAAAGCACTTGTGGGAGGCGCCATTCACGTTGCACAAGCAAATTCTGCACGCCATCAAGGCGGAGGCAGCGCATGCCGAAGCGGGCCGTGGCGGACGCATCATTGCCAAGATGAATGCACTGGTGGAGCCCGAAGTCATTGGCGCGCTGTACGCGGCATCCAGGGCCGGCGTGCAAATTGACCTCATCGTGCGCGGCGTGTGCGCCCTGCGGCCGGGCGTGGCGGGTGCGTCGGAAAATATCCGCGTGCGTTCGGTTATCGGACGGTTTCTGGAGCATTCGCGCGTGTTCTATTTTCAGAACGGCGGAGAAGGAGATGTCTATCTGTCGAGTGCAGACTGGATGGGACGTAATTTTTTCGGGCGAGTGGAAATTTGTTTTCCGGTGCTCGATGCCAAGCTGAAAATGCGTGTGATCGAAGAGGGCTTGAAGTGCTATCTCGACGATGGCGCGCCGGCCTGGTGCATGGACGAGCAGGGGCGGTATCACTTGTCGTCGTCGCACAAAGGCAAGACGGGCGGCGCGCAACAGGTGTTGCTGGAGCGGCTGGCAAAATAGTAACATCAGGATAGGGGATTCAGGATTCAACAAGCGTCGGCCGATCACTGGATCCTTAATCCTAATCCTTAAGCCTGAATTAAGCCTGAACGCAGCATGGACCTCATCCTCTGGCGCCACGCCGAAGCGGTTGACGCGACATTGCGCATGTCCGATGCCGAACGCGCGCTGACTGCAAAAGGCGAGCGCGACGCCAAACGCATGGCGAAATGGCTTAACGACAGACTGCCGGATGACGCGCTCATTCTCGTTAGCCCCGCACAACGCACGCAACAAACCGCCAGCGCGTTGCAGCGCAAGTTCGCCACCGTAGACGTGGTCGGCACCTCGGCCGAACCGGCGGACATTTTGAAGGCCGCACACTGGCCGCATGCAGCGCACACCGTGCTGATCGTCGGCCATCAACCCACGCTGGGCGGCGTGGTATCGCTGCTATTGACCGGCGGTGATGACGGGCAGAGCGTGAAGAAGGGCGCGGCCTGGTGGATCGAGGGACGCCGACGCGGCGGACACGAACACGCGGTGCTGCGCGCCATGATGTCGCCGGACATGTTGTAGCCTTGTAGCTCGCGGCCTTGGAAGCGCGCGCAGTTATTTACCCAGCACCTGCCCGGCGATGATGAGCTTCTGAATCTCGCTGGTGCCCTCGTAAATTCGCAGCGGGCGTATTTCGCGATAGAGCCGCTCGACCGTGCTGCCGACGGTCACACCCAACCCACCGAACAACTGCACGGCGGAATCGATCACCCGTTGCGCGGCTTCGGTGGCATGCAGCTTGGCCATCGACGCCTCCAATGTGACGCGGTCGCGTAAGGTGTCCTTGGTCCATGCCGCGCGATACACCAGCAATGCTGACGTATCGACTTCCAGCGCCATGTCGGCGATGCGCATTTGTGTCGCCTGAAACTGCGCCAGCGCCTGACCGAACAACTGGCGGGCCTTTACGTGCGTGCGCGCTTCGGCGAGCGCGCGGCGCGCAAAGCCCAAGGCCGCCGCGCCGACGGTGGAGCGCATCACATCGAGCGTGGACATGGCCACTTTGAAACCGTCGCCGGGCTGGCCCAGCATTTGGCTTGCGGGCACGCGGCACTCGTCAAACGCCACGGTGCCGATGACGTGCGGCGCAACCACTTGTATGGATTCCGGCACAGATAGCCCCGTCGTGCGGGCATCGACCACGAACGCCGACAAGCCCTTCGCGCCGGGCGCTTCGCCCGTGCGCGCGAACACTACGTAGGCATCCGCGACCCCGGCGTTGGATATCCACGTCTTGCGGCCATGCAGAACGTAATCAGTGCCGTCGCGCCGCGCGCTGGTTTGCAATGCCGATACGTCCGATCCCGCTTCGACTTCGGACAAACAAAATCCCGTGATGCATGAGCCGTCGGCGATGCGCGGCAGGTAGTCGCTTTGTTGCGCCGCTGTGCCGAACAACACGATGGGCACCGCGCCCAGCCCCTGCATCGCGAAGGTGCAATCGGCAAGGCCGGAACAACGCGCCAGCACGTCGCGGGCAATGCACAGGCTGCGCACATCCACGCGTGGGTGCGGGCCGCCGAGCGATTGCGGCAACAAATATCGCAACCAGCCGCCTTCGCCCAGCAGCTTTGCGATGGCGCGTACTGCGGTCATTTCATCGGCGCCCTCGGCCTCCAAAGCGATGCGATGCGTGTTGACCCAAGCCTCCAGATCGGATGCCAGCCGCCGGTGTGAGGCATCAAAAAAGGGCCATTCGAGAAATGCGTTGTTGATAGTCATCATGTTTTTCACGTTATCACATCTTGCAAGCGGCTTGCGTCGATGTCGGGCACCTTCAGGCGTAGGTTAAAATGATGGCTACCTGCATTGAAAAATGCATCCACAAGTTGAACGCGTTAGAACGCATTACGGGATATCAAACACTATGAAACTCAATGGAAAAACAGCGGTGGTAACGGGCGGCGCATCCGGCATCGG
>CANIID010000190.1 GCA_947467315.1 Betaproteobacteria bacterium | reverse complement strand
TGCCCAACGCGCTAGCCCGTTCATGCACGCCGGCAATGCCGGAACCGCAATTGACCCACTGCAAGCTCGATACATCATCACGCCCGTCCATCGCTTCCAACGCATCCAGCCAGCGACGGATGATTTCATGATTGGCATGCATATGCGTGACACGGTGTTGCCGAATCAGATCGAGGCTCTCGCGCGCCTCGAATGCGGACGACAGCACGCACGGCGCGCCCGCCGCCACCGCCGTGAAGGGCATGCCGAAGCCGGAAACGCCGCACAGCGGCGTCACCACCTGGAGCACCGATCCCGGCGCGTCGTAACCCAGCGCGTGCATGGCGTCCCGCGCGTGTTGCGTGATCGAGCGTTGCGTGTGCAACACCAGCTTGGGCTTGCTGGTGGTGCCGGAGGTGGTGAACATCACGCAGCCGTCGTCCGCGCCGCCGGTGGCAGGCGCGGACGCGGTATCGAGGTCATGGCGCAACGCATCGCTCGACATCACCGGCAAGCCGCACACCCGCCGCGGCGTCGGCTCGCCTTCACTATAGGCGACAATATGCCGAAGATCGCGCACACACGCGGGATCAACCCCTTCCAGAATGCCGGTGAAATCAATGCCGCGAAAGCCGGGCCAGTACACCAGCAGCTTCGCGCCGGAACGGCCGAGAATGTCGCCCAGCTCCGTCGATTTAAAGCGCGTGTTCAGCGCCACCACCGGCGCACCGAGGCGCGCACAGGCAAACTGGAGCCCGACCCACAGCGGCACATTGGGCAACCAGATCGCCACCCGATCACCCCGCGCGATACCGCGCGCGTGCAATCCCGCGGCTAACGCGGCGCTTTGTGCACGCAACCGGGCATAGGTATAACGCTGCTGGCCGTAACACAGTGCGGTGGCATCGGGACTGGCGGCCGCCGTGGATTCCAGCAACGCCCACAAGGTTGGCGAATCAGTCAATTTTCGCGCCTGCGATCTCCAGCACCTCGGCAAACTTTTTGATTTCCGCGCGCAGAAAAACCGTGAGCTGCTCCGGCGTGGACCACTCCGGCGGCGCGCCCATTTTCAGCAAGGTCTCCGACACCTGCGGGCTTTTCAAGGCGCCTACCAGCGCGTCATGCAGGCGCGCCACGATCGGACGCGAGGTGCCGGCGGGGACCACCAGGCAATACCATGATGTGACGTCTATCGGCAGGCCGGATTCGATAAAGGTAGGCACATCGGGCAACACCGGCGTGCGTTGGGTTCCAGAAGTCGCAAGGATGCGCAACCGCCCCGCTTGCGCCATGCCGATCACCGCCGGTGGACCGGACAGCATCACGCCCACGTCATTGGACAGCAACGCACTCAGCGCCGGCCCCGATCCTTTAAACGGAATATGCGTCATGGGCATGGCCGCGCGCTTCTTGAGCAACTCCGCCACCAGATGCCCGGTGGTGCCGCTGCCGGCAGAACCATAGTTCAATTTGCTTTTCGGTTCTTTGGCGTAATCGACCAACTGCCTGATGCTGGCGACCGGAATCGTCGGATGCACCGACAACACCTGCGGCACCTTGGTAATCAGCGACACCGGCGCAAAATGTTTAAGCGGGTCATACGGCAGCTTGGCGCCATACAGCGTCACGTTAATCGCCATCGGCGACACCACGCCGAGCAAAATGGTGTAGCCATCTGGCGCGGCATTCGCTGCCGTGGCCGTGCCCACGGTACCGCCGGCGCCACCCCGGCTATCCACCACCACGGTTTGGCCCAGCGTCTCTGACATTTTCAGCGCGATCACCCGCGCAATCGGCTCGGCGGTGCCGCCCGGCGCGGTCGGATTGATAAAGCGGATAGGCTTCGTGGGATAGTCCGCCGCAACGGCGGAACACATCAGCACCAGCCCTATTTGGCAACACGCCACGGCTTTGAACATATCAGGCGCTCTTGATCGACACGCGCCAGTGGATACGATCTTCCTCGGGCGGGTAATCGCCCGCTGCCTTGTGATACGAACAGCGGTTGTCCCAGATCACCACATCGCCCTTGCGCCATTGATGCCGATATTGGCACGGCGGTTGCACGAAGTAGGCTTTCATCTCCTCGATGGTGGCGGCGCTCTCGTCGGCATCGAGACCTTCAATCGTCAGTATCTTGCCTTGATCGAAGTAGAGCAGCTTGCGTCCGGTCTCGGGATGCACCTGCACCAGCGGATGACGCACCGGCGGCACGTTGCGGTCTTCTTCGTTCAGCAAGGCATTGAGTTTACGCAGTCCGCCGTATTTGAAAGTGCCCATCCGGCCTTCGAGACGTTGCTTGAGGTGCGGCGGCAGTTCTTCGTACGCCGCATAGCCGCTGGAGAAAAACGTATCGCCGCCCCGGCTCGGTATCGCCAGCGCATAGAGTTGCGTGGCCTTGAATGGCACTTTTTCGTACGAACCATCGGTGTGAAAACCCTGTGCGCCGCGGCTATAGATCGCTGTATCCAGCCTGCCATCCGCGCGAAACTTGTTGGCGCCGAGCAGCGTCACTTCGGGGCACTCCGGGTGTCGCGTGCTTTTGGACGGATGCGGACTGATCACGCCGAAGCGCAGGCTGTAGCGCAAATAATCACCGATCTGCAATGACTGGTCACGCACCACGATGACATTGCTGTCGAGCCACGCCTGGTAGATTTTGCTGAAAGCCGCGTCGTCCATGGTTTTCACATCCACTCCGGTGATCTCCGCGCCTATCGGCCCCATGCGGCGAATTTCCATCATCGTGCGTCTCCTTCCGGTTCCATGGTCAAATCAGTGACGAGAAATAAAATCGAGCGTCGTCTGCGCGCACACATCCGAATCGGTCGCCGCGACATGAAATGAATCGCCCGGCAGTACCGCCAGCGTTGAATTCGGGATCTTCTCCTGCCACGCGCGGGTTTCTGCCACCGACCCGAGCGAACTGCCTTCGGTGGTAATCACCAGCGTCGGGCATGCAATCTTGGGCAACACGGCGGTGATGTCCGTGGTCAAAATGCGCTGTACATAACCGATCTGGGTCGACACCGCCGTTTGCGCCATCATCTTGATCCACCACGCGGTACCCTCTGGTGGAAAGTTACTGCCGAGACGGCCCTCCATGGTTCTGCGTGCCCAATGTTCGACGCCCAGCTTTTCGAATTCCTCTGTCCACGCCGTCACGCGGGCACGTAAATCGCGAACCGGCGGCGGCGTGCCCACCAGCGTCAGCGTGCGCACCCGCTCCGGAAAGCGTGCGGCAAAACAGCGGGCAATCGTGCCACCGAGTTTTGCCCCGATCAGATGCACGCGCGCAATGCCGAGCGACTGCATCAAGGTGACGTAGTCGTCGATCATCGCATCGATGGTCCACGGATAGTCGCGCGGCATCGGCGTGGAGGCGCCAAACCCGCGCATGTCCGGCCGCACCACGCGATAGCGCCGCGCAAGATGCGGCACCCAGCCGTACCACACCACGCCGCTCTCGGTATTGCCGTGCAGCATCAACACCGCCTCCGGCTCGCGCCATGGATCGGTGTAGTCGTCGATAACGTAGTGCATTGAAAGGTTGGGCGGAATCTGGAGGGTTGGCATAATCTGAAGTCTTGTAGGTAGAAAAGTTCACGGATGGATTTACATCAATCAGCGCGGATGTTCGCTTCCTTGATGACTTTGGCCCATTTGGCAATTTCGCTCTTGATGTAGCCGCCGAATTCCTCGCGGCTATTACCCACGATCTCGAAGCCCTGGCTCAGCAAACGCTCCTTGACATCGGGCAATTGCAAGGTCGTCACCATGTCAGTGCGAATTTTTTCGAGTATCGCTACCGGCGTTTTCGCGGGCGCCAGCACACCGTACCATTGCATCGACTCGAACCCCGGCACGCCCGCTTCCGCCACGGTGAGCAGCTCCGGCGCCAGCGCGGAGCGCTTCGAGCCGGTCGCCGCCAGCACGCGCAGCTTTCCGCTGCGCACCGACGGCATGGTGGCCGGCAGGCTGCCGAAATAAATGCCCACCTGTCCGCCCACCAGATCGATCAGTGCCGGGCCGGCGCCCTTGTACGGTACGTGGGTCATGCTGACACCAGTCATTAATTTGAATAACTCGGCGGACAAATGCGGTGAGGTGCCGTTGCCGGCGGAGGCATAGGAGAATTGTGCGGGCTTGGCCTTCAACAGCGCGATCAACTCCTTTACCGAGGTGGCCTGCAGCGACGGATGCACCACCAGAATATTTTGCGCCACCGCCAGCATCGTCACCGGCGCAAGGTCGGTGACCGGGTCGTACGGCAGCTTGCGCAGACTGACTGCAATCGTGATGGAGGCGATCAAACCCATCACGATGGTGTGTCCATCGGGCGCGGCCTTTGCGGTTGTATCCACCGCCACCGTGCCGCTGGCGCCGCTGCGATTGTCGATGACCACGGTTTGCCCCCACTTGTCGGTCAGCTTCTGGCCCAGCGTGCGACCCAGCATGTCCGCGCCGCCGCCCGGCGGCACCGGAATCAGAAACCGCACGGGCTTTACTGGAAATGGGGGATACGACCGCGCATCCTGCGCCAGCGCGCTCGTGCACAGGTGCGTCAGCAACACGGACGCGAAGGCGCAGCAAAGTGTGTTTACGCGGATCACGGTATCAGGAGAATTTTTCCAAAACACGATCGGTCGTCGAGCCGACGGTGCGCATCGGCGGCATTTGCTAGCGAGTACACCTGATTGATAGTGACCGAAATTTCTCCGTTGAGAAACCACGAAAAAATATCCTCGCTTCGCGCACGCAAGGCTTCGGGCGTATTGATGTGATGCGCGAGATGCGGACGCGTAAAAAACAATGAACCCGCATCCGCCAGCGCCGCCGGATTGATTGCCGTCACCTCGCCGCTCGATTGTCCATACAACACCAGCGTGCCTCGCGGTTTCAAACAGCGCATGCTGCCTTGTATCGTGTCGATGCCCACGGAATCGTAGACCACATCCACGCCCTCACCGCCGGTGAATTTTTTCACCGCATCAACGAAATCGGCATCTCGGTACAGGATACTTTCGTCAGAACCTATCTGTTTGATTAATAACGACTTTTCAGAAGTCGATACGGTGCCGTACACGGTTGCGCCGGCGCGCTTGGCCATTTGCACCAGCAAACTGCCCACACCGCCTGCAGCCGCATGGATCAGCACGCGATGCCCTTTGCGCAACGGAAAAGTGCTCGTGCTCAGGTAATGCGCGGTCAAGCCGTGATCGAAAATCGCAGCGGCATCCTGAAACGACAGCGCCTGCGGCAACCGCACCAAGCGATGCGCCGCAACCGCCTGATACTCGGCATACGCACCCAGAACATCAGGCACGTAATACACCACGCGGTCTCCTTCGGCCCAACCGGCAACCCCTGCGCCCACGGCATCCACCACGCCGGAGGCTTCGATGCCCGGTGTCAACGGCAGTGCGCGCGGATAAATGCCCGCGCGGACAAATGCATCGCGCCGATTGACGCCAATGGCCTTGATACACACCCGCACCTGATCCGCCGCAGGGTCGGGCACTGGCACATCGACGAATTGCAGAACCTCCGGGCCGCCGTGCTCACGTACGACGATGGCCTTCACCGGACGCTGCTACCGATTGAATACAGAATGATCATGAATATTTCACTGAGGACGCGCGCTTTATTTCTGCCGGGATGTTTTTGAATATACTGTCAGCACCTGCCCCTGTAAAGCAGCGATACCATTCACGCCACCCTACAAAACTCGGCCATCCCTACTCCAATGCGAACTTCGATACTCGCTCTGTCGCTGCTGGCGACGGGCGCACTCGCGCAAGCACCGTCCACAACCCACTATCCCAACAAACCGGTGCGCGTCGTCGTCGCGGTTGCACCCGGCGGCGGCATCGACACTGCGGCGCGCATACTGGTGGAAAACGTGCGGCAACGACTCGGCCAACCGTTCGTGATCGACAACCGAGGCGGCGCCGCCGGCAACGTCGGCGCGGGGCTGGTATTTCACGCCAACCCGGATGGCTACACGATACTGGCGTCGTCGCTGTCGCCGATCACGATCACCGATTTGCTGAGCAGAAATCTTAATTTTGATCCGCTGGCATTTGAACCGATCGTGGTGATGTCGCGCATTCCCAACGTGCTGGTCACCCGTCAGACGCTGCCGGTGAACTCGGTCAAGGAGTTACTGGCGCATATCAACGCCAATATCGGCAAGGTGAACTATGCCTCGCCGGGCGCGGGCACTGCGGCATATCTGAGTGCGCAACTGTTCATGCAGATCACCAAAACGAATCTCACGCACATTCCCTACAAAGGCACGGTGCCGTCGCTGGTGGATCTGATGGGCGGGCATGTCGATCTCACCTTCGCGCAGGTCGCGGCCATCCATCCCTTATATAAAGATGGCCGGCTCAAGGTGCTGGCAACCGCCACGGCCGAACGCATTGAATTTCTGCCGGACATACCCACGCTGGCGGAAACCGGCGTGCGCGGCGCGGAGTCAGACACCTGGAACGCCATCAGCGTGCCGCCCAAAACCCCGGCGCATATCATCGCAAAACTCAACGCGGCCTTCAGCGCCGCGTTGAACGCGCCGGAGGTCAAGGCGCGGTATCGCTCGCTCTACATGACATCCGGCATCGGCGATCTCGCCGCCACGCGTAAGTTCGTCAAGGACGAAACGGTGCGCTGGGCGAATGTCATTCGCACCGCGGGACTTAAACCCGAATAGGACCGAACAGGCCGGAATAGACCCGCAGGTACACTTACTCCGCCTTCGCCCCCGATAGCTTCACCACATTCGCCCACTTCGCGGTTTCGCTCTTGATAAAAGCCGCAAACGCCGCCGGCGTGATGCCGCCCGGCGTGGAGCCTTCGGCCGTCATGCGTTCTTTCACGTCCGGCGCGTGCAAGGCCTTGGCGATTTCAACATGCAAGCGCTCCACGATAGCGCGCGGCGTGCCGGCGGGCACCACCACGCCCTGCCACGACGTCGCCTCGTATCCGGGCACGGCGGCTTCCGCGATGGTCGGTAAATCCGGCGCAATCGCCAGCCGCTGCGCGCTGGTAATACCCAGTCCCTTGAGCCGGCCCGCACGCACCTGCGGCAACACCACCTGCACCTGGATGAAACTCATCTGCACCTCGCCGACGATCAACGCGGTGGTTTGTTCCGCGGCACCCTTGTACGGCACGTGCACCATATCAATCCCGGCCATGGTTTTGAACAATTCCTGCGACAGATGATTGCCGCCGCCGGTGCCGGCTGATGCATAGTTAAATTTACGACCGGTGGATTTCGCCAGCGCGACGAAGTCTTTCAAGGACGTGACCGGTACCGACGGGTTAATCGCCAGCACGTAAGGGCTCATCGTCGTCACCGTCACAGGCGCGAAGTCGCGGATGGGGTCGTACGGCAGCTTGGCATGCATGCTGACATTGGTCGCCAGCGTGCTGATGCTGCCAGCGAACAGCGTGTAACCATCCGGCGGCGCTTTCGCCACCATCACCGCCGCGACGATGCCGGCACCGCCAGGGCGGTTGTCCACGATCACCTGCTGCCCCAGACTGTCGGTCAACTTGCGACTCACGGTGCGCGCGATCATGTCGTTGCCACCGCCCGCGCCGAAGCCGACTACAAAACGGATGGGCTTCGACGGGTAAGCCTTCGCAGCGACTTGCGCCGACGCTACGCCTGCCATGCCGATACAAAGCGCATACACGATGATGGATGTTTTCATTCTCCGATTCCTACGCAGCCGTTTCAAGTATTTCAAGCACTTGTTCCGGCGTGGTGATCTTGCGCGGATTCGTGTGCAGCCAACTGTCGTGCATCGCGTGATCCGCGATCATGGCAAATTGCTTGCGCGTGACGCCCACCTCAGAAAGCTTGCCCGGCAAACCCAAATCGGCAATGAACGCCTCGATCACATCCGCTGCTTCTTCGCCCGGATGCCCCATCGCATCAGCCACCAAACGCTGGCGTTCCAGATTCACGGAGCGGTTGTACCGCAGCACCGGCGGCAGCATCACGCACGAGGTGTAGCCGTGCGGCACATCGCAACTGCCCCCGAGCACGTGCCCTATCGCATGGCTCGCGCCCATCTGCGCGCCGGCCTGCCGCCCGGTCATCGCCAGCCACACCGCCAATTGGCAATCGAGGCGCGCTTCCAAATCGCCGGGATTCTGCTTCACGCGCGGCAAACCGCGGCTTAGCAAGCGCAGCGCCTGCATAAAACTCACATCACTCGCCGGGTTCGACACCGGCGAGCAGATCGCCTCGGTGGCGTGATCCACCGCGCGCAAGCCCGTGGATAGCCAAACCCAGAGCGGCGTATGCACTGTCGGCGCGGGATCGAGTATCGACACGCGCGGAATCACCAGCGGATGGCGGAAACTCTCTTTCACCTTGCTGCGCGTATCGGTGCAGCCGCCCCCGCCCTGAAACTCGCCGCCCGACAACGTGGTGGGAATCGCGATCTGGCGCACCACCGGCCCCTCAAACGCAGGGATGGTCTGCTTGCCGTCGGTATTCACCACGGCCCGAAACGCATCCAGCCCGGCGATATCCGTGACGTTGTGACGCAGGCAAATCTGCATGATCTTGCCGGCGTCGGTCACCGAGCCGCCGCCGAAAGTCACAATCAGATCAGTGCCCGCCGCGCGGGCCGCGTTGGAGGCCTCTATCACCGCATCACGCGGTGTATGCGACGGCATGCGGTCATACAAGCCCGCGAATCGGCTGCCGAGCGCCGCGCGCACTTTCGCGATCTCATCCGTGGTGCGGTTCATAGTGCCGCTGACTATTAGAAACACCCGCTGTGCCTTGAGGCGATCCACCTCTGCCGCCAGCGCCTGCGCGGCGGGCTTGCCGAACACAATGCGTTCCACCGCGGTGAATACGAACATTCCTGATTGCATGCGATTTTCCTGTGGGTGACGAGACGGCGGTTGAATCGATATACTTCACGGATGATGAACCCTGCAATTTTAATCCGAACCGGTGTGGCCACGTGCTTGCTGATCATATTCGGCGTGCCGTGCGCGGCGGCGCAGGATTTCCCCAATCGGCCCGTGCGCCTGGTCGCGCCCTTTTCAGCGGGCGGCGGCGCCGACGCTGCGGCGCGGCTGGTGGCTGAGAAACTGTCGGAATCTTTCGGCAAACAAGTCGTGGTCGATAACCGCCCCGGCGCATCCAACATCATCGGCACCGAGATCGTGGCCAAGGCGCCGGCGGATGGCTACACCATACTGCTGGCGATCAACAATCATGCGATCAACGCAGGGATGTTCACCAAGCTGCCGTACCATCCGGAGAAAGATTTCGCGCCAATCACCCTCATCGGCTTGACGCCGTTCATGCTGGTAGTGCATCCGTCGCTGCCGGTGAAATCCACGCAAGACCTGATCGCCCTCGCCCGCGCAAAACCCGGCACGTTGAACTATGCATCACCCGGCAACGGCACCGCGGCCCATTTCGCCGCCGAGCTGTTTAAGTTGAGGGCCAAAGTGGAGTTGACCCACATCCCCTACAAAGGCGTATCGCAAGCCGTGATTGATCTGGTGGCGGGAACCGTGCATGTCATGATACCCAGCCCCGGCTCGGCGCTCGCGCAGGTCAAAGCCGGCCGCTTGCGCTTACTCGCCGTCACCACCCACCACCGCGCCCGCACCCTGCCTGATGTGCCGACCCTGCACGAGAGCGGCGTTCCCGGCTATGAATTCAGCAACTGGTGAGGATTGCTCGCGCCGCGCGGCACACCCAACAGCGTGGTATCACGATTCCAAAAAGACGTGGCGCAGTTGCTGCAAGCCAAAGATGTGCAAGCGCGGCTGGGCGGCGAAAACGGCGAGGCGGTCGGCAGCACCTCTGAATACTTTCGCGACTATTTGCGCGCGGAGATCGAAAAATATTCACGTCTGGTGAAAGAGATTGGCTTGAAGCCGGATTAAATCGCTTTAATCCAGTGATCTTATGCCCGCCATCGTCTTGATGGCCTCGCCGATATCGGCTACCTGACCCACATTCCACCACGCCTCGCGGATGCGCTCGCGCTGCGCCACTGTCATCCGCACATAAGCCGCGCACAAATCCAGCTTGGTATTGATGACCCCACGGCGCTCATTTTGCGGCCGGTCGGGATGACCGCTGTCCCAATCAGGTCGCGCGCGAACTCGCGTCCATCTGTCGTGCGTATCCTTATTTTCGAAGGCTTGGCTTCCGGGCCTTTGGATTCACTCATGATGCGTCGAAGTTCGGCGCTGGCATGCACGCGTATTTTTTGCATCAGCGGACGTATCGCCGGATCGGCCACGCGCTCCGGCGTATAACTGTCCAGCGTAATGCCGCCATCGACCAGCGCGCGCGCCAGGATGTAGGGAAAACTATGATCCGCCGATTCGCGTGTTTTCGGATCGTATTTCGATTCGTCGGCCAGATGCACTTCGTAGCCCGTGGCGATGTCGATGTCGATGGATTCGATCTCTTCCACCGGCGTCCAAGCGCCGATTTCGGGCGCTAGTGTAGTGCATCATAAATAACGGAACTTATATGGCGACCTGAACTCCAACGAAAAAGGAGATCAGTGCCATGCGAGTTGCCAAGCCAGTTAAGTTGAGTGCCGATGATGATCGAAATCTGCGGATTCTTTCCAAGCGAAAGCG
>CANIID010000189.1 GCA_947467315.1 Betaproteobacteria bacterium | reverse complement strand
GCGCTGGCCTGCACCAAGGTCGGCGGCGCATCGCATATCCAGTTGCTCGACGAGCTGGTGAGCGAGCTCGAAGAAAAACGCGGCATGACGGTGGGCCACACCAAATTCATCACCATGATTGAAACCGCCGACGCGTTTTTTCAGATACGCGATATCGTGCGCGCATCGCCGCGTATCGTCGCCTGCAATATCGGCGGCGAGGATTTCGCGCTCGACAACAATATGCAGCCCACCGGCGAAGCGCTGTTCTACCCCAAGCAACACATGATCTTCGCCGCCAACACCGTGGGCATCGTGCCGCTGGGCTTCATCGACAGCATCGCGGGCTTCGGCGATTGGGAAGCGTTTCGCAAAATGGTGCGCCGCTCGCGTGACTTTGGTTTCATGGGCGCGGGCTGCATCCACCCCGGCCAGGTCACCATCGTCAATCAGGAATACACGCCGAGCGCGGCGGAAGTGGAATACGCGCAAAAGCTCATCAAACTCGACAACGAAGCCGCCGCCAGCGGACGCGGCTCGTTCACGCTCGACGGCAAGATGGTGGATATTCCGATCATCGTGCGCGCGCGCAAACTCATCGCGCGTTACGAGGCGATTCAGAAACGCGAGTCACGCACTTTGGCGGCGATGGAACATAGAGCGTAAAAATATGTTTAAAAACATATGCTTAACCACCATTGTCGCCATGGGTGCGATGTGGCCTGCGCTGGCTTGGTCGCAAGCTTACCCCACCCGCCCGATCCGCATCATCGCGCAGTTCACGCCGGGCACTTCCACCGACATCATGGCGCGCGTCACCGCGCAGCACCTGAGCAAAGTGTTTAACCAGCAGGTGATCGTCGATAATCGTCCGGGCGCGGGCGCGGTGCTGGGCACGGAGATCGCGGCCAAGGCGACACCCGACGGCTACACACTGGTCACCGCGCTCTCCAGCGCCTTCGGCATCAACCCGACGTTGTATGCACGGATTCCTTATGATGCGGTGAAGGACTTCGAGCCGATCGCCAATCTCGTGCTCACGCCGCAAACGCTGGTGGCAAGCCCATCCGCGCCGTTCAAGACGCTGAAGGAATTCGTCGCCTATACGCGCGAGCGGCCCGGAACGGTGAACTATGCTTCGCTCGGCAGCGGCTCGACCAGTCACCTCTCGACGGAAATGTTCCGCTCGGCGGCCGGCATCAAGATCAACCATATTCCGTTCAAAGGTAGTGGCGAGACGCATCCGCAACTCATGGGCGGGCAGATTCCGGTCATGTGCGATGCCATCCCCGCGACCATGCCGCACATCAAGTCCGGCAAGCTGCGCGGGTTGGGTATGGCAACGCTGAAGCGCTCACCGTTTCTGCCCGATCTGCCGACCATCGCGGAGCAGGGTTATCCGGGCTTTGAAGCCGTGGGCTGGATCGGCATCGCCGCGCCAGCAAAAACCCCTGCCGCCGTACTGGACAAGCTGAATACCGAGCTCAACAAGATGCTGAATGACGCCGAGGTAAAGGAGCGCCTCAACACGCTGGCCTTCACGCCGGTGGGCAGCACGCGCAAGGAATTCGCGGACTACATCCAGTCCGAAATCGCCAAGTGGGGCAAGGCGGTGAAGGATTCCGGCGCGCGGGTGGATTAGAATTTAAAACCTTTTTTGCCGCGGATTTACGCAGATGTACGCAGATTAAAACCCTACCCCGTCGTTCCCGCGCAGGCGGGAACCCATAACGCACTCGCAACGGAGACGGTGTTATGGATTCCCGCCTGCGCGGGAACGACAGTTTGTGTGGAATTCCGTCTACGCTCATCTGCGTAAATCCGCGTCTAACGTTTTTCACTTTTTCAATGCCGAATTCCAAACGTCTCAAAGTCGCCGTCACCGGCGCAGGACTAAAAAACAGCCCCGACGGACGCGAGGGCTGGGCGGCGCGCGCGCATTTGCCGGCGCTGAAAAAGCTCTCTGACATTTACGATCTGGTGGCCGTCTGCACCACGCAAATGGAAACTGCGCAAAACGCCGCGCGGCATTTCGATGTGCCGCACGCCTTCGATAACGTCGATCACATGCTCGAAGCGCTACCGGAGATCGACGTGGTGTGCGTGTCGGTGCGCCCGGTGCATCACTACAAAGTGGTGTCCGCCGCGCTGCGCGCGGGCAAGCATGTGTATTGCGAGCAGCCGCTGGGCGTATCCACTTCCGAGGCGCGCGCCATGACCGCGCTGGCCAAAGAGGCTGGCGTACGCACCGTGATCGGCCATCAAAGCCACTACGAGCCGGCCACGCTGCACATGGCGGAGCTCGTCCGCGAGGGCTACATCGGACGCCCGCTGTCGTTTAACCACACTTATTTTGTCGGCAATTACATCGTGCCGCGCCCGTCGCACCGGCAGTGGCTGTTTGACGCCGACATGGGCGGCCACCCCGGCTATCGCAGCGGCCACAGCCTTGACCGTTTGCATTCGGTGCTGGGGCAGGATGTCACCTCCATCTGCGCCGACATGGCGGTGCAGGTGCCCGAGCGCATTGCCGTGGACACCGGCGGCATGATCCGCAGCAATCAGGTGGACAGCATGAATTACCTGATGCGGGTCGGGGAAAATATCATGGGCACGATGCAAACTTCGTTCGCCGCATGGTACGGCACCGGCAATCATTTTGAAGTGTATGGCACCGAAGGCATGCTGATGCTCGGCACGGGCGCGACGCCCGCGTGGAACAAACAAACCGGCGAGGGTGACCCGTCGCGCGGCGAGCTTAAATTGTATGGCGCGCACGCCAACATCCGCGAGTATGTGGCCAACCCCACGCCGCCAGAGCGGCTGCAAAACCAGTATCGCGAAATCGAAATACCGAAGAAACATTTTCATGTGCAGGGGCTCGAGCGCGGACGCGGCACCTATCTCGTCGCAGAGACCTGGCATGCGTTCGCGCGTGCGATCAACGAGGGCCACGAGTGCGGCCCCAGCTTTCGCGACAAACTGAAAATTCACCGTGTGTGGGACGCCGCTGAGGCGTCAGTGGAAAAACGCGCGTGGGTGGATGTGGATTACAGCGGGATCTCTTGACGCACTGACGTTTATTTTTCCATTAACGCAACCCCAAGGAGCAACCATGATCTACGAAATGAGAACCTACGATTTAAAACCGCGCACGCAAGCCGAATTTGAAAAGCGTTTCGGCGAAGCCTATGAAAAGCGCAAGAACTATTCCCCGCTGGCAGCGTTCTGGCACACCGAGATCGGCCCGCTGAATCAGGTGATCCACGTATGGCCGTACAAAGATCTCGAAGAACGCAATCGCATTCGCGCCGCAGCGGCAAAAGACGGCATCTGGCCGCCACCCACCACCGAATTCATTGACAACATGCGCTCGGAAATCTTTATGCCGTTCTCCGTGTCGCCGGAATTGAAGCCCGGCAAAATGGGACCGTTCTTCGAAATGCGCACCTACACCCACGCCGCGGGCGATCTGCCCAAGCTGCGCGCCGTGTGGGAAAAAGCGGTGCCGGAGCGCCTGCAATACAGCCCGCTGTGCGCGGCGTGGTATTCCGATCTCGGCGGCCTCAACAAGTTCGTGCATATCTGGCCCTATCCGACACTCGACGCGCGCTTTGTGGTGCGCGAGAAGACGCAAGCCGCCGGCGTGTGGCCGCCCAACGCCGCGAAGCTGGGCCTGCCGGGATACAACCTGGTGTTGCAGGAAAACAAAATACTGATGCCGTCTGCGTTTTCGCCGTTGCAGTAGACCTGTGTGATGGGCTTGCCCCGCCGGCAGGCAACTCACCGGCGGCGGTTAGCCCATCAGGGCTTCTGAAACTTCAGCACAAATTCATCATTCGGCTGCGCAGGCTTGAACACGCTTTGATCGCGTGGGTCGGCGGGGTTGCGCAGGAAGTTGCCTTCGGCCACCAGCTTGAATCCGGCGGCCTCGACTTCTTTGCGCAGAAACGCCTCTTCAATGCGGTGCAGGCTTTTGGCTTCGCTGATGCCGGTGCCGGGCCGGCCGGAGTGATCGGCGAGCACGTAGTAGCCGCCGGGCTTTAGCGCTTCAAACACCGCGCGATTCAGCCGCGCGCGATCGGCGCCGATCCAACCGAGATCGTGATAATTAAACATGAATGTCACCAGATCCAGTGCGCCTTTGGCCGCATCCGGCGGCAACAGCGTTTCGTACGACTGCACGCTTAAGCTGAGATTCTTGCCGCTATACGCCTTGACCCGCTCCTCGAAACGACCCTTGCTCATGGTCTCCATGTACTGGGGCGTGTTATGCGCGATCACGCGCCCATTCGCACCCACTATGCGCGCCAGCATTTCGGCGGTGTAGCCGGCGCCGGCGTTGACATCCATCGCGCGCATGCCGGGCCGCACGTCGATAAACGCCAGCATGTCGCGCGCCTTGCGCCGCGCGTCGTTGGCTTTGTCGGCCTCACTGCGATCCGGTGCGGACAACGCGGCGGTAATTTGATCGAGTGTAGGCGGCGGCGACGTTGCGCAACCTGCCGTCGACAGCACGGCCCACGCGAGGCACAACGCCAGCCAACTGGGTTTGCCTGCAGGGTTGCGTCTATGGATATTCATTGTCATTCTCCTGTGAAATTACCACCGAATGTTAGGGTACTGCGGAAAGCGGACGGATCACTGCGGTGCGGCTGGTTTCGCCAGCGGTTTCGGTTTCTGCACCGCCTGCCCCGCCGCGCGCCACGCCTCGATGCCGCCCTTTAACGTGAGCGCGCCTTGATAGCCGCTTTCGTACAGGTGTTTCGTCGCATCTCGCGCCTTCGCTTCGCCAGCATCATAGAGGATGACCGGATCAATCTTCGGCAACTTTAGGCTTTGCAGACGCTCTTTGAATTCGCCGGACGGCACGGATACCGCGCCGGGCAGATAACCCGTGTCGTAGTCGGCGCGCTCGCGCACATCGATCAGCACCGGACGCGGATCGCCCTTCATCAGCGCAGCCGCGTCCTTGACGGAAATTTCCGGGCCGCCCTTCAGTCCCTGACTGGACAACACGAAGATGGCGATAAAAATAAGTATTGGAATCAACCACTTACGTTCCATACGGCGTTGCTCTCCAGTTACGCATTCAAGGGCGCTATTTTATCCGGCCCAGCGCGGCTGCGCCGAGGTGCGTGCGCAAATGACTTTTAATAATTTGCGCCGCCGCTCCATACGCGCGCACGAGCCGCATTACGAACGGCTTGCATTCGCCGCGACGCGCCCCAGCCGCTGCCGCCGCGCTTTCACACGCGGACGTATCACCGGCGCCCAGCGGCCAAGATCGGATTTCGCTTTCCACTGCGGTGTGGTCGGCAAATCCGGCTGGTCGATCAGGTACAGCGCCGAATATTTGAGCCAGCCTTGTGCCGTGGTCTCGGCATCGCGCAAACGAATCACCTGATGCACGCCGGGCACTTGCAGAATGTTGGGGATGTGCTCGGTGTCGTAGATTTCATTGAAATCTTTTTCGTCTTCGGGGGCAATCTCGAAGGTAACCATGTAGAAATACGGGGCAGTGCTGTCGGTGCGTGAATTCACGTTCAACTCCTCATAAGCAACTATCGAATCATGCCCAGCGCCATAATCACCGGCAAACTCAGCCAGAACAACAACGTCGTCCAGCCGACCATCAGCCCGGCGGTGGCGGAGTCCAGTTTAAACCGGTCGGCGAGCAGCAGCGTGGTCATCATCGCCGGGGTGGCCGCTTCGACTACCGAGGCATATTGCGCTTCGCCCATGTGGGACAGCGGCGGAAACAGTACGCCGGCGGCCAGCCACACGATCACGGGCATCACCAGCAGCTTCACCGCAGCCGCGGTGAGGATTTCCGGGCGCGGCGCGAGGTTGCGCCACGGAATGGTGAGGCCCAACACGAACATCACCACCGGTATCGTCGCCTGCCCGACAAACTGCGCGGCAGTGACCAGCGGCTGATAGGTCAACCCCAACTGCTGCGAGGCAAAGCCGAGCGCGAACGCCCACAGCGGCGGCATCGTCACCAGCACGCGCCACACCGACGGATACGACACGCCGCGCTCGTGCGACCCCAACCGCGTAGCAATCCACACACCGAGGCTCCACACCAGCGGCATGGTCATCACCACGTCGTTGTAAATCGCGTAGCGCGTGGCATCGCGGCCGAAAAAGAAAATCAGCACCGGCGCACCCACATTGAACGTGTTGCCCCACATGCCGCCGATGACCAGCACCGCGCGCGTCGGATCGGAAAGGTTTTTGCCCACCGGTGAGCGATAGAACAGCAGATACAGCAGCGCGCCCGAGCACAGCGTGCCGATGCCCACCAGCAACGGCACTGACAACAGGTTAACGGTAATCGGCGTGGTGGATGCCACGGCGAACAAGATGCAAGGGTAGAAAACGTACATCACCACGCGATTCAATTGCGTGCGCAGCACATCAGGCTGCGCGTCGGCGAAGATGCGCGGCCAGAACGCGCCCGCCGCGACCAGCAGCCCGAGCGGGAGCATCACCTCGATCATGAGGCCGCTGAGTTGGGTGAAATAGTTCATGGGGCGGGCACTGTAGCCGATTTGGGCGGTGAAATCGAGACGGATTTCCCTTGCCCGTTTACGCTGCGTCCGGTGTGCGTTACGCTAGCTGTCATCACGTTGGTATGCCCCATCATTCAGGCGGTGACTGAGCCTTCGCCGCGCAACGATTTCATTGCCGGGAGTTTTGCGATGCATGATGCGCCTCCATCCGCTGGCCCCGTTATCGCGGACACACTGTCGGAATTCGCTGTTCGTCTGCGCTACGAGGATATTCCCCAAGTCATACGCGAGCAGGCGAAGCACCACTTGCTGGATATCGTGGGCATCTGCCACGCCGCAACCGAAAACGAATTCGCCGGCAAAACGCTGGCCGCGCTGCGCCGCTTTGGCGGCGGTGACAGTGACATCATCGGCATGCGTGAACGGCTGTCGCTGCGCGACTCGATGTTGATGAACGGCGCGCTCGCGCATGGCATCGACTACGATGACACTTATCTGCCCGGCGGCCTGCACCCGACGGCGGCGTGTTTTCCGTGCGCGCTGGCGGTGGGCGCGCAGCAACAGGTGAGCGGACGCGAGCTGTTGACAGCCTATATCCTCGGCGCCGAAACCGCCGCGCGCATCGCGCGCGTGGCCGGCACGCAGTTTCTGCAAATCGGTTTTCATCCGACAGGGCTCGTCGCCGCCTTCGGCTGCGCGCTGCTGGCCGGCCGGTTGCTGGGCGCCAACGCACAACAACTCACGCTGGCGCAGGGCATTACGTTAAGCGTTGCGCCGTGCAGCAGCCGCGAATACAGCATGGACACCGCCTGGAACAAGCGCATTCATCCGGGGGCCGCCGGTGTCGCGGGCGTCAATTCCGCCGTGCTGGCGCTGGAAGGTTTCGTCGGCACGCGCCGCGTCTACGAAGGCCGCTATGGGCTATACGCGATTCATTTAGGCGAGGCGGCGAAACACTGCGACCCCACACCCATCACCGACCGGCTGGGCGAGCATTGGGAATTTTCCGAAGTCGCGATCAAGCCGTTTCCCGCCGGGCAGATGGGCATCGCCTGCATCGACGCCGCGATTGCCATCAGCCGCCGCGAGCGCATCCGCGCCGCCGATGTGAAATCTATTACCGCGCTGATTCCCAAACAGGTCATTCCCATCATGTGCGAGCCGCTGGAGAAACGCCGCCGTCCGGCCACCGAGTATGCGGCGCAGTTCAGCCTGCCCTATCAAATTGCGTGCGGCCTGTTGCTCGGTCGCTTCACACTCGACGAACTCGAAGAACCCACCTTGAGTGACCCGGATCTACTTGATCTCACGGCGAAATTCGCCTATGAGATTGACCCCAAGACCGAGTATCCCAAATATTACTCGGGCGAAGTGGTGGTCAAACTGCACGATGGCCGCGAGCTGCGGCATCGAGAACACATCAACCGCGGCGCCGCCGACCACCCGGTTACCGCACCGGAAATTCGGGCCAAGTTCATGGACAACGCGCAGCGGGTGATGCCGAAAGCACGCGCCGAAGCCATCGCCGACAGCCTACTCAACCTGGAGCGCGTGACCGACACCCGCCAGTTGGCGCGCAGTCTCGCGGCGCCGGAATAGCCGCTGACAGCATGACGGAAATCGCCATGAAGCCACACGCAATTACCGCTGCCGCATTCGCGTTATCGTTCGCATTCGCATTCGCCACGGTAGCGAACACCGCCGACGCGCAAACCACCACGCAACGCTACCCGTCGAAAACCATTCGCTTTGTTTCGCCGTTCGCCGCGGGCGGTTCCACCGACGGACTGGCGCGCCTGATCGGCCAGCGCCTGACCGAGGCCTGGGAACAGCCGGTGGTGGTGGATAACCGGCCGGGCGCGGGCGGCACGCTGGGCTCCGATATCGTCGCCAAGGCGCCCCCTGACGGCCATACGATATTGCTCACATCCGTCAGCGCGCATGCCATCGGCCCGGCGATGCGGCGCAAGATGCCGTACGATCCGGTAAAAGATTTCGCCACCCTTTCGCAAGTGGCCTCCGGACACAATGTGCTCGCCGTGCATCCATCGCTGCCGGTGAAATCGGTCAAGGAATTGCTGGCGTTGGCGCGCGCGAAACCCGGTCAGTTGACGTACGGCTCGGGCGGCGTGGGCACCACCACGCACATCGCGGGCGAACTGTTTAAATCACTCGGCAAGGTTGATCTGGTGCATGTGCCGTACAAGGGCGGCGGCCCGCTGTCGATTGCGCTGCTGAGCGGGGAAATTTCCATTTCGTTTGGCAGCATCGCGACCGTGCTGCCGCAGGTGCGCGCCGGTAGACAACGTGCGCTGGCAGTGACCGGCGCCGCGCGCGCGCAAGCCATGGCCACCCTGCCCACCGTTGCCGAAGCCGGCATTGCCGGCTACGAAATGAATTCGTGGTACGGCGTATTGGCGCCGGCCGCGACGCCGCGCGACATCGTGCAACGGCTCAGTGCGGAAATCGCGCGCATCATCAAACTGCCCGAAACGCGTGAACGCCTCGCACACGAAGGACAGGAAGCCGCCGGCACCACCGCCGATGAATTCGCCACTTACTTGCGCTCGGAAGTGGAAAAATGGGCGCGCGTCGTCAAGTCTTCTGGCGTGCCCATTGAGTAGTGGCTTAATCGGGCCGGATGCCGGCCTGTTTAATCACCCGCGCCCATTTCTCGACTTCACCCTTGAGGTACGTCGCAAATTCCACCGGCGTACTGAGCATCGGTTCAATGCCCTGCCCCGTGGTCATGCGTTCGCGAAACTCCGGTGCGGAGAGAATTTTTTTCAGTTCGCTGTTGAGCAAGTCGATGATGCTTGCCGGCGTGCGTGCCGGTGCGAGCACACCATACCAGTTGGTTGATTCATAGCCCGGCACGCCGGATTCCGCGACTGTCGGCAGTTCCGGCATCAGCGCCGAACGCTTGGCGCCGGTGACCGCGACCGCACGCACCCGGTTGCCTTTCACCGCCGGCAGGGTGGTGGTGATGCTGCCGAAAATCATCTGCGCCTCACCGGCAATCACCGCAGCGACTGCGGGCACGCCGCCCTTATACGGCAAATGCGTCAACTGCACGGAAGTCATCGACCGGAACAATTCAGCCGCGAGATGCAGCGGGCTGCCGATGCCGCCGGAAGAATAATTCAATTGATTCGGCCTGGCCTTCGCCAGGGCGATCAACTCGGATACGGTTTTAACCGAAACGACAGGATGCACCGCCAGCATGTACGTGGTTGCGCCGACAAGGCCAACCGGCGAAAAATCCTTGATCGCATCGTGCGGCATGTTTTTGATCAGGCTCGCGTTCACCGCCAGCGAACTGCCGCCCATTAACAAGGTGTGTCCGTCCGGTGTGGCTTTCGCGACGATCTCGCCGCCCACCACGCCGCCCGCGCCCGAGCGGTTATCCACCACAAACGACTGGCCGAGATTCGTTGAGAGGTGCGCAGCCACGGATCGCGTCAAGGTGTCGTTGCCGCCGCCGGGCGCAAACGGCACGATCAGCCGCACCGGACGCAACGGATACGTGGGAGCCGCTGCCCGTTGCGCCAGCGCCATGGGAATCACTGATAAATTTATCAATAAAAACAAATAGTTATATGATTTCAGCCGCATCACTGGCACTCCGCTCACGCGCGCAACAACGCCCGCAACTCACGCACATTGCGCAAGCGCTCGATGTTCCAGATCGCATCGATCAACGCTTGCGTGCGCTTCGCGCCCAGCACCGGCGCGAGCAGATCGCGCGCCTTGTCTTCGACCTCCTGTCGCGGCATCGGGTTGTCCGCCGTGCCGCGCACCGCGTAGGTGCGATGCGTCAGCGTGCGCCCGTCGTGCGTGGTGATCTCGACGATGCCTTGCCGCCGCGGCCGCGCATCGGTCAGCTCCGGCATTGCGGTGAGTTCGATGCGTTGCTTCATGGCCAGCACGCGCGCATCGCGCATGCGTTTCACGTCGTGCGCCGCCTGAAACGAGGCAGTGCCGTCGAGCAGCATCACCGCCAGCATGTGCTGCATGTTGATGTCCGGCATCGGGCGGTTGTTGACGATGGCCGCGCCGCGCGGATCGACGCGCACCACCAGTTTCGCCACGTCCGCGCCCGTGATGCGATGTTCCTTCATCAATGC
>CANIID010000188.1 GCA_947467315.1 Betaproteobacteria bacterium | reverse complement strand
GGCGCGCTCAAAACCCAAGTGCAACGTTTTTAGGAGAAAATGTTGCATGGGAAAATTCTACACGCAGTTGAGTATTGAAGATCGAACGATGATACAAACGCAGTTGACGATGGGAATCAAGGCATCGGTCATTGCCCGCGGATTGGGGCGCTGTGCCTCGACGCTGTCGCGTGAACTTCATCGCAATGGCTGGGTTTGTCCGAAAGTGCCGCGTGGTCCTGGGCGGCCTTCGGTGGCGGGAGGTTACCGTGCTGAAGCAGCGCATACACGGGCTCGTGATTGCACCGTCACCCCACGAGTGGAGCGACGGTTGTATCCTGGAAGCGCGCTTTGGGATGAGGTCATGCATTATCTGAAGCGGCGCTACTCGCCGGAGCAGATCGCTGGCACACTCGCGCTTGTGCATGCGCAGACCCTCACGTTGCAGGTTTCTCACGAAACCATCTACACCGCGATCTACGCCATGCCGCGTGGCGAACTGCGCACCGAGGTGATTGGCTGGTTGCGTTTTGGTCATGCCAAACGCCGTCCGCGAGCGCGTGGCGAAGACCGGCGGGGCCGGATTCCAGGCATGGTGAGCATTCATGATCGCCCGCCCGAAATTGACGAGCGGCTGGTGCCTGGACATTGGGAAGGTGATTTGATCAAGGGAGCGCGTAACGCCTCGGCCGTGGGCACGCTGGTGGAGCGCACCACATTGTTCACGGTGCTGTCGCGCATGGATGACGGCAGTGCCGAGGCGGCATTGAGTGGATTCAGCTTTGTGCTCAATCGCATTGCGGCCCAAAAGCGTCTTTCGTTGACTTACGATCAGGGTCGGGAAATGGCGGCTCACGAGCAACTGACAGAGGCCACTGGCGTAAAAGTCTACTTTGCTGATCCCCACAGCCCTTGGCAACGGGGAATCAACGAGAACACCAATGGTCTGTTGCGGCAGTACTTGCCCAAAGGTACGGACTTGAGTGGATTCACCCAAAAAGAACTCGATGCTATTGCCTGGGAGCTGAATACACGACCCCGAAAGTCGCTGGGCTTTCGCTGCCCCGCCGAATTGTTTACGCCAGACGCTTTTGATTTCAAGAAACATCACGCTTCACTTTTTGCACTTGGTCATTGAAACCGCCACCTTTAACAACAATACTTTACATACGAACTGCCGATGAGGGTATTCAGAAATCCAGCGCCAGCCGCCACTTGGCATCGATGGCCTGCGCCTGCTCCAGCACCGCCTTGCATTCGAGCAATTCATCAATCACATCGGCGGAGGATTCGATCCCATCGGGTTCCTTGCGCAGCGCGGAGATCAGCGCATCGACGTAGTTCACACCTTCTTCCGCGTCGAACCATTGCGCCTGGTCCGACTCGCCTTCCGGCAGCTCGAGATCCTCGTCGAGCATGTCTTCGAATTCTTCCAGCGACTGGCTGACGAAGGACTCCAGAACGGGCAAGCCATGTTTCACGCAAAAAGCATCAAGATCGTCGGCGTGCGCGATGGCCTTGCCGTTGACGAATGTATCGAAGCCGGGTTCTTCGGCATCGAGAACAATGTAGAAAGCAACTGACATGGGACCCTCCCTGTTTATGAATTCACTGCGTCAAGCATCCGCCGTGACGCAGCCAATTGCAGCTTGTCACGCAGCGGCTTCCACGGTCTGCTGGCACACAACCAAGAAGGTCGCTCCCCAGAAAATCATGGCTATGCGTGAATCAAGGACGTCTGCCATTTCCCCACCTGTCGAAATTACCACCTTCATCACGCCTGCGTAAACGCAAAGTCCACCTCCGGCGCCAGCCCGCTGATGATGCGCGCGATGGATTTGCCGGAGCCGCAGGCATGTGTCCAGCCCAGCGTGCCATGGCCGGTATTGAGATACAGATTCGATAGGCGCGTCTTGCCGATCAGCGGTACGTTACTCGGCGTCGCAGGACGCAATCCGGTCCAGAACTGCGCTTGCGTGGTGTCGCCCGCGCCGGGAAAAATATCCTCGATGCGTCGCACGATGGCGTCGCAGCGCACGCGATTCAGATCGCGGTCGTAGCCATTGAATTCGGCAGTACCCGCCACACGCAAGCGGTTGCCCAAGCGCGAATACACCAGCTTGAATTCATCGTCGGTGAGCGACACCTGGTTGGCCTTGGACTCATCTTTCACCGGCAGCGTGACCGAATAGCCTTTGGCGGGATAAATCGGCAGACGAATACCCAGCGGCGCCGCGAATAAGGGACTCACCGAGCCCAACGCCAGCACGTAAGCGTCGCCGCGTATGCGCTGAAAACGGCCTTCGGCGTCAGTGGCCTCGACGTGCTCTATCGGCGCGCCTGCGGTGTTGTTCGCGGTGCGCAACGCGGTGACGGTGTGGCTCATGAGAAACCGCACGCCGCGATCATGGCACAGCCGCACCACTTCGCGCGCGAACAGATTGGCGTCGCCGGATTCATCCTCTGCGGTATAGGTGGCGCCGGCCAGCCGCGCACGAATATGACTCAACGCCGGTTCGATCCGAACGGCTTCATCCGCTGAAACCACGCGCCGTTCGCAGCCCAGTTCACGCATCAGTTCCGCCGGCTTCAATGCGGCGTCGAATTCTTTTTGCGTCGTGTAGAAATGCAATATGCCCTGCGTGCGATGGTCGTACGCGATGTTCGTATCGCGCCGCAACGCCTGCAACATCTCCCGGCTGTAAAGACCCAGACGCACGATCTGCTCGATGTTGCGCCGCGTGCGCGCGGGCGTGCATTCGCGCAAAAATTGAAGGCCCCACAACCATTGCCGCAGATCGGCACGCAGGCGGAACAACAACGGCGCGTCTTCCTTTGCAATCCATTGCAGCACCTTGAACGGCGCGCTCGGATTGGCCCACGGTTCCGCGTGGCTCACGGATATCTGCCCGCCATTGGCGAAACTGGTTTCGGCTGCCGGTGTCGCCTGCCGGTCGAGCACGATAACTTCGTGCCCCAGTTGCTGCAAGTAATAAGCGGAAGTAACGCCGAGCAGGCCCGCGCCGAGGACGACGACTTTCATCGCCCGGTCATCGCCGCATGGCGTTCAGCATGTCGCGGCCGGCTTCGTCGCCGCTCGCCTCCAGCCCTTGAATGACGCCCTCGCGATCTGGCGGCAACCGGTTCTGGCTCATCTTCCATTTGCCCTGCAGACGACGCACGGGAATCTCGATGCCGACGATGGCCTTTAACATGGTATCGATGTAATCCACCGGCGCATCCGTAACCTGCCACGGCTTGTCGCGCGGCGATTCCTGGCTTGCCGTTAATCTGGTCACCAGCGCACGCAACCACGCAGCGTCATCCATAATTTTTAGCGGCCCGTGCGCATGCACCACAGCGTAGTTCCAGGTGGGCACCACCTTGCCGTGTTGCGCTTTGCTCGGATACCACGACGGCGTGATGTAACCCTGCGGCCCCTGAAACACCGCCAGCACTTCGATATCGGCGTTGAAGGTGCGCCACACCGGATTCGCCCGCGCCACATGCCCGCGCAGCGTGCCGAATTTTCCATCGGGGCCCGGCTCGGGGTCGAACAACAGCGGGATATGATTGGCTTCAAGCCCCTGCGCGTCGTTCGATCCAAGGGTCACCAAGGTCGCCAGCGGATGCGCCGCAATCAGCGCCTGCAGCACCTCGATACGCGTTTCGCGGAAGGGTTCGGCGTCGTACATTCGTCAATGACGAAATTACGTAAGCATTTGATTAATCTACAGTTTCAAGCTCAAGGGCGAGCTGTTTCGCGGCCGACTCCTTGGCACGTTTGCTGCTGTCGCGACGGTCCTGTTCCACGCCGTCGAGATACGCCTGCGTGATGTCGCCGGTGACGTACACGCCGTCGAAACATGACGCCTCGAAATTTTTAATCAGCGGATTGACGCTGCGCACATCTTCGATCAACGCCTCCAGGCTTTGATAGATCAACTCATCGCAGCCGATCTCGCGCGCGATTTCTTCGTCGCTGCGGTTGCTGGCAATCAACTCTTCCCGCGTAGGCATGTCGATGCCGTAGACGTTGGGGAAGCGCACCGGCGGCGCCGCCGACGCAAAATACACTTTGCGCGCACCCGACTCGCGCGCCATCTGCACGATCTCGCTGCTGGTGGTGCCGCGCACGATGGAATCATCGACGATCAACACGTTCTTGCCGCGAAACTCCATGTCGATCGCGTTCAATTTTTGCCGCACTGACTTACGGCGTACCGCCTGCCCCGGCATAATAAAAGTGCGGCCGATGTAACGGTTTTTGATGAAGCCTTCGCGATACGGCAAATTCAAATGTTTGGACAACTCCATCGCCGCAGGACGGCTGGAATCCGGAATCGGAATCACCACGTCGATGTCGAGATGGCGGTACTCATGCTTGATCTTCTCGGCGAGGCTGTCGCCCATGCGCAGGCGCGCTTCATACACCGAGATGCCGTCAATCACCGAATCGGGTCGCGCCAGATACACAAACTCGAAAATGCACGGATTCAGCGACGCGGCCGGCGCGCACTGGTGGCTGTAAAAATTGCCGTCCATGTCGACAAATATCGCTTCGCCCGGCGCTACGTCTCGCACCACTTCGTAGCCCATGGCATCGAGCGCCACGCTCTCGGACGAGGCCATGTACTCAAAACCCGTATCCGTCTCAATGCGGCCAAAAATCAGCGGACGGATGCCGAAGGGATCACGAAACGCCAGCAATCCATAACCGGCGATCATCGCCACCACTGAATACGCGCCTTTGCAGCGTTGATGCACACCCGACACCGCGGCAAAAATCGTCGCCGGATCGAGCTTGTAGTTGGTGGCGTTGTTTTGCAGTTCATGTGCCAGCACATTAAGCAGTACTTCCGAATCCGAACCGGTGTTGACGTGACGCAGATCGTCGCGGAACAAATCAATCTTGAGCTGCTCGGTATTGGTGAGATTGCCGTTGTGCCCGAGCACGATGCCAAACGGCGAATTCACGTAAAACGGTTGCGACTCCGCCACCGATGACGCCGAGCCCGCCGTGGGATATCGCGTGTGCGCGATGCCGGCGGTACCGCTCAACGCACGCATATTGCGCGTGCGGAACACGTCACGCACCATACCCATGCCGCGATGCGAATGGAAGTTGGCGCCGTCGGCCGTGACGATGCCCGCGGCGTCCTGCCCGCGATGCTGCAACACCAGCAGCCCGTCATAGAGCAACTGATTTACCGGCGTCTTAGCCACCACACCAAGAATTCCGCACATCGCCCGGCCTCAGCTTAGATTAGGGTTCTACTTAACGATACGAAATGTTTTTTGCCCAGTCCTGCGGCAACCACTGTTTTACCAACACAGCGAGCTTCTCCAACGGCGCGGCGAGCATAGCATCTTTCCACACCGGCTGACGCGGCAACACCGTCAAACCGGCGACCAACACCAAAGCAAGCACCACCAGGACACCACGCAGGAGGCCGAACACGCTGCCGAAGAAGCGATCCTCGATACCCAATCCCGCGCTTTTGATCAGCTTCGAGGCCAGCATCGCCACAAGGTTCATTACCACCAACACCACGAAAAACAACGCCACCACTGCCGCCAGCACACGCCAGTTGTCGTCTGGGATCTGCTGCGCCAGCAGCGGCGCGACGGCACCGCCGTACGCACTGGCCACCACAAACGCGACGGCCCAGCTCGCTAACGCAATGACTTCCCGCACCAGACCGCGTATCACACCGAGCAACACCGAAAATCCGACGATGGCGAGTACCGCGTAGTCAAACAACATCATGGGACAGTCACGACCTTACCTTCAAGCCCTGCGCTCTGTAGAGCCGCCTGGGCTTTGTCCGCTTCGGCACGCGTGGCAAACGGACCGGCACGCACGCGCGTCACACTACCCTTGCCTGCGGGAATGGTTTGCGTGTATGCCGGCAATCCGGCGCCGATGATTTGTTGTTGCACCGCCTTCGCACGATCCGCATCGGCGAGCGCGGTAACCTGAATGTAGAAGGTGCCGGCCTTGGGTGCGAGCGCTTTCTCCGGCGCTTTTTCCGGCGCTTTTTCCGGCGCTTTCTCCACCGCTTTTCCTGCTACTTTCTCCGGCGCTTTGGTTGCCGGCTTTTCCGCGACAGGCTTGGGGGCTGGTGTTTTTTCAGCCGGTTTCGCCACGGGCGTTTCTGCAACACGTTCGCCGACGGGGTCTACTGCTTTCGCCACCGCTTTTTCGAGCGCCTTGTCAGCAACATTAGCGGCCGCCTTGGCCGGCTCCTTGGCATCGCCCTTGCCCGGCGACGCCAGCGGCACGACTTTGGAAGTAAATCCCTTCGCGTCCGGCGACGGAATCTGGATGTTGATTTCCTGCGAGGTGGGCTTGGGTTCGGAATCAAGCACCATCGGCAGCACCACGGCAACCGCGGCCACCAGTGCGACAGCACCCACCAGGCGGCGGCGCGCGCGCTTCTTGAGTTGCAGTTCTTCTTCGCTGACGGGTTTCGCCATACTGTTCCTGCCTCCGGTCAACTGTCGCGCGCTGATCACAACTTTACATGCAAGGCCTGCATCGCCTCGGACACCGTATAGAACGATCCGAATATCACTATTTTATCATTATCCGTGGCGGCCTCGCGAGCCTTCGCACAGGCCTCGGCAATGCTGGCGCAACACACCACGTCAGCGGCGCCAACACCGGTCGCCACGATATGCTGCGACAAGTGTTGCGCAGTCGTGCTGCGCGGCCCGGCATTTGCAATGCCGGCCACCCACCACTGGTCGATGTGCGGCTTGAGAATCGCCGCGACACCGGCGATATCCTTGTCGGCCAGCATCGCGAACACGGCGTATGTATGTCCGCCGCGCGGCAAACTTTTCAGGCTCGACGCCAGCGCTTGCGCCGCGTGCGGGTTGTGCGCCACGTCCAGTATCACCAGGGGCTGCCCCGGCAACACTTGAAAGCGGCCAGGGTTCTCGGCGGTCAGCAAACCGCTGCGTATATCGTTCATGGTAACCGGACATCGGTCACGCAAGGTATCCAGCGCCGCAATACACGCCGCCGCGTTGGCCAACTGATACGCGCCGCGCAACGCAGGCCACGGCATGCCGTGACGTGCGCCACCCGGCCCTTGATATCCCCACTGCGTGGCGGCAGCCACCGTACGCACGGCATCGAAATCGCGCCCGCGCAGTAGCAGCGGCGCGCCGATCACAGCGGCATGATCAATCAGTGAACGCGGCGGATCGGTATCGGCGCAGATCGCCGGCTTGCCCGCGCGAAAGATGCCCGCCTTTTCAAAACCGATTTTCTCGCGCGTGTCGCCGAGGTAATCCATGTGATCCAGCGCCACGCTCATCACCATTGCGCAATCCGGCTCAAACACGTTGACCGCATCGAGCCGTCCGCCGAGGCCGACTTCGAGGATTATCACATCGACTTTCGCATCGACAAACAACGCCATCGCTGCCAGCGTGCCGAATTCGAAATACGTCAGCGCCACGTCCGCCGTCACGCGCGCCGCTTCCACTGCTTCAAAGGCCTGCACCAGTTGCGCGTCACTTGCCGCGACGCGCGCGATGCGCACACGCTCGTTGTAGAGCAGCAGGTGCGGCGAGGTGTAACACGCGGTTTTATAACCCGCGTGATGCAGAATGGCCTCGAGCATCATGCACGCCGAGCCCTTGCCGTTGGTGCCACCCACGGTGATGACCGCACACACGGGGTGCAACGCCAGCGCCGCTTTCACCGCGCGCACGCGGTCGAGGCCCATGGCGATGGACTGCGGGTGTACCCGTTCGATGTAGGCCAGCCAACCGTCGAGCGATGATGACGGCGGTGGCGCGGGTGGCAGGGAGGACATGGCGTCGAGCCGGCTATCGCCAGTCAATAATAACGTAAGTAATTGTTTTTAATAACTATTTATTACAACATCAAGCGGCGGCGGGCAGCTTGAGCAACAACGCCAACAGGTTCGCCAGCCGGTCGCGCATCTGCCGCCGGTCGACGATCATGTCGATCGCGCCATGCGCCAGCAGAAATTCGGCGCGCTGAAAGCCTTCCGGCAACTTCTCGCGCACCGTCTGCTCGATCACGCGCGGGCCAGCAAAACCGATCAGCGCGCCAGGCTCGGCGATCACCAGGTCGCCGATCATGGCGAAACTCGCGGACACGCCACCCATGGTGGGATCGGTGAGCACGGAAATAAACGGCAGCCGGGCCTCCGACATTTGCGTCAGCGCGCCGCAGGTTTTCGCCATTTGCATCAGCGACAACACGCCCTCCTGCATGCGCGCGCCGCCGCTGGCGGCGAAACACACCAACGGCAGGCGCTGATCGAGACACACTTGCACGCCGCGCACAAAGCGCTCGCCCACCACCGAGCCCATCGAGCCGCCGAGAAACTTGAATTCAAACGCGGCGGCCACCATGGGCAGGGACTTGACGCTGCCCTGCATCACCACCAGCGCATCCTCCTCGGACGACGACACGCGCGCGTCGCTGATACGATCGACGTAGCGCTTGCTGTCCTTGAACTTGAGTGTATCCACTGGCAACACTTCGGCGCCGATTTCATAGCGGCCTTCAAGATCAAGCAGCCAGTCGAGCCGCTCACGCGCGGAGATGCGATTGTGATGACTGCATTTCGGGCAAACGTAGAGATTTTTCTCAAGATCAGTGCGATACAACACGGTTTCGCACGCGTCGCATTTGCTCCACAACCCTTCCGGCACTGCTTTTTTAGGGCTGCCGGTGTCGCGCTTTATTTTCGGCGGCAGCAGCTTTTGCAGCCAGCTCATTAGACGGCTTTCTCGTCCATCGCCGCGCGTATGCCCGCCAGCAGCGCCTGCAATCGTGCCGGCGCATCATTGCCGGCATCGATGATTTCCTGCACCAGACGGCTACCGATCACCACCGCATCGGCCACCTGCGCCACGCGTTTCGCAGATTCGGCATCACGGATGCCGAAGCCCACGCCTACGGGCAATGTCGTAAATTTCTTAATATGGTTCACGCGTTTGGCGACGTCGACGGTATCGATATTCCCCGCGCCGGTGACGCCCTTCAACGACACATAGTAAAGATACCCGCGTCCGAGTTTGCCCACTTGTTCGAGCCGCGCATCGCGCGTGGTCGGCGACAGCAGAAAAATCGTATCGAGGCCGCGCGCATCCAGCAGCGCCACCAGCCCCCGCGCTTCCTCGGGCGGATAGTCGACCACCAGCACGCCATCCACGCCGGCGGCTTTTGCCACGTCGGCAAAACGTTCCGCGCCCATCGCCTCGATCGGGTTGGCGTATCCCATCAGCACCACTGGCGTGGCACTATTGGTTTTTCTAAATTCAATAACAAAATCCAATACTTGCCTTAGAGAGACGCCCTGCGCCAGCGCCCGTTCACTGGCGCGCTGGATCACCGGGCCATCAGCCATGGGATCGGAAAACGGCACGCCCAGTTCGATCACGTCCGCGCCGCCGGCTACCAAGGCATGCATCAGCGGCACCGCCATGGCGGGATGCGGATCCCCTGCGGTAATGAAGGGGATCAGGGCTTTGCGGCCCTGTTTTTTGAGCGCGGCGAAAGTCGTTGCGATACGAGACATTAGAATTTGATTCCCGATTTTTCCGCCACGGTGTGCATATCCTTATCACCGCGCCCCGACAGATTCACCAGCAGAATTTGCTCGCGCTTCATGTGCGGGGCCATCTTCGCCGCATACGCCAGCGCATGACTGGACTCCAGGGCGGGGATAATGCCTTCCATGCGGCACAGGTCGTGAAACGCCTGCAAGGCTTCGTCGTCGGTAATCGACACGTACTCCGCGCGGCCAATGTCTTTCAGATGAGCATGTTCGGGGCCGACACCGGGGTAATCCAGGCCCGCCGATATCGAATGGGTTTCGATGATCTGCCCGTTTTCGTCCTGCAACAAATAGGTGCGGTTGCCATGCAGCACGCCCGGTTTGCCGGCGGTCAAGGTGGCCGAGTGTTTGCCGCTTTCCAATCCGTAACCGGCGGCTTCAACCCCGATCAGGCGCACGCTTTTTTCGTTGATGTAGGGATAAAAAATCCCCATCGCGTTGGAGCCGCCGCCGACACAGGCGATGATCGCGTCGGGTTGACGGCCTGTCATCTCCGGCATTTGCTCCAGCGCTTCAATGCCGATCACCGACTGGAAATCGCGCACCATCATCGGATACGGGTGCGGGCCGGCGACAGTGCCGATGATGTAATAGGTATTCTCGACATTGGTGACCCAATCGCGCATCGCTTCGTTCAACGCATCCTTGAGCGTTTTGGAACCGCTTTCCACCGGCACTACGGTGGCGCCCAATAGCTTCATGCGATAGACGTTCTGCGCCTGGCGCTTCACGTCTTCGGAGCCCATGTAAACCACGCATTCCATGCCGTAGCGTGCCGCTATTGTTGCGGTGGCAACGCCGTGCTGACCGGCGCCGGTCTCGGCGATCACGCGCGGTTTGCCCATGCGTTTGGCGAGCATCGCCTGGCCGATGACGTTGTTGATTTTGTGCGCGCCGGTGTGGTTCAGATCCTCGCGCTTGAGATACACCTGCGCGCCGCCGAAGTGATCTGACCAGCGTTTGGCGTGATACACCGGGCTCGGCCGGCCGACATAGTGCTTGAGTTCGTAGGCGAATTCTCTCTTGAATTCAGCATCGTGCTGGTATTTTTCGTACGCCGCGCGCAGTTCATCGAGCGCGTCGATCAGCGTCTCGGCCACAAAAGTGCCGCCATACGG
>CANIID010000187.1 GCA_947467315.1 Betaproteobacteria bacterium | reverse complement strand
GATCGCCATCAACGAATATATCGCCTTGCACAACGCGAACCCCAAACCTTTCATCTGGACCGCTAAGGCAACTGACATTCTTGCCAAAGTCACCCGTGCCCGGGCGGCCTTAAATAAGCGCACTTCTATTTGACGCACTACACTAGCATTCAAAGTGTGTCAGCAACATCCGCGACAGGCGCGGCAACCGCGGCCGCAAGCTCCACGGCAAACGGCAGCGAGATTCAGGACCGTTTTCTGAAGCTGCTGGTGACGCAGATGAAAAATCAGGACCCGCTGAATCCGCTGGACAATGCCCAGGTCACTTCACAACTGGCGCAAATCAACACCGTCAATGGCATCGAAAAGCTAGCTGGCGCGCAGTGGAGATTGCACAGGCCCGCCGTCGGCTCGCACGAGGTCAGGATATTGATTCGATTCTGAACGCGCTTTCACTGTGCCTGACGAACAAGATGTTGCATGGCGTCATGTCGGAGTTGCGCACAGCGGATCGGCAGCGGCGGCCGAAGTTGGCGAAAACAGTGTCGCAACTGTTCTTGCGCTGCCCGGTAAGTAATCCTGCCATTGATACGGTGCATGAGCCTCGCACGACCCGTGGCGCCGCAATCGTCCTGGACTTTCCGGTGAGACGCCAGGCGGCGGGGCACCAGCCGCATGCCACGCGCAATCGCAACCGACCGGATAGGGCAGTGAAAAAATAAGCTGATGGCGCGGGTGAGGGATTTTTGGAACACGACGGAAGTTTCAATCCAGACGGAATGCCTGGTCTACAACCAGGCCGGCATTTTGAGCGGGTTTTTTGGGAGATGGTCAATTGACACAGAGATTGGCAATGCAAAGCAGCGCGGCAGATGAACAAGCGCGCGTGCGCGATTTCGAATTTAAGGATGAAGATTTCGAGCGCGTCCGAAGGCTGATCTACGGCTATGCGGGCATTTCACTGTCGGCGGCCAAGCGCGACATGGTTTACAGCCGGCTCACGCGCCGGCTCCGGCAGCTTGGGCTGGAAAGTTTCAACACTTATCTGGACAGGGTCGAATCAGGAGACGCCGAAGAATGCGAGGCGTTTACCAATGCGTTAACGACAAATCTCACGGCGTTCTTCCGTGAGTCGCATCACTTTCCGATATTTGCGCAGCATCTTAAGCGTGCCGGCGCGAGCCGCCCGCAGACCGTGTGGTGCTCCGCCGCGTCCACGGGGGAGGAGCCGTATTCGATAGCGATGACTGCCGTGGAAACCTTCGGCAACTTTAGTCCGCCGGTGCGCATCCTCGCCAGCGATGTGGACACCAATGTTCTGGCCACGGCGCAAGCCGGCGTTTACACCGAGGATCGTATTGAGAAAATGGATCCGGATCGCTTGAAGCGATTTTTCACACGTGGCAGCGGCAACAATGCCGGCAAGGTTCGGGTGCGCGATGAACTGCGCAATCTGGTGACGTTCCGGCAAATCAATTTGCTTGAAAACGCCTGGCCGATGCGCGGCGCGTTCGATGTGATTTTTTGCCGAAACGTGATGATCTATTTTGACAAGCCGACGCAGTTGGCGATTCTGGAACGGTTTGCGCCCTTGTTGCGTGACGATGGCCTGTTATTCGCGGGGCATTCCGAAAGCTTTCATAACGCGGCTCATCTGTTCAAATTGCGCGGCAAAACCGTTTACGGCCTCGCACCCGGAAGTATGGCGCGATGATTTCAGCCGCGCGCCAGGTGTTGGGCAGCAAGCGATCCGTGCCGGATGCGTTGGCGAGTTCGCCCGCGCAGGAATGCTTCGCCCGAAATCTGTATCGTGACCGGGATCACGACATCGATGCGGCAAAACTGTTGCCCGGAGAATATTTCGTCAGCACCAACGACATGCTGCTGGTCACGGTGCTGGGATCCTGCGTTGCGGCTTGTATCCGCGATGTGCGGATGGGTATCGGTGGCATGAACCATTTTATGCTGCCCGATGGCGATGCGATTAATCCGGACGCGATCGGGGCGCGTTACGGCACTTACGCCATGGACGTGTTGATCAGTCATTTGCTCAAGCTCGGCGCAAGGCGCGAAAATCTTGAAGCCAAGGTATTTGGCGGCGGCAACGTTCTCCCCGGCATGACGCAGGCGAATGTGGGCCACAAAAACGCGGAGTTTGTTGAGTCTTTTTTGGGTGCGGAGAATATCCGTATTGCCGCACGGGATCTGGCGCTGGGGCATCCGCGCAAAGTGTATTTTTTTCCGGCGAGCGGCCGTGTGCTGGTCAAGCGGCTGCGCAGTATGCATAACGATACCGTGATTGAGCGCGAAACCCAGTACCGTCAGCGTCTCACGAACGGGCCGAAAAGCGGTGAAATCGAATTGTTCTCTTAATAAAAAACTATGCAAAAACAAATGCTTATGAGCGAATCGCAAACGCGGCGCATCAAGGTGCTGATTGTTGATGATTCGGCGCTGATCCGCAGTTTGTTGAGTGAAATCATTAACCGCCAGCCGGATATGGTGGTGGTGGGCGCGGCGCCCGACCCTATCGTCGCGCGCGACATGATCCGCAATCTCAATCCGGACGTGCTGACGCTGGATGTCGAAATGCCGCGCATGGATGGCATTGAATTTCTCGAAAAATTGATGCGCTTGCACCCGATGCCGGTGGTGATGGTGTCGACGATGACGCAGCAGGGCGCGGAAACGACGATGCGAGCGCTGGAGCTGGGCGCGGTGGATTTTGTGGCCAAGCCGAAGCTGGATGTGAGTAAGGGCATGCAGGCCAGCGCGAACGACCTCGTGGAAAAAGTGCGTCTTGCGGCAACCGCACGCGTGCGCAGGCCCGCCCCGCCTAGCAGCGCATCCGCAGGAAAGGCCACGCCGGTGCTGGCGCTCGGGTCGCGCGCCAGCACCGAAAAACTCATCATCATCGGTGCATCTACCGGCGGCACCGAAGCCATCAAGGCGGTGCTGCTGCCGATGCCACCCGATGCGCCGGGCATTGTCATCACACAACACATGCCGCCGGGATTCACCAAAAGTTTTGCCCAACGCCTCGACAGTCTGTGCAAGATCAGCGTGAAAGAAGCCGAGGACGGCGAACGTATTTTACCGGGGCATGCCTATATCGCGCCCGGCGACTATCATCTGCTGGTCAAGAAAAGCGGTGCGAACTATGTGACGGCATTGTCGAGCGGGGAGCCGGTTAATCGGCACCGGCCCTCGGTCGAGGTGTTATTCCGCTCGGTCGCGCAATGCGTCGGCTCCAACGCGATCGGCATCATGCTGACGGGCATGGGCAAGGATGGCGCCGCGGCGATGCTGGAGATGAAGCGCGCGGGCGCCTTTAACGTGGCGCAGGATGAATCGACCTGCGTGGTATTCGGCATGCCCAAGGAGGCCATCGCGGCGGGGGGCGTTGATGAGGTGTTGCCGCTGGGCGACATTCCGAAACGCGTGCTGGGTGCGCTGCGCGCGATTGGCGGTGTGCGGCACCGTATATAGGCGTTGGAATGCATAAAGTCGCGGAAGTCATATCCCGGTTGCATGCGCTGCCCTCGCCGCGCGGCGTGGCGCTGAGGCTTATGCAGTAGGCGCAGCGCGAAGATGCGTCGATTACGGATGTGGTTAACATTGTGCGCGCCGATCCGGCGCTGACCGGACGCCTGATTCACGCCGCCAATCGCGTCCATGCCGGAATGGCAAAGCGTACTGGCGTGCTGCGGGAGGCGGTGTTGCGCCTCGGTTTCTCGGCGACGCGCCAGATTGCGCTGGGGTTTTCGCTGGTGAATGATTATCGCAGCGGCCATTGCACAGCCTTCGACTATTCGTCGTACTGGAGCGATTCATTGCTGCGCGGCGTCTCTGCGCAGGCGGTTGCGGCACGGGCTGGCCGGTTTGATCCGCAGGAGGCATTTGTATGCGGCCTGCTCGCTGATGTAGGCCGGCTGGCCCTCGCCACAGCACAGCCTGTTGGTTATGCTGAACTGCTGATGCACGGCGTGCGTGGTGCAGATTTGCTGCGCGCGGAACGCGAGCGCTTCGGCATCGATCATATTGAGCTTAGCGTGGCACTGTTGGAGAACTGGTGCCTGCCCGAGACATTGGTGCGCACGGTGCGCACGTTTCACGCCGCCGTGCATCGGGCGGCTGACAAGGGAGCGGGCGGATCACGGCGGTCGTGGGTGATGGTGCTCGCGGAGGCGCTCGCACAAAGCGCCGCAACGAGCGCGCTGCCGGCCTGGAAGCAGGTGGCGCTGGATGCCGCAGCGCGTCTGGATTTTGACAGCGATGTATTGAATGCACTGGTTGCCGATACGGCGCGGGAAATGTCCGAGTGGGCGCCGTTGCTGGATCTGCCGGTACCTGATGTCGCGGCGATCGATTACCGGGAGTATGAGCATCCTTGCCCGGCGGTTGCCGATGCAAGCGGGCCGCTGGATATTTTACTGGTCGATGACAGTCATGATGATCGTGATTTGGTGCGCTTTACGCTGGAAGCTGCAGGACATCAGGTGCATGCGGTCGCCAGCGGGGACGAAGCCCTGGCGGCGATTGCGTCGAGAGTGCCGACATTGATGATAACCGACTGAGAGATGCCCGACATGGATGGCATCGCGCTGTGCCGGGCGCTTCGCGCCACCGAGGTGGGGAAGGCGCTTTACATCATTATGTATACGGGGCGCAGCAGGGACAGTGAACTCGTTGAGGGGATCGAGGCGGGTGCGGATGATTTCATGTCGAAGCCCGCGAACCCCGACGTATTGCTTGCGCGGGTGAACGCAGGGGCGAAGTCCGCGCAGCGCACTGGCGGGATAGCGCTCGCATTTTGCGAAGCGCGTCTGGTAGCGGTTGATTTGGCGGCAGCGGCGGGGCCGTGATATCGATGCAGGATGCCGCGGAAACGGCCCCGCCAAAGCATATGCCGGGCATTTCAAAATGAATGCAATCGCTACCAGTGGTTCGTCAAGCGCATCATGAACGGCACCCAAAATAGCCGTTCGTCCCGCGCACTCCGGTAAAATCCGCGCGGGTCTTCGTAGTAGTATTTCAGATGGTTGGCTGTCCATTGTGGCCAATTGTCGGTTTTGCTCCTGGGAGAGGTGCGCTGGATGAAAAATTGGCTATTCAGATTCGGGTTTGTGACTGTCGCGTTGGGCTCGGCGCCATTGGCCTGCGCGCAAAATGCCGCCTCTTATCCGGTGAAACCGGTGCGGTTTGTGGTGGTGACCGCGCCGGGCGGCGGGCTGGACGTGGTGGGGCGCATCGTTGCCGACCGTCTTTCACGCAATTTGGGGCAAACCGTGATCGTGGAGAACCGTCCCGGCGCAGGCGGCAACATCGCCAGCGAATATGTGGCTCGCGGAAACAATGACGGCTACACGCTGCTGGAAACCACCACCAACCACAATCTCAACGCGTTCATCTACAAGAATCCGGGTTACGACCCGCGCCGCGATTTTGTCGCGGTGGTGCAACTGACCGAGGCGCCGTCGGTGATCGTCGTCAATACGCAAAGCCCGTATCGCGGTTTAAAGGAGTTGCTCGCCGCCATACGCGCCACGCCCGGCAAGATCGTGTATGGCCACGGTGGCAACGGTCAGCCGACGCATGTGGCGATGGAGGCGTTCAAGAGTATGGCGAAACTCGATATCCCCGCTGTGCCCTATAAAGGCGGCGGACCGGCCACGCAGGATTTGCTCGCCAATCAGATTCCGCTCGCCATGTCGGCGCTGCCGGGGATGAGTCAGCACTTGCAGAGCGGCGCGCTGCGGGCGCTGGCGATTACCTCGGAAAAACGCTGGGCCACGTTGCCCGATGTGCCGAGCATCGCCGAATCGGGCTATCCCGGTTACAGCCACATGACGTGGATCGGTTTGGTGGCGCCCACAGGTACGCCGCGCGACATCATTCTGCGGCTGAATCAGGAGGCCGCGAAAGTCCTGGCCATGCCGGAAGTCAGGCAACGCATCATGACCATCGGCGCGGAGCCGGTGGGCAAAAGCCCGGCGGCGTTCGAGGCGATGCTGAAAGCCGATTACGAAGCCACGCAAAAACTCGTGACGCAGATCGGATTGAAGGTGGATTAAACGAAGAGGTGAAGATGCGCCGGGATTGCACTACGGTTTTATCTGCCCCAGTTTGGCGCCGCTGTCCTTCAGTACCTTCGTCCAATGTTCGGTGTTCTTGTTCAGAAACGCGGTGAACTCCGCCGGCGTGGAACCGACCGCCTCTGCGCCCGTCACCAGCATGCGTTCGACAAGTTGCGGGTCTTTGAGCGCCCTGACCAGCTCAAAATTAATTTTGTTGATGATTTCAGGCGGCGTTTTCAGCGGCACGTTCATGCCATACCAGCCATAGAGCTCGAATCCGGGCACGGTCTCGGCAACCGGCGGCACGCCGGGCAGCAATTTGGTAGGCGTGCGATAAGTGACGCCCAGCGCGCGTATCCTGCCGGATTGCGTGTACGGGGCGAGCCCCGGCACCGCCGGGCAATACGTGTGAATGTTGCCGCCGATGATGTCGTTGAATGCCGAGGCTGTGTTGGCGTACGGCACGTGCGTGAGCTTGAGCCCCGTCAATGCGTTCAACGATTCCATGCACAAGTGCGACGATCCCCAGTTGCCGCCGGAGCCGTAGAGGAGCTGACCGGGGCGCGCCTTGGCGTATGCAACCCACTCGGCTATCGATTTAACGGGGGAGGCGCCGGAGACCACGATCGCAAACGGCGTGGTGCCTACCAGTGTCACCGGCGCAAGATCGCTGTGCAGGAGGTACTTCTGGTAGGTCAGCATGGCGATCAATTGCGTCATGGTGCTCAAGAACATGGTGTGCCCATCCGGGGCTGACTTGGCGAGCAACTCCACGGCGATCAGGCCGGTGGCGCCGGGGCGGTTATCCACGATGATGTTCTGGCCCCAGGATTCTGCCAGCTTCGCGCTCAGCAGGCGCGCGATGACATCAGGCGCGGAGCCGGGACCATTGGCCACGATCATGCGTACCGGGCGCGACGGATAATTTTGCACTTGCGCGAGGGGTTCCGTGACGGAAAGCGCTAGTGCGGCGCCGCCCACAAGGGTTACGGAAAACAACCGGATGGCTTGCACGTCAGCGCTCATATTCCTGTCCTCACTCCATGGGTGCATCGATAATCGGTGGATTGGCAGTATCCATCCAGCAAATAATATTTTACAACAGCGAAACGCGCCAAGGGTATCGAACTGGCCGCGGCCCAGGCTACCCTGCAAGATCGGGCAGAACAACGCCGACTTTCTGTTGCAGCGCTTTCTCGTAGGCGCGCGCCGCCAGCGCCACGTCCTCGATGGCCACGCCGAGCGATTTGAACAAGGTGATGTCATCGTGGCCGGTTCGCGCTTTCAGGTTTCCGGCCACCACATCGGCCAGCGCATGCACGCGATCCCACGACAGCGCGCCTTCCTTCACCGGCTCGGCCAAATCGGTGGCTTCGTAGCGTGCCTGCTCGGGATCGTCTGCGGCGATGAATGATGCGGACTGCACGGCGGCGGTATCCAGTTCGCGGCGGTGTTCATAGTTGGCGCCGATGGCGTTGATGTGCGCGCCCTTGGCCAGCCATTTTCCGTGCACGACCGGTGTGCTGGATGTCGTGGCGCTGACAATCACATCGCTGTCTCGCACTGCCGCCTCATACGATGTCACCGGCGCCGCGCGCACGCCCAATGCGTCGGTGACGTCGCGACAAAACCGCTCCCGGTTCGCGGGGGTCGGGCTGTACACCTTGATTTCGGCGATGTTTCGCACGCGGCAGATGGCTTCGACCTGCGTGCGCGCCTGACGGCCGGAACCCAGCACGCCGAGCACGCTGGCGTTTTCGTTCGCCATGTATTTTGTGGCAATGCCGCTCGCCGCGCCGGTGCGCAGCGCACCCATGCCGAACACCTGCACGACAGCGCACAGTTCGCCGGTTTCTTCCCGATACAGGCAGAACATGCGCCCGGCGTTGCGTCCGAATACCGCCGTGCTGGACACTTTTACGCCGTAAAGGCCGCGATACGACAGCACGCCGGCGGTGATGCGTAGCACGCCGTTTTTGAGCGGCGCGCGCACACGCGGCACATTGGTAACGCCGCCACGGCCCTGCTCGCGGAAGACTTCTTCCACCGCGCCCAGTGCATCGTCCATTGTCAGCAGACGGGCTACACAACCTTCGTCAAGGAAAAGAGCCACGATTACTCAACCTTTATACCGGCCTTCCTGATAATTTCCCGCCACAGTGCAATCTCGGACTCGGCTAGTTTTTTCATTTCCGCCTGCGTTCCGGCAATCGGCAGCGCGCCTTGCGCTCTGAAACTATCTCTCAGCCGGGCTGATGATGTCGCGGTCGCCATTTCCTTGCTGATCCTGGCAATCACTGCGCCGGGCGTTGTTGACGGCACGGCCATCGACCACCAGTGCATGAAGCTGTACGCCGGATAGCCCGCTTCCGCAAAGGTGGGTACGGCGGGCAAGGGCGCGCTTCGGGAGCCGCCCGATACCGCCATGGCACGCACCCGTCCCGCGTTTACATGCGGCAACCCTGCTGCGAGGCTGCCGAACGAGAGATCAATCTGACCGGCCATAACGCCTGCGACTGAAAGGGCCACACCTTTAAATGGCACGTGCGTCATTTTGGTTTTGCTCAGACTGAGCAGCAATTCCATCGCCAAATGAGCGGCCGATCCCTGACCGCCCGAGCCATAGGTCAATTCCCCTGGGCGGGCACGCGCTACATCTATCAATTCAGCGACCGATTTTGCCGGGATTTTAAGCGCGGCAATCAGTAAGGTCGGTGATTCCGCGATCTTGCCGACATGGGCGAGGTCGCGCAGCGGATCATAGGGCAGCTTTTCGTAGAGCGCGGGCGTGATGGTTAATGAATTGTCGGTGACCAACAACGTGTGTCCATTGGGTGTAGCCTTGGCGACGATGTCCATGCCCACGATGCCGCCAGCCCCGGTCCGGTTATCGACGATAAACTGCTGACCCAGTTGCGTGGTCAGCTCGGCGGCAAAGGAGCGCGCGGCGATGTCTGTAAATGCGCCGGGTGCAAAAGGAACAACGATACGCACGGGTTGACTCGGCCATTGAGATTGGGCTGCGCAGAGGGGGCTGGTCAACAGCCACGGTAACAAGAATACACGCGATACAAAACGCACGGACGACTCCTTATGTGGGCTTACCTTACCGATGCACCACGGCACGAATGTGGATTTTTTTGCCGATGTGCGTAAGTCATGTGAAGACATGGCGCCCCGAACCCAACCCCTACCGGCCCCCCCTTCGTTTTCAAATCGCCAGACCGGGGGGAATAGTGTTCCCGTCTGATACACAACGGGGGGGGGGGGGGCGTGGATTGCGCACGATGACACGCTGATCAAGCAGGCTGATGGAATCTGCGGCAGCGTCGCCGCCCCCGTGCCAACATTCGTCTTGCGTGACATGCATGCTCCTTATAAACAACATGTTATGCCACACACGAAAATCCTGACCGGCCCATGAAAAACCCGGCTCCCAATTCTGTGGGACTCAACACCCCGGCACCAAGAACTATATTTACTTACCATAAAGGGCAGTCACGTCTAAACCCTCAGCATCCTTCATTTGGATCAACGGCGTCAATGATTGATTTTTAACGAAATTAACGGCCACATCGCTAAACATCGCTTCATTGGCCCTAACTTTCGCTATTATTTTTTTACCTTTGACGACTAAAATGCCACCACTGATTGGACATTCTCCCCCCATGCACTGGGAGACCACATAAGTGGTATCGCCAATCTTGAACCATAGGGAGGTTAAATTCGCTCTTGGCGAATATGTTTCGCTTGTGCTGTAAAATTTATTGTTATTAGACGCGTCCGCAACATAATTTAATTCTAGTTTTCCCGCAGTGCCAAATCGATACTCTATTTTGGTGAATGGGGGTTTTTTAGGTATCGCACAGATAAGTATTATTTTTTTTCCTGCAGCACCTTCAAAGACCGTGGCCTCATTTGCGGCGCATCGCTGCGCCATAATATCTACAGTATTTTTATTGTTAACTTCTGGCTTCGAATGATCAATGAAGGGACACTTCTTAAGCGCCGCAGAATTCTTTCCCTGATATTGACTGCTTTCAAAAATACGTAAATCTTGCCCCTTAAGTTCCATAATAGTCTTTTGAGACCATCGTGCATCTTCCCTGCCGCAACTCTCATCCATCGAATATTTACCGCCACTACCTGAAATCTTGGCTATTTTGCAGCTAGCATCCACTTCATTATAACGTTCTGCTTTTCCAATAACGATTGCTGGATGTTTACAAGCCTCCACCAACGATCCTTGCGAGGATGCATACGGGCCCTGTAATTCGGGAGGGTAATCAGCCGCGAGCGAAACGCAAGAAAAAAAAGAACTCAAAAAAACATTAAAAAGAATTTTTTTAATGTAGCCTGAATTTTGCATAAAAGGGGGTGTCCCGTTGGTAGTTGAAGGTTAGAGCGAGTGGCAGAAATGAGTATGCGGCTTTTTGGTATTGATGGCGAGTTGTACTCGCCGACCTGATGCAGATATTGTCGCTCACTCTGTTCTAGGCCCTTGCAAGCGCTCGCCCCTGAGCGCAAGTACTTTCACGTATTGTTGGCACCCGCCTAATAGCGTAAACGTTTAGACGGCTAAGCATTGTTCCTGCTGCCCAAATATTGACCACCCATGCAGATTACGTATTGACCCGTGTTTGTCGAGCGGCGGCGGTGGCCTGCTTGTCTGCTTTCATGATTTCTCTTTCGTTAAGTCATCAACAGAAAGCT
>CANIID010000186.1 GCA_947467315.1 Betaproteobacteria bacterium | reverse complement strand
TGGCCGAGCCGGAGTGATACGGCGCGGGGAATCTTGCCAGTGAGTAAAAGGTTTTGGCTTCAAGGAAATTTTTGCGCGCATTGGCTTTGTCGCCGCGCGCGAGGGCTGTTTCGGCCTTGATTTCAAATCGTTCCGCAACGGCGCTCCACGCGGGCACCCAGTCTTCGTCTTCAGTGCTTTTGATCGTGGCGACGGTGTCGATCAGCGCTTGCAGATCGTTCACCAGGTTAAACCAGCGGCGGTAAAAGCCGCCGATGGTGACGGCGAAGGGGTTTTCGTCGGGGCGTACGGGCAGGGATGCCAGTATCGCGGCCTTGTCTTGGGCTGCCATGGTTTACATCTCCTTGAAATGGGAACCGGAACACTAAGGCGATATACGATGAATGTAAAGCCACTGCTGCCACTGCCGGGCGCGAAGTGATGTGGAAGCATGGCTGTCTCAATCGCAGAAAGTTCCTTCCCCTTCAGGGGGAAGGTTAGGATGGGGGTGGGGTTAGACGTCGGCGCCTTCCGTTGCTGTACCCCACCCCCATCCCCGCCTTCCCCCTGAAGGGGAAGGAGTTTCTTTGAAGGGCATAAATTCCTATGCCTTCACCTCAGTTTGAATCGCACTCGCCGCTATCACAGGCTTGGAGCGATGCGCGCGCATCTGGTAAAGTCATTCGCTCAAGAATTGTGGAACACCCGCATGAATAAGGAAATGTCGGAAGTGCTGCTGCACGCCGGTCCAGGCACGGCGATGGGCAATCTGATGCGCCGCTACTGGGTGCCGGTGCTGCAATCGGATGAAATCGCCGCGCCAGATGGGCCGCAGGTGCGGGTGCAGATCATGAACGAGCGCCTGCTGGCGTTTCGCGATACCGAGGGCCGCGTCGGGCTGATCGACGAATTTTGCACGCATCGCGGCGCGTCGCTGTTTTTCGGGCGCAACGAGGAATGCGGCATCCGCTGTTCGTATCACGGGCTGAAATTCGATGTCACCGGGCGGTGCGTCGATGTGCCGAGCGCGCCGCAGGTGGCGTCGAAAATGGGCATCAAGGCGTATCCGTGTATTGAGCGCGGCGGCGTGGTGTGGGCGTATATGGGCCCGCCCGACAAAAAGCCCGCGCCGCCCGAGGTGGAATGGAGCCTGCTGCCGGAAAGCCACCGGTTTGTCTCGCGGCGTTTGCAGGAGTGCAATTATCTGCAAGCGATGGAAGGCGGCATCGATACCGCGCATGTGTCGTATGTGCATCGCTATGAGGTAGACCGCGATCCGATGCATGTCGGCGCGAAGGCCAACGATTACATCAAGGCCGACGGCAATGTGATTTTTAGTATCGAGAAAACCGATTTCGGCATGACGCTGTTTGGCCGCCGCAACGGGGATGCCGATACCTACTACTGGCGCGTCACGCAATATTTGTTTCCGTGGTTCACGCTGATACCGCCGTTTGGCGATCATGCGATGGGCGGGCACGTGTGGGTGCCGATGGACGACCACAACTGCTGGGCGTGGAGCATTAATTTTCATCCGAAAAAACCGCTTTCCGAAACCGAGCGTGCCCACATGGCTGCGGGCAAGGGCATACACGTTGAATACGAAGCGGGTTCGTTCCGCCCCAAGGCGAATCGTGACAACGATTATCTGATCGACCGCGCGGCGCAAAAAGACAAACGCGCCTATAGCGGCGTGTTCGGTTTTTCGGTGCAGGATGCGTCGCTGCAAGAGAGCATGGGCGCGATACAAAATCACGAGGCCGAGCGGCTGCTGCCCACCGACAAGGGCATCGTGATGACGCGGCGCATGCTGCACGACGCCGCGCTGGGGCTGGCGCAAGGCATCGAGCCGCCCGCGCTGGATGCCGGCAAACAGCGCGTGCGTGCGGCGGGCGTGCTGCTGGATCGTGCGACGGACCCCGTGGCATGGGCGCAAGAGCATCTGGCCGACGGCTTGAAGCATCCGGTGTATTCGGTTTGAAGGGAGTATCGTCGTGAGCACAACGCCAATTGACAAGGTGCGCGGTTGGATCGCCGGCGCAGAGCGCGTGGTGGCGCTGACCGGCGCGGGCATATCCACGGATTCGGGCATACCGGATTTTCGCGGGCCGCAGGGCCTGTGGACGAAAAATCCGCTGGCGGAAAAAATGTCGGACATTCGTTACTACGTCGCCGACCCCGAGGTGCGCAAACTGTCGTGGCAAAACCGCCTCGAAAGCCCGGCTTGGACGGCCAAGCCCAACAACGGCCATCGCGCCTTGGCCGAACTCGATAAACGCGGCAAGCTGCACGCGCTGATTACACAAAACATCGACGGCCTGCATCAGCGCGCGGGCATCCCCGCCGAGAAAGTGATCGAAGTGCACGGCACGCTGCACTACGCGATGTGCCTGTCGTGCAACTGGCGCGACGACATGCAGCTCGTGCTGGCGCGCGTGCGCGCGGGCGAAGAAGACCCGGCATGTACCGAGTGCGGCGGCATTTTAAAAAGCGACACCATTTCATTTGGCCAGGCACTGGTGCCCTCGGTGATTGATCGCGCGATGCAGGCGGCGCGCAAGGCGGACGTGTTGCTGGCGGTGGGCAGCACCTTGCAGGTGTATCCGGTGGCGGGCGCAGTGCCGCTGGCGAAACAGGCGGGAGCGCGGCTGGTGATACTCAATGCGCAGGCGACGCAGTTTGACGAGATCGCCGATGCGGTGTTAAACACATCCATCGGCGAAGCATTGCCGTTTTTGTGTGGCGCGTAGTAATTGTAATGTGCTAAAAATTTTCACAGCGATGCACGGGAAGCTCCTTCCCCTTGAAGGGGAGGGAATGAATATTCCATGTGGCGCATAGACAGATAAAAAGTTGTTTAAAAACATATACTTACATAATAACGGAGCATGACATGAAAGCGTATCTCGGCACGGTATCGGGCAATTCCTATAAGCTGCGAATTTTATTGTCGCTGCTCAAAGTGCCGCACGAAGTGGTGATCGTCGATCTGAAAAACAAGCAGCACAAAAGCGCCGAGTTCCTGAAAATCAATCCGCGCGGCGAAGTGCCGGCGATTGAAGATGGCGGCAAAGTGATTTGGGATTCGGCGGCGTGTCTGGTCTACATCGCGCGCAAACATGGCGGTGAGCAGTGGTTTCCCAACGACGCGGCGGACATGGCGGAAGTGATGCAGTGGATCGCGCTCGCCGCCACCGAAATTCAATGCGGCTTCCAATATGCGCGGCGCGGCGTGCTGCAAGGCCGCTGGACGCTGGGTTCGCTGGAAGACGGGCAAGCGTTCGGCAAGGTCGCGCTCGACGTGATGGAAAAGCACTTGCAGAAAAATGACTGGCTGGCGCTGGGGCGGCCCACCATCGCCGAACCCGCGTGCTTTCCGTACATCGAAACCGCGCCGGAGGCGAAAGTGGCGCTTGAAAATTACCCGGCCGTTGTGAAATGGATGGAGCGCTGCAAAAAATTGCCGGGCTGGGCGGCACGGTAATCACCGTCTATCCCTATTCCCTCCCCCGCCCTCGGGCCGGGGAGGGTTAGGGTGGGGGTAGGGGATTCAACGCAATGTCAAATAACCTGCGATACACACGCATGCTTAATCACACGGCAAAAGTTCTTTCACTCGCAGTGCTGCTTGCGCCCTCAATTGCAGGCGCACAAACGGCATACCCCACCCGCCCCATCCGCATGGTCGTCCCGCAACCTGCGGGCGGTACCATGGACACCATCATGCGTGCATTGGGCGAGCAACTGTCGCGGCAGATGGGGCAGCAGTTCGTGGTCGACAATCGTGGCGGCGCCAACGGCATTATCGCGGGCGAGATCGTGGCCAAGGCGCCGCCCGACGGTTACACCATGATTTACACCTCGAACTCGCTTGCCAACAATCAACTGGTACACGAGAAGCCGCCGTTTGATGTGCTGCGCGATTTCGCGCCGGTGACACAGGTGGTGAAATCGCGCGGCTACTACGTGGTGATCCATCCGCAGGTGCCGGCGCAAACGCTCAAAGAGTTGATCGAGTTATCCAAAAGCGGCAAGGCGCAAATTCATTACGGCTCCGGCGGCGTGGGCAACAGCCAGCATTTGCTCGGCGAGCTCATCAACAAGCGCGCCGGCGCGAAATTCGTGCATGTGCCGTACAAGGGCTTCGCGCCGGTGATCACCGCCGTGATCGGCGCGGAGATTCAAATGGCGTTCGCTTCGCCGCTGACCGTGGTGGCGCACCTCAAGGGCAACCGCTTGCGCGCGCTGGCAACCAGCGGCGGCAAGCGTTGGCAGGGCTTGCCCGACGTGCCGACGCTGTCCGAGGCCGGCATCACGGGCTTTGTGTATGACCCGGCGTGGCACGCGATCCTTGCGCCGGCGGCCATGCCTGCGGTGCTGACGGCGCGCATTCATTCTGAGGTTGAGAAATCACTGTCCTCACAGAAAATGCGCGATACCATGGAACTCGGTGGACACATGCCGGTAGCCAGTTCGCCGGCGGCGTTTCGACAGTTTCTTGAAAACTATCTCAAGGAAATGACCGTGTTGTCGAAAGAGACGGGCGTCAAGCCGCTGTAGCATTTCAATCCGCAGGAATCGCATGAAAAAACAATCGTTGATCGCCGCCGCATGTGCTGCACTGGCCGCAATGGCCGGCACGACCAGCGCGCAAGCGCAGGATTATCCCGCGCGTTCGATCCGCATCATTCTGCCGTTTTCGCCGGGGGCGGGCACCGATCTGCTCGCGCGCTTGCTGAGTCAGCGCTTCTATGCGAATTGGGGGCACACGGTCACCGTCGATAACCGCCCCGGCGCTGGCGGCAACATCGGCGCGGAAATGGTGGTAAAAAGCCCGCCCGATGGCTACACGTTATTGATGTCCACCGCCTCGCTCGCCGTCAATGTGACGCTGTATCCGAAAATGCCATTCAGCGTAGTCAGGGATCTCGCACCGATTACGGAGGTGGCGTCCGCGCCGATCATCGTGGTGGTGCATCCTTCCGTGCCGGCACGCACGATTCAGGAACTGGTGGCACTTGCCAAGGCGCGCAAGGATGGCCTCAACTACGGCTCGAACGGCACCGGTACCACCAGCCATCTGGCGGCCGAATTGTTGAAGCAGGTGTCGGGCGGCAAACTCACGCACATTCCGTACAAGGGCGCGAGTGCTGCGCTGACCTCGTTGCTGGGTGGTGAAATCGAAATGGGATTCCCATCGAGCACCAGCGCAAGGCCACTGATAGCCGCCGGAAAAGTTCGTGGGCTTGCCGTCACCACCAAGCGCAAGTCGTCGGTGCTGCCTGATTTGCCGACGGTAGATTCGATCTACCCCGGTTTTGACGTGGACAACTGGTTTGCGTTGTGGGCGCCCGCAGGCACATCGTCAGCGATTATCGCCAAAGTACAAGCCGAGGTGGTGAAGAGCCTGCAACATCAGGACATGAAAAACTATATGCAGCGCGAAGGCGCCGAGCCGGTGGGCAGCACCACCGCCGAGTTCACCGCGTTCGTGTCGCGCGAGATCGAGAAATACGCCAAGATCGTGAAGGCTTCCGGTGCGAAGCCGGATGTTTGATGTCGAATGTTTACTGCAATGCGCGAGCGGTATGATTGCGGTCAGCTTGCCGCCGGAAAAAACCGAAACCCCGCCGCGCGGTACGGTGAATCCTCTGCCACCACGTCACCGGTGTAGTTAATCAATTTCGGCAGTGCCTTGGCTGCGTCCGCCGGTTCGTAACCGCGTACCAGCATCAGGTCGAGGTAGGTGAATTCCAGCAGCGCGCTCGCGCCCCAATCCACGCTGGTGGTGTAACCAGAAACCGGGAACGGCTGCTTGGTCAACGCGCGCTGGCCGTCGAGCCCGACGAGGCAAGACGAGAAATGCAGCAGCTTCAGGTTGCTGGCATCGCGCACGCTGTCGAGTACGCGCGTGGTGTTGATCACCTGGCCATGCACGGCCAGCCCATCGGCGACACCATGGCTGGCGATCATCAGGATGGCGGGCTCAGCGACATACAGTAACTCGCGGCACCAGTGATCGAGACTTTCCGCGTCATGAAAAAACCGCTGGCGCACGCGAACCTGCGGCAGTCGCGCGAACACCTCGCGCAGCATGTGGCCGAACGCGTATTCATTCTCGGCGACGCTGCGCTGCCAATGCGCTTCAAGCACCAGCAGCCAGGTGACGCCGCGTTCGGGCTGCACGCGTTGGCCGCGCCAGGGGCGCCACTCTGTGGTAGCCCCGGGACTGGTGGGACGCCATTCGCCCGTGAATGAAAAGTGATCCTCGCTTAACTCGAAGTGACCTTCACCGGAGTTGCGCGGCTCTTTATAACGGAATTCGAGTTTGTTATCGCCGGCAATGTGTCCGTCAATCTGCGATGAGCCCGCGCCTTCGTAGGAGCCGTGCACACGGTCGGCTTCGTGCAGCAGTCGCACCCGGCCAAAATCGCTGTCCCAGATGCCGTCCCAGCCGCGCTCGCCTTCCCAGCGCCGCACGCGTTGATCGCCCGCCACGCTATAAGTGCCGCTGAACTTTCCGGCGCGCAGCAAGCGAAAAACGCCTTCGCCTTCTTCGTTCGGCTCCTTGTAACGAAAGCGCAAGTTGTTGCCTTCGAGCGAACCTTCGATCTTGCCTTCGGTGTTGCCGTATTGATAAGCACCGCGCAACTTATTGCCGTGTGGTTCAAGCGTCATCCAGCCGAACGTGGTCAGCCACTGACCGGCAAAGCTGTGTGCAATTTTGGAAGCGGTCATGACGACCTCCCGATTTAACGCAGTCGATTGCTGATGGTGCGGACATCGCTCAGAGTGTTCAACGCGCGCAGGTCGTTGAACGCGGCTTCGGCGGTCGCCATCGTAATGCGCGGCGCCTGCTTCGCGCAATCCATGAATTTTTCACGCAGCTCATCCCACGTCAGCGCGCGCGACGGCGAGCCGGGCGGCACATCGATGCGAATCTGATCGCGACGGCCGTCCTTGAGCAAAACTTCAACTTCCACAAAACCGCGGCTGCCGGAACTGCGTTTGTCGAATTGTGGATCGTCGCCACGGCAGGCAGGCGTTTCGTGCGTGTCGATGCGCTCGTAGAGTGCGGCGATTTCCGGGCGACGCACGGCTTCGTCACTGAACGACCACAGCGTAAATTTTCCGTCGAGCACGGCGGCGGCGGCCGAATACGGCAAGCTGAACTTGCCTTCGAGCCCGGTCACCGGACGCGGATAGATGAGCACATGCATGCCGCCGGGCGGCATGCGGCAAATCACTTTGTCGATGGTGTGGGCGTCGAAGCCCAGCCGCTCGCGTAGCGTGAGCACGCCGTCGATGGTGCGGTGTGTCGCGTAACAGCAGGGAAATTTTTTGACCGCTATGCCCGGGCAGCTGATTACAAACGGTTTGCCCAGCCCGCGCGCGGTGACGTCAGGGTCGGATTCCGCCGTGCCGTAGGTCGAATAAAAACCCGCCTTCGCTTCCATAATATCTGCTGCTGCGGTAAACCCGCACATCGCGAGCCGCACCGCACTCAAGGCATTGCGCGCGGCCAGTCCGGTGTGCAGAGGCTTGGTCATGGTGCCGAAATTGCGCCGCAGGCCGCTGGCCATCGACGCCGCAATGCCGAACGCCTGTTGTATGGTGGGCGCATCCAATTGATGCAGCTTGGCGAGCGCCGCTACGCCGGAGAACATCGCCAGCGTGCCGGTGGCGTGAAATCCACGCTGGTAATGCTCGTTGGTCATGCCGAGGCCGACTTTGCCGCCGACTTCCACGCCGATGATGTAGGCCTCGATGAAATTTTTTCCGCTCACCGGCTTGGTGTCCATGCTGGCGAGCAAGGCGCTCAGAATCACCGCGCTGGGATGCGCAGGGATCATCGACAGCACGTCGTCGTAGTCGAGCGAGTGGCCGTAGGTGCCGTTAATCAACGCGGCGGTTTCCGGTGACGCGGTGCGCCCCGTGCCCAAAATAGGCGACGTGCCGGATTCGCCGGACATTTCCAGATATCGTTGCAGCGGTTCGGCGACTTCCGAGCTCACGCCCGCGAGGATAACGGCGAACGTATCGACGATGACTTTGATGGCGTTCTCGTCGCTGCCCGCCGGAAAATCAGCCGCAGTGGTTTTGACTATGAAATCAGCGATGGTTGCGGTAGCGCCCATGAGGGTTCCTTCCACATTATGTGGCTGAGAGTGAGTGCGGGTGAAAGACTTGCCTGAAAGCAATTGAATAGTGGAATATACACAAGAAAATCCTGTGAGTAATTCTTGATGTCTACCCTGACTGCCCTCCCGTACGACCCGCTGCTGATCGAGATTGCCGACTATGCAGACAGTTACGTGGTCTCCAGCGAACGTGCGTTTGAAACCGCGCGCTATTGTTTGATCGACAGTATTGCCTGCGCGCTAGACGCGCTGAATGATCCGCATTGCACGCGTCTGCTGGGGCCGGTGGTGCCGGGCGCAACGCTGGCCCAAGGCGCGCGCGTGCCGGGCACGGATTTCCGGCTGGACCCCGTGACGGCCGCGTTCAATATCGCCTGCATGGTGCGCTGGACGGATTTCAGCGATACCTGGGTGGCGGCGCAGACCTCGCATCCGTCGGATGACGTGGGCGCGATACTCGCGGTGGCCGATTACGTCAGCCGCGTGCGCGTGGCCGAGGGCAAGCCGCCGCTGACCGTGCGCACGGTGCTGGAGGCGATGATTAAGGCGCACGAAATTCAGGGGGTGCTGGGTCTGGGCCAGGCGCTGAACCCCTATGGCATCGATCATCCGTTGCTGGTGAAAATCGCGGTCGCGGCGGTGGCGACGAAGTTGCTGGGCGGCACGCGCGATCAAATCATGGCGGCGACCTCGCTAGCGTTTTTTGACGCGCCCTTGTGTGTGCATCGCTTCGGTTCTAACACCGGCCCGCGCAAGGGCTGGGCGGCGGCAGAAGCGAGCAGTCACGCCGTGCGCCTCGCGCTGATGTGCGTGAAAGGCGAACCGGGTTATCCGCAGGTGTTGAGCCATCCGAAATGGGGCTTTTGCAAAACGCGCATGGGTGGTGCTGAATTCAAGCGCGGCGGCGAGTTCGGCTCGATGGTGATGGAAAACGTGATTTTCAAAATCATGGGGCCGGTGGTGATTCACGCGCAGTCGTCTATCGAGTGTGGGCTGGCGGTGTCGGCGCGCGTGCGCGACCGTCTGGACGATATCGCCGAGATACGCTTGTTCACGCATCAGCGCACGCTCGAAACCATCGACAAAAAAGGCCCGCTGCGCAATCCGGCGGATCGCGATCACTGTTTGCAGTACGCCATCGCGGTGTGCCTGCTGCGCGGCAAATTAACCGCAGCCGATTACGAAGACGAAGCGGCCACCGACCCGCGCATCGACCGCCTGCGCGCGCTGATGACGGTAACGGAAAACCCAGCGTATACCGCCCGCTACAACGACGCCGTGTTGCGCGCGAATCCGAATGGCATCGAGATCGTGTTCAAGGATGGCACCGGTACCGGGTTGGTGGAGCACGACAATCCGGTAGGCCATCCGTCACGGCGGGTGGATGGAATTCCATTATTAATCAATAAGTTATCGGATCGTGTGGCCCGGCGCTATCCGGCGGCGCAACAACAGGCCATCGATGCCTTGTGCCGCGATCACCAGCGCTTTATCGACATGGCGGTGCCGGCTTTTACTGATCTGCTGGCGCAGTGATTTTCTTTTAATCCACGGAAGCAACACATCATGGCAACAATCAACGGTTGGGGACTCATCGGCACCGGCAGAATCGCGGAAGATCGCATCCTGCCCGGCATCAATTCTTTTGCAGGCAACAAACTCATCGGCGTGGTGAGCCGCGATCAGGCGCGGGCGAATGATTTCGCGAAACGCTTTAATGCGCAGCACGCTTATACGAATTACGACGATCTGCTGAAAAATCCGGCAGTGACTGTCGTAGCGATCCACACGCCGAATGCGCAGCACGCCGAGCAGGCGATTGCCGCCGCGCGCGCGGGCAAGCATGTGTTCTGCGACAAGCCGATGGCGACCAGCGCCGCCGACGCCGAACGTATCGTGCGCGAGTGCGAAAAAGCAGGTGTCACGCTGGGGGTGAATTTTCATAACCGCCAGATGCCGTGTTTTATTGAAACGCGGCGTGTGGTGCAAAGCGGTGAAATCGGCAACGTGCTGATGGTGCAGTTGGAGGCGAGCGCCGGCCCCGGCGCAGCAAGTGTGGCGGCGAGCTGGCGCACCGATCCGAAGATGGCGGGGCTGGGTACCTCCATGAACGTGGGCACGCACGTCTATGATATTTTGCGTTTCATTCTCGGCTCGGAAATCGCCACGGTGTCGGCGATATTCGATACTGCGCCCGGCGCGATGGAAACCACTTCGCTCACCACGTTCAAATTCGCCAACGGCGCGCTGGCGCAACTCAATGTCAATCAATCCACGCCGAACCCCTACAACGATTTCGTGATTTACGGCAGCAAGGGGCGTATTACGGGCCGCTCACTGACGCGCAGCCGCGAAGGCGGTGAACTGCAAGTGCGGCTCAACGACGGCACGTCGCGCCAGCAGGCGTACCCTGCGATCAACGCGCATGGCGCCTGCGTGGTGGATTTCAGCCAGGCGCTGCTCGAAGGCCGCGCGCCCGTAGCCACCGGCATCGACGGGCTGCGCAGCGTGCAGTTGACCGACGCCATGGGCAAGTCGGCGTGGGAAGGTGTGCATGTCAGGCTGGCGACGTAAGGCATATTGCCCATGACACCCATGAAACAAAACAGCATCCGCAGGGCTGTGAGCGAGGGACGTGCCGCGCTCGGCACCGGCATCAAGGAATTTGCCACGCGCGGCATGCCGTGGATTATCGAATCCTCCGGCTTTGATTACGCCATGATCGACATGGAACACGGTGCGTTTGATCTGGAAACCATCGCCAATCTCGCCGGGTGGTTCGCGGC
>CANIID010000185.1 GCA_947467315.1 Betaproteobacteria bacterium | reverse complement strand
GATCGCCATCAACGAATATATCGCCTTGCACAACGCGAACCCCAAACCTTTCATCTGGACCGCTAAGGCAACTGACATTCTTGCCAAAGTCACCCGTGCCCGGGCGGCCTTAAATAAGCGCACTTCTATTTGACGCACTACACTAGGTAGGCGAGCAGCACCGTCACATGAATTTCACAGCTGTATTCACCGGCGAGCGCCGCATTGACGCGCTTTTCGACATCCTTGCGGCCCGTGTGACGAATTGCGGCTTCGGCCAGTTGCCGGCCTTCGGGCGTGGCCGGCAGGCCATGATCCGGGTCATCCGAAGCGTGGGCATATTCGTCGGTGTCGTTGTGCGACAGCAGTTCCAGCAGGGCGGCGGCGGTCAGCAGTTCCTCCTGCCCCAGCAGCGGCGTAATGGCCTTTTTGCGCTCCACCTCCTGCTCGAGCGCGCCCCAGCGCACGGCGAAGTAGTGAAACAGGGTGTAATCCGCCGCGTTGATGCGGCGGCGATGCACGGACGGTTCGTCAGGGGCGCCGCTCTTCGTCCGTGACCAAAGCTGACTAGCCGCCTGCACGATTTCGCGCCGCACCGGCGTGTCCGGCAGATCAAATTCGTTGCTGCCGTGGTCGACGTAGGTTTCCGCACAGGTCTCGAAAAACTCGGCGGCGATGCGCATTTCGAGCGCGGTTAGCGCGTGCGCTGGGACTGCTGGCGCTTTCGATGGTGATTGCTTGGGCATTGCGAGATTCTCGTATTCAGTCAATATTTGCTACGCTTACTGCATACGCATTCTATTTTACTGAATCTACGTGTACACAAACGTAACTAATCCGATCGGCTTTGGCGTAACTGCCGGCAGAACACTGCGTTCGTAACACACTTAAGTCTCCAAATCAGGGAGTTGTTGGCAACACCACCCTATCAGCTCCGCCAGACTACGCTGTTCCTCCGTATTTACTGCGGCACGAGGCCCGCCGCCTTGACGACCTTCGCCCACTTGGCGGTTTCGCTGCGCAGCACGTCGAGGAATTCTTCCGGCGTATTGCCGATGGTATCCGCGCCATCCTGCGCAAGCCGCGCGCGGATTTCCGCGGTGCGCAGCAGTGCGATGGTTTCCTTGTGCAGGCGCGTCACGATTTCTTTCGGCGTGCCCGCCGGCGCCATCAGGCCGTACCACTGGATCGCTTCGTAGCCGGGAACGGTCTCCGCAATCGCGGGCACGTCGGGCACGATGGACGAGCGCTTTGCGCTGGTGACGCCGAGTACGTGCAAGCGCCCGGTGCGCACGTGTGGTATGGCTGCCAATATCGACAACACGCCCACCGATCCCTGACCCGACATGATGCCGATGCCCATCGCGCCGCCGCCGCGAAACGGCACATGCAGCATGCGCGTGCCGCTCATGTAGAGGAACAACTCCATCGCCATGTGCGGATTGCTGCCGGTGCCGCCGGAGGCGTAGAGCACATCGCCCGGCCGCGATTTTGCCAGTGCGATCAGCTCCTTCGCGGTTTTCACCGGCAAGGAGGGATGCATAATCATCAAGCCCGGCTGGCTTAACACCTGCGACACCGGCGCGAAATCGCGCAGCGCGTCGTAGGGCACATGCTTGGTCGTGGCGGGAATGATCGCCAGCGTGTTGATGCCCATCAACAAGGTGTAACCGTCCGGCGGCGCTTTTGCGACCGAGTCGTTGCCGAGCATGGTGCCCGCGCCGGGACGATTCTCCACGATCACCGTTTGGCCGAGACGTTCCGAAAGTGCGGGTGCAATGATGCGCGCGGCGGTATCCGAGCCGCCGGGCGGCGAGGTGGCGGCGATGATGCGCACCGGGCGATTGGGATAGGCGCCTTGCGCGCACGCCTGCGATGGCGCGAGGGTTAGCAACAGGGCGGTTACGGGTAAGCAGGCGCGGGCAGGGATCATGGCTGGTTCAAATAAGCAGCGGGCAGCGGACGCTCGCTCGTCACCTGCGGGATGACGGGGCGAAAGGTGCGCAGGCCTTTTAACGTGCTCAGTGTATCAAGGGGCAGCCGTGCCGCGTCGGCGTTGCTCACTACCGCCAGGCCGCGATACGGCGTCGAGCGATCGAGATCAACGGCGGGCAGCCACTGAAACGTGATGCCCGCCGGCGATGGCTCCGGCGCGGCCCGGTCGAGCACCAGCAGAATGGCATCCATCGGCACGTCGGGGGCATCCGCGCCGCCGAACAAATCGCGGTGCCAAAACGTGATGAGGGGTTTCCAGTCCTCGGTCTGAAAACGTCCGCCGCCGGCGTTGCGATAGGCGTCGCTGCGCATCACCTCGGCGGAGGCGACGCTGTACATCGCGAAGTAAGCGGGCGGATTGATGTTGATGCCTTTGAAGCGTTGCGTGCTCGATACGCCGGGCACCGCCGTGGGCAAAATATGCGGCGGCTTCATGCTGTGGTACCAGCGGTTCCAGTCTGCATCGGTCTGGTTCACGGTGAGTGCGCATTCAACGATGTAAATCATGTTGGGGTTGCCTGTTTTGGAGTTACAAAAATATCATTAAAAACAATTACTTACGTTATAATCATGCACTGGCTTGGCTGGGCGCAGCATTGACGTTTCGGGTGCGGCATTTCAAACTCACTATCTCTGTTCACAGCAGCAATCCAAGAGGCCAGCATGAAACTAACCCTGTGCAGCACCGTGGTGGCCAAGCTCGATTTTGCATCCATGTGCGCGTTTGCCAAACGCACTGGTTATGACGGGCTTGAACTGGCGCCCATGACGTTGAGTCATGAGCCACATCTTTTGCCGGCGGCAAAAATTGCCGCGGCCAAAAAACTCGCCGACGATCACGGCATTGCGATCACCGGCCTGTTCAGCTTGATGCATGCACCGCACGGGCTTTCCATTACCAGCGCTGATCCGGCCACGCGTGCGCTGACGTTCGACGTCATCGAACGGTTGTGCCATGTGTGTGCGGCGCTGGGCGGAAAATACATGGTGCATGGCTCGTCGCAGTACCGGCAGCTTGATCCGGCGGATAGGGCAGGCAGCAGGGCGCGCGGGGTTGAGGCCTTTGCGCATGCCGCGAAATGCGCCGCCGCCGCAGGTGTTACTTACCTGCTGGAACCGTTGCGTCCGAGTCGAACCGCATTTATCAACACCGTCGCCGACGCAGCGGAGGTGATTGATGCGATAGGCAGTCCCGCGCTGAAGACCATGCTGGATTGCTGCTCCGGCAGTGAAGCCGAATCCGAGTCGCTGGTCGAGGTGCTCGACCGCTGGTTGCCCACAGGCAAGATCGCGCATTTTCACGCCAACGACGCCAACCATCGCGGCCCCGGCGACGGCGCGGTGCGGTTCGACGGCATTATTGCCGCGCTGAAGCGGGGCGGATACACGGGCGTCATCGGCGTCGAGCCTTTTATTTGCGAGCCGGATGGCCCGGCGTGCGCCACCCGCGCGTTGAAGCATTTGCGGGGCGTAATGCAAAGCGTGCAGTAGGCTGCCTGCCAATTATTTCACGCGGTTGCGCAGGTTGGCGCCGGCGACGATTTTGCCGAACACCACCGACTCTTTTTTGATGAACGCCACGGCGTCATCCGGTGTGTTGCCCACCGGATCGAAGCCTTGCCCCAGCAACTTTTGCCGCACGTCGGCTTCCTGCAAAATTTCGCGAATATCGGTGGAGACTTTTTTCAGCACAGCCGGCGGAATTTTCGCCGGCGCGAACAAGCCGTACCAGGTGAACAGTTCGTAACCGGGCACGGTTTCCGCGATGGTGGGGATGTCCGGTAGCAACGCCGAGCGCTTGCGGTCGCTCAAGCCGAGTGCGCGCACCTTGCCGCTTTGCACATGCGGCATCACCGCGGGGATGGTGAGAAACCCCACCATCAGTCGGCCACCGAGCAGATCGATCAACCCGCCTGCCGAACTTTTATACGGCACGTGGGTGAGTTTCGTGTTGGTCATCAACTGAAACAATTCACCCGACAGGTGATCGGGGCTGCCCACCGCAGAGCCGAAGAAAAATTTGCCGGGACTGGCCTTGGCCAGATCGATGAATTCCTTTACCGACTTGCTGGGCACGGCGCTTAAATTGGCGACCATCAAATACGGCGCGGTCGCCAGCAGCGTGATCGGCGTGAACGCGTTCGCGGCGTCGTACGGCAAATCCATCAGCAGCGGGTTGATGGTGATGTGGCCGCCGGTGCCGACCATCAATGTATAGCCGTCCGCGCGCGAAGTAGCGACGATCTGCGCGCCCAGCGCGCCACCACCGCCCGCGCGGTTATCCACCACCACGGTGTGGCCCCAGCGCGCGGAAAAACGTTCGGCGATAATGCGTGAAATCAAATCCGTGCCGCCGCCGGGTGCGGACGGCACGACCAAACGCACCGGGCGCTCTGGATACGCTTGCGCGTTCGCGGAGAGCACCAGCCCCGCCGCGAGCACGCCAACAAAACAGGAAGCCGCCAGCGTTTTCATGGCCGTGCTGAGTCAGGCCGAAAAATTCGCGATCTTTTCCGCGGCGCGCAAGCCCAGCACCGACTTGATCAAGCCGCCGACGTAACCGATAGAAGGGCCGCCTTCCAATCCGCCGCTGGCGCCGCCGGCGGCATACAAGCCGGGAATCGCAGCGCCGTTTTTGTCGAGCACGGCGCCATCCTGATCGACCATCAAGCCGCCCATGGTATTGGTGATGCCAGTACACAGCGGCACGGCGTAGAACGGCGCCACCTTGATCGGCCACGGCTTGTAGCGATCCACGCGCCGTGTCGGCGAGAGCTGTGGCAGCGTGCCGGATTCGAGCGCCTGGTTGTATTGCGCCACGGTATCTTGCAAGGCTTGCGCGGGCACGCCCATCAGCGCGGCCAGTTCCGCCAGCGTGTTGGCGCGATGCAGTGTGCCGCCGGCATTGGGCAGATGCGGGTTGGACGGTACCAGCGGACTGGTGCCCGGCCCCTGCCAGATGGCGTGATCCATCACCAGGCTTGCACTCAGCGGATCAGCAAGACGCGCCACTGCATTTGCCAGGTACACGCCGCCTTCGCCTTCATCGGCGAAGCGGCGGCCGTGGGCATCGACCAGCATGCCGGAGGTGGCCAGCGAATCGACATAGGGGCGCGGCCACAACTTGGCGTTGTTCATCGCGTCGCGGCTTAACAGATGGCCGTAAAAACAATCCATGCCCAGGGTTGCCGCGCCGACGGCCATGGCCATTTGCAGGCCGTCGCCGGTGGCGGTCAGCGCATTGCGTTGCAGAATTTTTTCCGGCACTGGCGTGATGTGCTGGCGCACCAACTCAACGTTCGCGGGAAAGCCGCCGTCGGCGATGACCACGGCCTTGGCGGTGAGCGTGCTTTTCGTACCAGTGCCGCCGGCCTGTTCAACCTCTAGTTTGATGATGCCCGGCGTGGACACATCCAACGCCAGCGCGCGCGTGCCGCGCTGGATATGGCTGCCGCGTTTTTTCAAGTTGGTTTCCAGCGTGCGCAGCAGCACGTCGCCGCCGCGGCCCTCCCAATCGAGGCCGGGACCGGTGCGCGAGGGCGGCGCCAGCACGAACGAATGATAATGGCCGAGGTTCACGAACTTGATGCCCTCGGCCTGTAGCCAGCGCACCAGCCGCAGGCTGTCTTTGGCGACCGCGCCGCCGACGTCCTTGCGCGCGAAGCCGCGTGTCGTGGCGTCGATGGCGGCAGCGAGTTTTTCCGGCCCCACCTGTATGTCGGTGAGGCACACATGAAAGGTGCCGCCGGTGTAGCGAGAGCTGCACAGGTATTTATCCGCCGTGCCTTTTTCGAGCACCACGGTGCGCAGGCCGAGTTCGGCGGCGCGGTTGGCTGCGACCAGCCCCGATATGCCGCCTCCGATGACGATAGTGTCGTAGCTGGCAGTGTGGGTATCGGGCTGGGCCATCGTGCGTTATCCTTTTCGTGATCTGCGTGGGGGTTGGCAAATAAATTGTATCATTCTCAACATCACGCGAACGCAGGGATCGACAGCAGCTTATGACTACTAAAAAAGCAGTGCGCCAAATCGAGACCGATGTGGTCGTTGTCGGCGGTGGCGGCAGCGGACTGGCGGCAGCCATCGAGGCGCGCAGCCTGGGCCGCCGCGTGGTGCTGCTGGAGAAGAACGAGAAGCTCGGCGGCAGCACGGCGAAATCGATAGGCTCGATTACCGCGAGCAACACGCCGCATCAATTGAAGAAGGGCATCCACGACAGCCCCGACGATCACTTCGAGGACATGCAGCGCTTTATCGATGCGTCAAAGCGCGTGCGCGAAAGCCGCTACCCGATCAAGGACAACACTGCGCTGCGGCGCATTTTCGTGGATAACGTGTCGGATACCTTTCGCTGGCTGATGGCGATCGGTGTCGAATTCCACGGCCCGTTGCCCGAAGCGCCGCATCGCAAGCCGCGCATGCACAATGTGTTGCCGAATTCCGGCGCGTACATTTATCACTTGGGCAAAGCCGCGCGACGCAGTGGCGTCGATATCGTCACCGCCGCGCGCGTTCAGCGCTTGCTGGTGGAGGACGGCAAGGTCGCCGGCGTGGTGTGCGAGCTGGCGGACGGCACGGTGGAATATCGCGCGCGCGGTGGCGTGGTGTTGACCACGGGTGACTTCAGCGGCGACGCCGAGTTGCGCACGCAGCATCTGTCGGAAGGGTTTCTCGACGTGCAGCCGGTGAACCCGACCAATCAGGGTGACGGCCACAAGCTGGTGATGGCGCAGGGCGGCCGCATCGTGCATACCGGCATATGCAGCGCGGGCATTCGTTTTCAGCCGCCGCCGCCCAAGTGGATCACGCGGCTGCCGCCGCAGCGCATCTTCATGCGCGCGGTGAATTGGGCGATGGAACATCTGCCCGAAAGCTTGTTGCGTCCCGTAGTGATGAGTTTTCTGACGACGATATTGGTGCCGTCGCCGAAGTTGTTCAAGGCGGGCGCGTTGCTCATCAACGCGCGCGGAGAGCGCTTTGTGAACGAAATCGAAAGTCCTTCTGACAGCTCCACGCCGGTGCTGGCGCAACAGCCGGACAAACTGGCTTACGTGTTGCTCGACGCGAAGCTGGCGGAGAAATATACGCAGTGGCCGTATTACGTTTCCACCGCACCGGGTTTTGCCTATGCCTTCGTGCCCGACTATCGGCGCACGCGCTCGGATGTGTTTAACGAAGCGCCGACGCTGGAGTCGCTGGCCGCAAAAATCGGTGCATCACCGGAGGTGCTGAAAAAAACCGTGGCGGATTACAACGCGACACTGGCCTCGCCCGAAGTGGCGGCGGGCCGCGAGCCACTGGATCGCGGACCGTTTATTGCGATGGGGCCGGTGCGGCACTATCTCAACTTCAGCGACAGTGGTGTCGCCGTCGATACGCGCTTGAACGTGCTCGGGCCCAAGGATCAACCCATACCGGGATTATTCGCGGCAGGTTTTATCGGCATGGGCGGCATGTTGCTCGAAGGCCACGGTCATCACATCGGCTGGGCGTTTACCTCGGGGCGGATGGCCGGGCGGCATGCGGCGTATCGCGTGGTGAGCGCGGATTTGCCGCTCGGGCCTGCCGCGCCTGTTAATGCAAATAAAACATAAGTATATGTTTTTAAACGATATTTTATGGTTGTGAGTGGAGCGCGACAACTATGCATCGGTGCAAGCTTGTCGCGATAGTGTTGTTGCTCGCCGCCAGCGGCAGCGACGCGGCTGCGCTCACCGAACGTTTGCCGGGCGATGTGTTCAAGGACTGCGCGGATTGCCCGGAAATGGTGGTGATTCCCGCAGGACGCTACCTGATGGGCGCCACGCCGGACGAGGAGGCGCGTGAAAATTTGTCCGAGGCGTTTCGTCACCGCAGCCAACCGCAACATGAAGTGACGGTGCGGCTTTTTTCCGTGGGCAAGTTTGAAATCACGCGCGGCCAGTACCGCGTGTTTGCAACAGCCACGGGCCGCGGCAGCGACGGCTGTTTCGTCTGGACCGGCGCTGAATTCGAGAAAGACCCGGCAAAAGACTGGCGCAACCCCGGCTATGCGCAGGACGACACGCATCCGGTGGCCTGCGTGAGTTGGGACGACGCCAGCGCCTATGCGCAGTGGCTCGCCCAGAAGACCGGCATGCGCTACCGTCTGCCGAGCGAGGCCGAATGGGAATATGCTGCGCGAGCGGGCGCGGCGACAGCGCGTTATTGGGGTGATGATGAAAATGCATTTTGCAGCCATGCCAATGGCGCTGATCTCACGGCCCAGCGGCAGGTGCCCGGCGCGAGTCAGTGGGCGGCTGCGCCGTGCGATGACCGCGCCGCCTACACCGCGCCGGTCGGGCGGTATCGCGCCAATGCCTACGGCCTGCACGACATGCTGGGCAACGTGGAAGAGTGGACACAGGATTGCTGGAACGCAAACTACCGCGCCGCCCCGACGGATGGTCGCGCGTGGGCGGCGGGTGATTGTGCCCTGCGTGCGGTGCGCGGCGGTTCGTGGATTGACGCGCCGGTGGGTCTGCGCGCGGCATACCGTGTGGGCAGCCCGACGGTGATTCGTGTTTATCGGCGCGGTTTTCGGGTGGCGAAAGAGCATTGAAACTTTGCAAATCAACACGGGTTTTTTCTGTCGTCAACGTAAGTGTGTGAGAGGAGTGAACATGATGGCTCTGCGAGGGTTGACCGCGCTGGCATCGATGGCGGCGATGATGATGGTTGCGACAAATGTGGCAGCCCAATATCCCGACCGGGCCGTGAGATTGCTCGTTGGCTTTGCCGCGGGCGGCGGTACGGATGTCTCTGCGAGGCTGATCGCGAAATCGCTCACGGAGCAGTGGGGCAAAAGCGTGGTGGTGGAAAACAAGGCGGGCGCAGACGGCAACATTGCCACCGCCGAAATCGCCCGTGCGCGGCCCGACGGCTACAACCTGCTCGTGACCACCACCTCGATCGTGATCACGCCGGTGCAACAAAAGCAGGAATACGATCCGTACACCAGCTTCGAGCCCATCACGCTGATTGGTTCGTCGCCCAGTCTCGCGGTGGTGCATCCGTCGATGCCGATAAAAACGATCAAGGAACTGATTGCGCTGGCGAAATCCAAGCCGGGCTTGGTCAATTTCGGTTCCGCGGGCGCCGGTACCGTGCCGTATCTGGCAACCGAGATGTTTTTGCAGGAGACGGGCTTGCGCATGACGCATATCCCCTACAAGGGCGGCGGTCCGGCGGTGATCGGCATTCTCAGCGGAGAAACGCAGCTCTTGTTCAATTCCACTGCGCCGCTGCGCACGCATGTGGTGGCGGGCAAGCTGCGGCCGATCGCCGTGACGGCGCCAAAGCGGCTTAACATTTATCCCGAGGTGCCGACGTTGATTGAAAGCGGTCTGCCGGGATTTGACACCAAGGTGTGGTTCGCTGCATTCGCGCCAGCGCAGACGCCGAAGGACATTATCCAGAAGCTGAACACGGATTTCGTCAAAGCGATTCGTTCACCGGAAGTGCGGGTGACACTCGAGAAGCAGGGTAATTCAGTGGAAGGCGGCTCGCCCGATGAACTGGCGCGGCTCGTCAGAACCGACTATGAGCGGTGGGCGCGCGTGATCAAGAACATCAAGAGTTGAAATGATGAGCGCCGTTCTTTAATAATCATACGATGATTAAAGAACGGTTGCCTTGACTGAATTTTGAGCGCGCCGGTGATATCAATTTTTCTGCACAGGTTATTCACTGGTAATCGACTATCTGCGTGTCCTTGGCATTGCGGCCTTCCCATCGGAACAGTATGCGGAAATTGTGTTTGTTCCAACGGGGCGGTTGCTGGCGGTAATTCCTTGTCGCGCGAAACGTCCAATTCGACGGCGAACTCGACCGGAACTCTCAGACATGCGTTCAGACTCTCGGCAATTTTCTTTGGTGGAGACGTTTCTTCAATTGTCATGGTTTCAATCAATTCCTGATTTACGCTCAACTTTCATCCTTGACCATTCGCGACCGAAACCACTTGTCTAATTTGCTCAACTCAAACTGCCCACTGTCAAAGAGTCGCATCATGAAGCGGTAAATCTGCTGTTGCGTGGCGTCAATGCGCCAGCCATTGATGAGCAGGAAAATTTCCATGGTGGCGAAGGCGACGCGTTTGTTGCCGTCAACAAACGGATGATTGACGGCGAGGCTTTCCAGTAGCGCGCAGGCTTCGGCCACGATGTCGTCGTAGTAACCACTCTGCGGCCGAAAGAGGACTGACTCCAGTGCGCCGACATCGCGTATGCCGTGGCTACCGCCATGCGCTTCGATCATAGCGCGATGAATCTCGACCGCTTCCGCCGCAGTGATGTACAGCGTCATGGGGGGGTATCGACGTCGGCGCGGCGGTTATTTTGCCAACTGCGCATAGAGCCACTTGCGCTCGCGCATGGTGCGTTCCAGTGCGGACTTGACCGCCGGGCGCATCTGGCCGCCGTGCCTTTTTTCGATGTAATCCTGAATAGCCTCTTCTATTGGCGCCTGCAATTGCCGGCCCTCGGCCTTGGCAATGGCCTTGAGTTCGTTCAACAGCTTCGGGTCGGTTTGCGACGCGAATTTGACGCGGTTGACTTCGCTGGCATCCATGGCCTTGCCTCCTTCATGATCTATCTTGATCCATCCTGATAACAGGCGAGAGAGGCATCGTCAGACGTGATTTTGGAACACGCCGTGCTTCTTCGGCAGAGTTGGTGTAAGTATCTGATATCAAAGGAAAAGAGTTCATGGCTCGGTGCGCTTATTCAGGCTGGGATCGCGGAGAATGCGAAGTAGCTCAAAGGGATTGTGTTAAAGGCGGGGGCGCACGAGACGCCACAACCCTCGTTTTGACCGCCACCCCCCTAGTGTAGTGCGTCAAATAGAAGTGCGCTTATTTAAGGCCGCCCGGGCACGGGTGACTTTGGCAAGAATGTCAGTTGCCTTAGCGGTCCAGATGAAAGGTTTGGGGTTCGCGTTGTGCAAGGCGATATATTCGTTGATGGCGATC
>CANIID010000184.1 GCA_947467315.1 Betaproteobacteria bacterium | reverse complement strand
TCGATGGCTGGTACGGCCTGCTCGCGCCGGCGGCCACACCACCCGCGGTAATCCGGCGTTTTAACAGCGAGCTGTCGGCGCTGCTCGCCACACCGGAAATGAAAGAACGCCTGCTCGCCGCCGGCATTGATGCGCGCGCCTCCACGCCGACGGAGTTTCAACAGCGCATCGCAAGCGACATCACGCGCTGGTCCGAGGTGGTGAAGAAAGCGAAGATCGCCGTTGAATAGTCCATGCAAAATGCTGGTGACGGTCGCGGCTCTCGTCACTACAGTGGCGACGGCCTATGCGCAAGGTTCGGCACCGTGGTCGCCCACCCGCCCCGTGCGCATGATCGTGCCGTTCCCGCCCGGCGGCGCGGTGGATGTGGTGGGCCGCATCATCGCCGCGCGCCTGCCGGAGCGTCTGGGGCAGCAGGTAGTGGTGGACAATCGCGGCGGCGCCTACGCGATCATCGGTACCGAACTCGCCGCCAAGGCCGCGCCCGATGGCCATACGCTATTGGTGGCCGCGGCCGGGCATACCATCACGCCATCGGTGATCCGCAAGCTGCCGTACGACCCGATCAAGGATTTCGCCGCTATCGGCTTTATCGGCAGCGGCGCATTCGTGCTGGTGGTAAGCCCCGCGTTTGCGGCCAAGAGTGTCGGCGAGTTTGTCGCGCTCGCGAAATCACGCCCCGGAAAACTCAACTACGCGCACACCGGCTACGGCAACGTTGCGCACCTGTCGGCGGAGTTGTTCAAGTCGATGGCAGGCATCAACATGCAGGACGTGCCGTACAAAGGCGGCGGCCCCGCGCTCGCCGATCTGATGGGCGGACAAATCTCGGCGTTTTTTGCCGGCATGGCTTCCAGCAGTGCGCTGATCCACAGCGGCAAGCTACGCGCGCTCGGCGTCACCACCGCGAGGCGCGCGGCATCACTGCCGGACGTGCCCGCCATCGCCGAGGCCGTGCCGGGTTACGAAGTCGATGGCTGGTACGGTTTAGTTGCGCCCACCGCCACGCCGCCCGCCGCCATCCAGCGCTATAACCGCGAACTGGTGGCGCTGCTCGCGCTGCCCGACGTGAAAGCGCGTTTGCTGGTGGCCGGCATCGATGCCAGCCCCTCCACGCCGGCGGAGTTTCAGTCGCGCATCACGCGCGACATCACGCGCTGGGCCGACGTGGTGAAGAAGGCGAAGATTTCGGTGGAGTAAATTAACGGCAACTATTCAGGTTCGAGAGAAAGTATCGGCGGAAATACCAACGACTCGGTTCCTTCCCCTTCAGGGGGAAGGAGTTTCTTTGTAGTGCCCTATCATTGGAACCTGAATAGTTACAATTAACGAACGATTACTGGAGACCTGACATGATGTACACCTGCACCCCCCAAGCACCCCGGCACGCCGCTTCCGCTGATATGGCCAAGGCCGCTAGCCGCAAAATCGTTAAACGCACCAAAGGCGGCAAAAAAAGTCTGGCGGTCGATCTGCACTGCCACGTACACGTGCCCGAAGCCGACGCCATCGCCAAACAAACGGCGATACCCGCCCGCGACCCCGTGGCGCAGCACGGCAGCCAACGCTCGGCTGACCGGCAAAAAGAACAGTGGCAGCAAATCCATCACAAGGCGACCTCCACCGAAGCGCGCCTCGCCGAAATGGACAAGATGGGCATCGACGTGCAGGCGATCTCGACTTCACCCAGCCATTACAACTATCGCATCGAGCCCGAACTGGGCCGCCAAACCTCGCGCGTGGTGAACGAACGGCTCGCGGAGATCGTCGCCTCGCACCCGGATCGTTTCGTCGCGCTGGGCACCGTGCCGATGCAGGAGCCGGCGTTCGCAGTAAAAGAGCTGGAGTACTGCATGAAGTCGCTCGGCTTTCGCGGCCTCGAACTCGGCACCAACGTCGGCAAAACCGAAATCGCCGACCCGAAATACGAAAAATTCTGGGCCAAGGCGCAGGAACTCGGCGCGGTGATTTTTTTGCACCCGAACGGCTTCACCGACACCAGCCGCCTGAAAGAACATTTTCTCACCAACGTCATCGGCAACCCGCTTGACACCACCGTGGCTATCGCGCACATCGTCTACGGCGGCATCCTTGAGCGTTACCCGAAATTAAAAATCGTTGCCGCACACGGCGGCGGCTACATGGGCCACTACCCCGCGCGCATGGATCACGCCTACAAAGTGCGCCCGGAATGCCACGACCACATCACGCGCCCGCCGTCTTATTACATGAAAAAGATTTACTACGACACCATGGTGTTCGGCGAAACGCAGTTGGAGCATCTGGTCAAACTGTGGGGCGAAAGCCATGTGGTCATCGGCACCGACTACCCCTACGACATGGGCTACTACAAGCCGGTGGATTTCATCGGGCGCGCAAAATTCCTCACGCGCAAGCAGAAGGACGCAATTATTGGCGGCAATGCGGCGAAGTTGTTGGGGTTGAAGGCGCCGAAGAAGTAAGCGGCGCGAGGTGCGGGCCAAGCGGTGGCGGCGGCATCATCCCCACGTCCTATCCTGTCCTTCCCTCTGAAGGCCTATGTATCTATACATCTCAAAGAAACCCCCTCTCCCCGCAAGCGGGACGAGGGGACAAGATTGTAGAGATGTGTAGATACATAGCCAGCAATAGCAGACACAGTAAATACATAGAGACATGAGTACCATGACCAAAGATGATCTACCCTTCGAAGGTGTAAAAGTTCTCGATCTGTCGCAGGGTGTCGCAGGCCCTTACTGCGGCATGCACCTCGCGCGCAACGGCGCCGATGTGATCAAGGTCGAGCCGGCGGAAATCGGCTGCTGGAGCCGGCGGCTCGGCAAGCACACGGGTGACCACACCGCGCATTCCGTCATCGTCAATCGCGCCAAGCGCTCGCTCGCCATCGATCTCAAGACGGAGCAAGGCGCAGCGATCGTGCAGCGGCTGGCCAGCCAATGCGATGTATTGGTTCACAACTATCGCGTCGGCAAGATCGACAAGTTCAAGCTCGATTACGAGAGCGTCAAGCACTCCAACCCGAACGTCGTCTACGCCCACATCACCGGCTTCGGCGCGACGGGGCCGCGCGCCGATAATCCGGCAACGGATTCAGTGATGCAGGCCTATACGGGGATGATGTCGATCAACCGCGGCACCACGGGTGTGCCGCAACGCATCGAAATGCTGGCGATCGATTTCTCCACCGGCCTGTATGCCTTTCAGGCGGTGGCGGCGGCGCTGTATCGTAAAGCGATGAAAGGCCGCGGCGCCCACATCCAGACCAGCCTGCTGGAATGCGCGCTCTCCCTGCAGGAAGGCGCGATGATGGAACACCATTTGCAGGGCGGCGCCGCGGAGCCGATCGGCATGCCGGTCGGCATGTTCAAAACCAAAGACGGTTTCATGAGCGTCAATGCGCGGCGCGACGAACACTTTAAGCGCCTCGCCAAACTGCTCGGCAAAGACGAATGGTTAACCGATCCTCGCTATGCTGACGCGCGCGGCCGTGTCACCCATCGCGATGCACTGATGGCCGAACTGCGGCCGTTCTTCGAAACCAAAACCTCCGACGAGTGGGTGGAACTGCTGTCCGGCATCGACATCCTGAAAGCCAAGGTCAATTCGTACGACGATCTTTTCAAAGACCCGCAGGTGCAGGCCGTCGATGCGGTGCGCTGGGTGGAGAACGACACGCTTGGTCTCGTGCCGATGGGCCCCATTTGCGGGCAGCGCGCGCCGGTGACAGGTGATCCACTGACGCATGCGCCGCATTTGGGGGAGCATACGCGGGAGATCTTGGGGGAGATGGGTTACGGGGCTGGTGATATTGAGAAGCTCACTGCTTCGGGCGTTGTCGGGTGCTATCGGGGTTGACCAAGTCTTCGCTTGGACGATGCGCTAGACCCGGTTGGCACATTCGCTTTTGGCATTCTTGCAGAATATATAATGCTACGGCGCAACGCGCGTAACCCGCAATCCATAGGGCGTCAGTAAGCGAAGCGCACTGCGCCGAATGCGGCGCCGATGAAGTTTACATGCGGTGCAATGCGCTACGCTTATTGCACCCCGCCGGCTGACCTCGATCGCACGCGGCGTACTGAGCACCGAGGCCGCCATTAACGAGACGTGTTTGGTGAAGGCGAATGGTAGCGTCGACGAGAATTTAGGCTTGGCGAGGTGGTCACAATTTGTGACCACCTCCAGTTCATTGCCGTTGATCAATTCTCGATCAACAACTCACTTTAGCCTCGCTCGCCGTCATTTCTCATTCGACAACACCGCAGTACCCGCTGCCGAAAGCATGCCGCCCATGCCGTTGACCAGCGACAGCTTCACATTGGGCACCTGCCGTGCGCCACATTCGCCGCGCAATTGGCGCGTGGCCTCGATCAGCGGAAACATGCCGTACATCCCCGTATGCGTATACGACAGGCCGCCACCGTTGGTATTGATCGGCAGTGATCCGCCCGGCGTCGATTTTCCGTTTTCAAAGAACGAGACGCCCTCGCCGGGCTTCGCGAAGCCCATCGATTCGAGCATGATCGGCGGGCCGGAGGTAAACGCGTCATACAGCATGATGTGATCGAAATCGCTGTGGCTGACGCCGGCCATCTTGAAGGCGCGCTCACTGGACATGCGCGTGGCCTTGCTTAACGGCAGGCCGTGCATCTGCGTCACGGACACGTGCTCGGTCGCTTCCCCCGTGCCACGCACATAGACGGGCTTCTTGGCGCAGTCACGCGCCCGATCCGCGCGCGTGAGCACTATTGCGCCGCCGGCATCGGTGACGAGGCAGATGTTCAGTACGGTGAACGGGTAAGCGATCATCTTGGCCTTGAGCACCTGCTCGATCGTCAAAGGATCGTGGTACATGGCCTTCGGGTTCAGGGCGGCCCACTGACGCGTGGACACCGCCACCTGCGCCCACTGTTCGAGCGTGGTGCCGTACTCGTGCATGTGCCGCGTGGTGATGAGGCCGAACCAGGTCGGCGGGGCGCCGAAGCCGTAAGGGATTTCGTAACAACCGGCGATGCTGGTGTCGCGCACACGCGTCACGCCCACCTGCGAGCGGCCGCTTTCGCCATGGGTAATCACCGCGACATCGCACAGGTGATGGTGCAGCGCCGCTATCGCGTGCTCCACCATAATGATAAAGGAGCAGCCGCCCACGCTGGTGCCGTCAACGTAGCGCGGCGTGACGCCCAGCGCTTCGGCGATCAGTGCCGGTGAATGCGCCCCGGCGGTGAAAATGCCGTCCACATCGCTGACCTTGAGGCCGGCATCCGCAACCGCGTTGGAGATCGATTCCAGGTGCAAGGCCATCTGGCTCTTGTGCGGCAAAACACCCATTTCGTCGCTCTCGGCTGCGCCGACGATGCAGGCCGTGTTCGAAAGCTCGCGCATAAAGTCGTGTTGGGCCATGATTACTTCGCCTCGGCAGGTTGGAAGAACGGAAGGGTGAAGTTGTCATTCAGCTTCGAGTAGATGACTTGCACCGGCATATCGCAGCGGATCAGGGCTGGATCGGGCTTGATGTTGATCAGGTTCGACAACATGCGAGGGCCTTCTTCCAGCTCGATCATCGCCAGCACATAAGGCAGCGGCGTCTTCACCGCGGGGTTGAATGAGCGGTGGAGGATTTCAAAGGCAAATAGCTTGCCCCGGCCGCTCGCCTCGACCCACGTGAGCTTGCGGGAATGACAGTGCGGGCAGAGGATGCGCGGGTAGAAATGCGCTTTCCCGCAGTCATTGCATTTGGGCAGCATGAGCTTGTTTTGTTTTAGGCCTTCCCAGTACGGCTTCGCCTCAGGCGCCAGCGGCGCCGGCAACGGACGTTCGAGTTGTTCCATAAATCTCCCTTAGTTTCGTATTCAATCGTGCGGATCAATGCGACAGGCCTGATTTTAAACCGGGTATCGGGGAATAGCGAAACCCGTTCCGTTCGGCGACAATTCACTTATAGTTTCATAGTGGTCACAGAATACGGACGCCCTACTGGAGCGATTCCGCGAATTTTCCACCCATTTTCGGTTGCGCGATGTGCCCGGTGATATCGTAGGTAAAGCGAGCGATTTGAGCCACACGCCCGATGCGGTGGCGGTTAAAAGACACCAACAAACAGGTTACCCATGCAAGCACTTAAAGGCATCAAAGTCGTCGATCTCACGCGCGTGGTCGCGGGGCCGTATTGCACCTATCAACTCGCGTTGATGGGCGCGGATGTGATCAAGATCGAGCAGGTCGGGCGTGGCGATCCGGTACGCCACAGCGGCGCGGGCAGCGACCAGCATTTCTGGAAGCATGCGATGGCGACCAATTTTCTGCCGCAGAACGCCAACAAACGGTCGTTGACGCTGAATCTGAAGAGCGACGAAGGCATCGCTATCTTCATGAAGCTCGTCGCCAACGCCGACGTGGTGGTGGAAAACTTCCGCAGTGGCGTGATGAAAAAACTCGGCATTGATTACGACACGCTGCGCGCGAAACATCCGAAACTCATTTTCTGTTCGCTCACCGGCTACGGCCAGCTTCCGCCCATTGGCCACTACACCGCCTACGATGGCGTGATTCAGGCCTCGGGCGGCATGATGAGCGTGATCGGCACCAAGGACACCGGGCCGCTGAAAGTCGGCCCGCCGATTACCGACTACGCTACAGGCATGGCGGGCGCTTACGCGATTTCCACCGCGCTGTTTCAGCGCGAACGCGAAGGCTGCGGGCAATACATCGACGTGTCGATGCTCGACATGGCGCTGGCGCTGATGAGTTCATACGTCACCGATTATTTCGCCACCGGCAACGTGCCCGGCCCGCGCGGCAACGAGCCGGCGAGCCGCAGTCCGTCGGCCGGCACCTATGACACCGCCGACGGCAAGCTCACGCTGGGCGCGAACGAAGACCATCAATACGAGCGGCTGTGCCGCGCCATCGGACTCGCCAGCGTGCTGACCGACCCGCGCTTCAAGGAAATCGATGCGCGGCGTAAAAACATCGATATTCTGCGCGCCGAATTCCGCCGTGTGTTGCTCACGCGCAGCGCCGACGAATGGGAAGGCATCCTCAACGCCGCCGGTGTGCCCGCCGCGCGCATCCGCACGCCGGCCGAGATTCTTCAGCACCCGCAAGTCACCGGGCGCGGCGTGCTGCATACCTTCAAAAACGTCAAGGGTGTGGAGCGCGACGTGACGGTGCTGTCCACGCCGTTTCGCCTCGCGCATGATGGCCCCACGCTCAATTCGCCGCCGCCGCTGATCGGCGAGCACAGCGAGGCGATACTGGGCGAACTCGGCTATAGTCGGGACGCGATTCAAGGGCTGCGCGAGGCGGGCGTAGTGTAGACCCCGAAAGCGCGCGGCGGGTGTGATTCCTGGATTTTTTCGCAGAGGCCATCATGTTGAACGTTTTTGCAGCGGTAATCGGCAGCGCCTTCATAACACTCGGCCTCGCGAACCCGGTACTCGCACAGACCGGCGCAAAGGGAACCGGACCCTCGTGGCCGACAAGCCCGATCCGGCTGGTGGTGCCTTTCGCCGCTGGCGGCAGCACCGACATCACCGCCCGCGTGCTCGCGGAAAACCTGCGACCGGTACTGGGGCAAACCGTGGTGGTCGACAATCGTCCCGGCGCGGCGGGGTCCATCGCCGGCGATATCGTCGCCAAAGCCACACCCAACGGCTACACCATACTGGTGGCCTCCGCCACGCTGGTGGCCAACATGAGCCTGTACAAAAATCTGCCCTACAACTTTCTGACCGACCTTGCGCCAGTATCGCAAACCTATAACTCGAACAACGCACTGGTGGTCAACCCGAAAGTGCCGGTGAGTAATCTGGCCGAGTTCATTGCCTACGTGAAAAGCGGCAAAAACGCGGTGAACTTTGGCTCCGCCGGCCATGGCTCATCGCAGCATCTCGCGGCGGCGTTGTTCAACCATATGGTCGCGGGCAACATGGTTCACGTGCCTTACAAAGGCGGCGCGCCGGCGATGATCGATCTGGTGGGCGGCTCGACCCAGGCGATTTTTTCGCCGTTGATCGAAGCGCTGCCGCACATCAACGCCGGATCGATCAAGGCGCTCGGGCTGTGCGGCGTGCGGCGTTCACCGCTGCTGCCTAACGTGCCGCTGATCAGCGATGTGTTGCCGGGTTATCAATCGACGTCATGGAGCGGCATCTTCGTGCCGGCGCGGACCCCTGCCGATATCGTGAACAAACTGAACGCCGCGATCCTCAAGGTGCTGAGTCAGCCCAACGTCAGGGCGCATTTCGCGGAAGGCGACAAAGAGCCGGTGGGCAATTCTCCCGCGGAGTTTAAACAGTTCATCGCAGTCGATGCCGAGCGGTTGCGCATGCAGGTCAAGGTCTCCGGCGCAAAAGTGGATTGAGTGGATTGAGTCAATATCGCGCTGGCTTACTTTGAAGTCAGTGCAGCCGCCACCGTGTCCGCCGCATCAAACCCTTCGCGAATGGCGTAGTAAATGTTGCGGGGCGAAACGCAATCGCCGGCTGCCGCGAATGTTATGGTGCCCGCAGACTCCAGCGCGGCGATGAGTTCGCTGTTGGCGCTGCGCTGCACGGTTTGCACGACAAAATCAAAGCGCGCGGCGAGTGTAATTTCTCCCATGCCGCGCGTGCTGAGCGTCGCCTTGCCCGGCTTATCGACGCTTTGCAGCGTGCTGTGAAAGTGCCAATGCAATTGCGGCATCGCCAGCAGGCGGTCCATCAGCATGCGGCGATTGGTATACGGCAGGGCGTTGCCCAACTCTGATCCGGCGAGCACGATATGCACTTCCACACCGCGCGCCGCGAGCATCTCGGCGGCGCCCGGCCCGGCGGTCAGGCCTTCGTCGATAATGAGCAGGGCGCGCGTGCCGTTGGCCATCGCCGGGTTGCGAAGCAGGGCCTCGGCGGAAAAACGCGGTATGGCGATGGTGGTGGTGTCGCGCAACGGCGCGGGCGAAGCGCCGGTGGCGACGATCACGCCGTCGTACGACGCAAATTCCGGCGCGTCGAGATCGAGGCGCTTGCCCAGCAACACTTGCACGCGCGAACGCGCGAGCGCTTCACGCAGATAATCGCCGATTTGCTGAAAGCCCTCGCGCGCGGGGATTGCCGCCGAGACGGTAATTTGTCTGCCAAGTGCTGCGCCGCCTTCGGCGAGCGTCACGTTAAACCCCAGCTCGTCGGCGCGCAGCGCCGCTTGCATGCCGGCCGCGCCGCCACCTACCACGAGCACCCGCTTGCCCGCCGCCGCAGGTGGCGTAGCCGGCCGCCCGGCGATTTCGCCCTCACGCCCGGTTCTGGGGTTGTAGATGCAACCGATGGGGCCGCCCGATTCAGCCCGATCCACGCAGGTGTTGCACGCGATACACGGGCGGATGTCCGCCGCAGACTTTCGCTCGACCTTGCGCGCCCAATCGGGATCACAAATGAGGCCGCGCGCGAGGCCAACGAGGTCGATGCTGCCGTTCTCGATCACGCTCGCCGCGAGCGCGGGGTCGTTCAGCCGCCCGGCAGCGATCACCGGGCGATAGGTGACGCGCTTCACCTGCTGGGCGAGCTCCAGCATGTAGGCCGGCTTGGAATAAAAGTCCGCCATGTTCAGATGCTTGGTTGCCTGTGTGCCGCCGGTGACCGAGATGTAATCGACGTACGGCTCGATGGCGTGAATGATGGTGGCGGCGTCGCCGGCCTCGGGGCCGGCATTCCACGCGGGCGCGCCAAAGCGGATGCCGAGGATGCCCAACGGCAGCGTGCGCAGCGCTTCCAGCACTTCGATCAGCAGGCGCATGCGGTTATCAACCGACCCGCCATAGGCGTCGGTGCGCCAGTTCAAGCGCGGATTCATGAAGCTGTTCAGCAGATGGCCATGTGTGCAATGAATTTCGACGCCGTCGTAGCCGCCTTCCATGAAGTTTTTCGCGGTCTGCACGAAGCCGGCGACGATTTCGCGGATTTCACCGAGCGTTACCGCGTGCGCCATCTCGCCGGTGTGCGGCGAACGCGTGGGACTGGGCGCCCACACCGGCAGGCGCGAAAACACCGGCAGCGCGGCCAGCCCGCGATGGCTGATCTGCACCAGCATCATCGCGCCGGCCTTATGCACGGCATCGGAAATCTTGCGCGCGGGCGCGATGATGCGCGGATCGTAGCCTTGCACATGCGTCGGGCGGCTCAGGCTCGCCTGATGCACGGGCGTGGCCTCCTGAATAATCATGCCGACGCCGCCTTCGGCACGCCGCGCGTAATACGCCAGATGCCCCTCGGACGGCAGGCCCTGCACCCCCTGGCCCGTAGCGTGCGGCAGAAACACGATGCGGTTGCGCAGCGTGCGTTTGCCGAGCGTAATCGGCGTGAATAATCCTGGCTTGGCGTCGCTCATCGTTTGCCTTCGGTTCTTTCGGTTTGGGTGTTCATGCGGGACATCAGTTTCGAGATTTTCGCAAACTCCGTCTTGCGAAAACGCGCGAATTGCTCCGGCGTGCTGCCGATGGGGTCCGCGCCCAGCGCAAGCATGCGGCTTTGCGCATCGGGCGCGCGCAGGATGGCGGCGATTTCGCCGCTGAGTTTGTTGACGATTGCAGACGGCGTGCCGGCGGGCGCGACCATGCCCAGCCACCCGGTCAATTCGTAGCCCGGCAAAAATTCCGCGATCGCCGGCACCTCGGGCAACAGTTGCGAGCGCTTGGCGCTGGTGATGCCCAGCGCGTTCAACCGTCCGGTTTTGACGAGCGACACCGCGGTCTGGAATACGGAGAACGACATTTGCACGCGGCCGGCCTGCAAATCGGCCGCCGCGAGGCCACCGCCCTTGAAATTGACCGCGATGATATCCACGCCCGCCATCGCCTTAAACAACTCGCCCGCCAGATGCAGCGACGTGCCGAGCGACGTGGCATAGTTCAACCGAGATTTTCCATTAGCGCTTTATCCGGACGGATGAAGTGGCGCAAAAGTAGCGGGCAAGTCGAACGTTTTTGCGGCATCCCACAGACCTTGCATCCATGCGCGCTGCTGCATCGCGATAGCGAGGTGTAGGATCGGTTTGC
>CANIID010000183.1 GCA_947467315.1 Betaproteobacteria bacterium | reverse complement strand
GTGATTCCGTTCGAGAGCCCGACCGACGGCAAGAACGCAGTGGTTACCGGCACCGTTGATTTCGGCACCTTTGGTTTCGCGGCGGCGATGCTGGGCGCGGCGGCGGGCGAGCCGGTGGTGATCTTCGCGCCGCAATGTAACGGCGGCATGGCGGTGGTGGCCGGCGCGAAATCCGATATCAAAACCATCAAGGATTTGAAAGGCAAAAAAGTCGCGATTTGGCCCGGCTCCACGCAGGAAGTGGTGATTCTGCAGCGCCTGAAAGCCGAGGGCATGACGATCAAGGATATTCAGTCGATCCGCTTGCCGTTTTCAGACATGGCCGGTGCGTTGGCGCGCGGTGACGTGGATGCGTATGTCGGCGCCGAGCCCGGCCCCGGCATCAGCCTCGCCAATGGCGTGGGCAAAATCGTCGAGTATCCGTACAGCACGCCAATCGGCTCGCTCAATATGGTGTGGGCGACACGTCAGGAAATGATCGACAGAAATCCCGATCTGGTAAAAATCATGATGGAGATGCATCGCAAGGCGACCGATTTCGCCATGGGCAACCGCGCGGAAATGGTCAAGATGACCATGCAAAAACTCGGGCAGCAACAGAAGTCGATCGAGATGGCCGCGCCCAATGTGCAGCTCACCTGGAAGATCGACGACGAATTCGTCAAGCGTGCCAAAGCTTATGGCGATCTGATGCTCGAGGCCAAGCAGATACGCGAGCTGCCGAACTACGATAAATTCATCACCACCAAATTCATGCCGGTTGACGCGCCGGCGAAGAAGTAAGCGAGAGTAAGCGAGAGTAACCGAGGTGGAAAACGCGCCGGTGTCCACGGTTTCGCCGGAAGCACCGGCTGTGGCGAGCAAGCCGTGGCTGCCGGAGCGCGTGCAAAGCGTCTTGCTGGCGGTGGCGTTTCCGGTGTTGCTGGTGGTGCTGTGGCATCAACTGGTGGTGATGACCGGCACCAAACTGGTACCGAAGCCGTATCAGGTCGGCACCATGATGTGGGATTTTGCTTTCGGCGGCATCCACGATGACGCGTTTAGCGGCACTATACTCACGCATCTCTTTGCCTCTATGCAGCGCGTGTATGGCGGATTCGCGCTGGCTATCGTTATCGGCATTCCCCTCGGCTTGCTGATCGGAAAAGTCAAAATCATCCGCCAATTGCTCGATCCCACGTTGTCGCTGCTGCGCCCGATACCGGTGACGGCGTGGCTGCCGCTGTCGATGATTTTTTTTGGCCTGGGGCCGCGCTCCGCGGTGTTCCTGGTTTTTCTCGGCGCGTTTTATCCGATTCTGTTGAACACGATTTTTGGTGTGCGGTCGGTGGACCCGCGTTTGTTCGAGGCTGCATCGATGCTGGGCTGCGATGGTTCGCGCATGTTTCGCCAGGTGGTGCTGCCTGCGGCGATGCCGGGTATTTTCAACGGCCTGCGTCTGGCGCATGGCTTCGCGTGGATACTGATCGTGGTGGGTGAAATGACGGGCGTACCGACGGGGCTGGGTTCGGTCATCATGGACGGGCGCACCTTGTCGCGCACGGATATGGTGATTACCGGCATGATTATTATCGGCATCGCGGGCTTTTTAACCGACCGCATCATCGTCTGTATCAACAACTGGATGCTTCGCTGGAGCCCGCAACATCATGGTTGAAAACACCGCCAAGGCGCGACGCCAGTTTTTGTCGATCCGCGACGTGACCAAGACGTTTCAACTCGGCGCTGATTCGGTGCAAGCCCTGCGCAGCGTGAATCTCACTATCGACAAGGGTGAGTTCGTGTGTCTGATCGGGGCGTCCGGTTGCGGCAAATCCACCCTGCTCAGAATCATCGCCGGATTCGAGCAGCCGACATCGGGACAAATTTGCCTTCACGAGAACACGATCACCGGTCCCGGCAGTGATCGCGGCATGGTGTTCCAGGATTACGCGCTGTTTCCGTGGATGACCGTGCGCGAAAACATCAGCTTCGGCCCGCGCCAAAAAGGGCTGGCCAAAAAATACATCGATGAAATTACCAATGAACATCTGCACATGGTCGGTCTCGAAAAATTTGCCGACCGCTATCCGATGCAGCTTTCCGGCGGCATGAAGCAGCGCGTGGCGATTGCGCGGGTGCTCGCCAACGAATGTGAACTTCTGCTGATGGATGAACCCTTCGGCGCGCTGGATGCCTTGACCCGAGAAAGCCTGCAACAGGAGTTGCTCGAGATATGGGAGCGCACCAAGGTTACGGTGATTTTTGTTACCCACTCGGTGGAAGAGGCAGTATTGCTGTCCGATCGCGTGGTGGTGATGACCGCAGGGCCAGGCAGGATTGAAGCGGATGTGCCGATTGAACTCGTGCGCCCGCGTGAAGTATCGGCGATTGATTTTAACCAGGTGCGCCGCGAGATCACGCAGCGGCTCACCAGCCACGTTGCGCCGCGTGAGTTGAAAGCCGTTGCCTGATCAGTAGGGCGGCAGCAGGCGCCGAAAGCCATGCAGCCGGTGACGGCGTTCTGCGTTGAACGTGGCATGCGTTGATTCTCCGCGGCTATAATCAACGAGCGCCCCCTTTACGCAGGACGCTGGAGAATCATCATGGTATCCGTTTTTATCAGGCGCTGTGCGGCGAGCGCGGCATATGTTGCCGGCATTGGCATGGCTCAGGCGCAAGGCAGCGCTCCGTCATCCGCCGAGGTGGCCGCGCTCAAATCCGAAATGGAATCGCTGCGCCGCGCGTTGCCCGGCCATGCGCACGTGATGGCCGAACTCGATTACCACTTTTCGAATCTGTGGTTTGCAGGGCAAAACGGCAACTGGCCGCTGGCGGAGTTTTATCTCAATGAAACGCGCTCGAATCTCAACTGGATGGTGCGCATACGTCCCACGCGCCGCCTGTCCAGCGGGCAGGACATGGATCTCACGCCGGTGGTGAAAGCAGTGGAAGATTCCGTGCTGACGAGTCTGCGCGTTGCCATCGGCAAGCAAGACATCCCATCGTTCGAGACGGCGTACCGGCAGACCATCGAACAGTGTTATGCCTGCCACAAAATGGTGGAAAAACCTTATCTGCGACCGCAGATTCCCCAGATGCCCGCGTCGCGCATGATCAACCCGCAGGCCAATGCCGATTGGCCGAAGTAGTTTGGGGGTTAGTCCGCCGTCGCGCCGGAGGTCTTGATCACTTGTGTCCAGCGCACGGTGTCGGTGCGTATGAAGGCCGCGACCTGATCCAGTGTGAGAGACGCCGGTTCAGCGCCTTCGGTTGAAAGCCGTGCGCGTACCTCGGGCAATTGCATCCAGCGCGCGACTTCCGTGTTGAGCCGGGTGATGATGTCCTTCGGCAACGCCGCCTGGCCGAACAGCGCGAACCACTGCTGCGATTCGAATCCGGGCATGCCGGCCTCGGCCATGGTGGGCAGCAGCGGCACGGCAGGACTGCGCTGTGGCGAAGTCACCGCCAGCGCGCGGATGCGCTCGGCCTTCATCTGCGGCAGCGTGACCGCCACGGTGGAAAACGACAAATCAATTTGCCCGCCGACCAGCGCGATCACGCTGGGCGCGGAGCCCTTGAATGGCACGTGGGTCATGCGCACGCCGGTCATGCTCTTGAACAACTCCGCTGTCAGGTGCGGCGGGGATCCGTTGCCGCCGGAGCCGTAAGAGAGACGGTGCGGTTGTGCCTTCGCCAGCGCGACCAATCCTTTCACGTTTTTCACCGGCACCGATGGATGCACCACCAGCACCAGCGGTGACGTCGCGATAAACGCAATCGGCACGAGATCACGCATCGGGTCATAACCGAGCCTGGGATATAAACCGGGATTGATGACTATCGGTCCGGCGGAGGACAGCAGCAGCGTGTAACCATCGGGCGCGGCCTTGACCGCCATCTCGGTGCCGATGCCGCCGCCCGCACCGGCGCGGTTTTCCACCATGGCGGATTGCTTGAAGCTTTCAGTAAAACGCTGCGCCACCATGCGCGCAATCAGATCGGAAACGCCGCCGGCGGTCTGGCCGACGATGATGCGGATGGGTTTGGTGGGGTAGGCTGGACTTGTCGAAACAGGTTGGGCGGTGGCGGTGCCGGCAAACAGCGCAAGCCAAACGCTCGCCCATAGGGCAAAAGGGCGGTAAAGGTTCATGGCGATATTTGAATAATGCAATAAAAACATATAGTTACGTATTGTATCCATAGATACGACGGCGTACTGAGTTTGCAGCATCTACCTGTCAGCGCGCTTACCGGGTGACAGTATGATGCGCGCGAGCTCGAGTGTTAGTAGACTCGCCAGCCTGCACGCTTCAATTCCTCTCTGCCGAAAATGAAAAAACCTATCGACGTTCTGCGCCGCTACGCTGCCCACAACTACACCCTGACTGGGGCTTTCGCCAGCCGCGCCGCCCACAACCCGCAGCGCGAATTTATACTGTTCAACGGCAAGTCGTGGTCGTGGCAGGCTTTCGGTGTGGCGGTGGAACGCACAGCGCGATTGTTGATCTCGCGGGGCATACGTAAGGGCGACCGCGTGGCGGTGATGGCGCGCAACTGCGACGGGCATGTGCTGGCGTTGCTTGCGCTGGCGCGCATCGGCGCCATCATGGTGCCGGTGAATCCGGAGTTCGGCGTTGCAGAGGCGAAGTATGTGTTTCATCACGCCGACGTGAGTGCGGTGCTGGTGGCGAGTGACACGCTCGCGGTGGCCAGACAAGCCGCAGACGGATTGGCGACGCCGCCGTGGTTTGCGCTATTTGATGAAGCGACCGCGGATGTGCCGCTGCTGGCTGATCTTGCGGAATCCGCACCCCCGGTGGCGTTACCGGCAGACATCACCGCCGACGACACGGTGCTGATTGTTTATACCTCCGGCACCACGGGTTTCCCCAAGGGCGCGATGCACAGCCAGCGCAGCTTTGTCACCGGCGGCGAGGCGTTTGTGCAGCGCGTGTATTTGCAGGACGACGACCGCGTGATGGTGGTGCTGCCGATGTTTCATATCAATGCCAATTTCTACTCGGTGGCGGGCACGCTGGCGGCGGGCGCGAGCCTGATCATCGTGCCGAAGTTTTCCGCGTCAACCTTCTGGCAGGTGGCTGCCAACACGGGCGCGACCGAAGTGAACATCATCGAAGCCATGGGCACGATTCTGCAAAACCGGCCGCGCAGCGAGTATCGCGCCGATCACAACATACGCGCGGTGTATGGCGTGCGCGGCAGTTACGCGGATACCTTCCGCAACGAGTTCGGCATTCCGGTTTTGATCGGCGGTTACGGCATGACGGAAATTCCCGGCGTGACCTGCAACCCGGTCGAAGGCGTGCAAAAGTGGCACACCATGGGGCCGGTAGGACGGCATCCCGATCCCGCGCGCCCGTGGGCGCAGTGCCGCGTGGTCGATGACAGCGGTAATGATGTCGCCGATAACGTCGAAGGCGAGATGTGGGTGAAGACGCCGATTGTGATGCAGGGCTACTTTCGCGACGCTGAACAAACCAAGGCGGCGTTTCACGACGGCTGGTTCAAAACCGGCGACGTGGTGAAACGCGATGCCGACGGCTACTACAGCTTTGTCACGCGCAAGGGTGACATCATTCGTCGGCGCGGTGAGAACATTGCCGGCGCGGAATTGGATCGCGTGATTGGCGCGCATCCGGCGGTGCATGAATCGGCGGCGGTGGCGGTGCCGGCGGAATTGGGTGAGGACGACATCCTGGTGTGCGTGGTGTTGAAGTCCGGTGCAAGTGCGACAGCACAGGATATCGCGCAATGGTGCCGCGAGCGCCTCGCGCCGCAGAAAGTACCGCGCTTCGTGCGCTTCATGGATGAACTGCCGCACACGCCCACGGGCAAGGTGCTCAAGCAAAAGCTCAAGGCGGACACGTCGTTGAAAAGCGGGGCGGTGGATTTGGCGGCTTGAGTTTTATGCGGGCACGCAAGATCCGGCGCAGGTGCTGGTATGGAATTATTAAACATTTGTTTTTAAAGGATTATTTTTGTAAAGGCGAATGGAGGCGGCAACCGTGCGTTTATCTGTGTTCATCTGCGTTCACCTGTGGCTAAATTTGGGGGTTTGCGGCGACGTGAAAATGAACGTGCAAGCCAAAAAGATGGTTTTGAAACCAACCGGAGGAAATCTATGACTATCCAGATATCTGTTTTACGCAACGCCTTGCTGGCGAGCGTATTGATCGCGCCATTCGCTTTTGCTCAGCAACCTGCGGACGCGCCCAAGCCCGCAGCCGCCACACCCGCGCCGCCGTTGCAGCCGGTGCCGACGCTGGTGCCCGGCCGCCCGGATATTCCGAGCGCGGAAATCGGCAAGCGTCTCGCCAACGTGGCTCCGCCGCCGATGGGCGTATCCGAAGCGGAGTTGCCGAAACTCAAAGTGCCCAAAGGCTTTAACGTCGAAGTTTACGCGCACGGTATCGGCAATGCGCGCACGCTGCGTATCGGTGACAAAGGTACCGTGTTTGTGTCGAACCGCTTGCTCGACAAGGTGTACGCCGTGGTCGACAAGGGCGGCAAGCGCGAGACCAAGGTGATTGCATCGGGCATGGATCGCCCGAATGGTTTGGCGTTTCACAAGGGCGCGCTGTATGTCGCCGAGGGCACGAAAATTTCGCGCTTCGACAACATCGAAGACAACCTCGACAATCCGCCGAAGCCGGTGGTGATCTACACCGATCTGCCGAACCACGCGTCGCACGGCTGGCGCTACATCGGCATCGGCCCGGATGAAAAGCTCTATATCAACGTCGGTGCGCCGTGCAATATTTGCGAGCCGCCTGCAGAGAATGCGCAGATACGCCGCATGAATCTCGACGGCAGCGGCGCGGAAGTCTACGCGCGCGGCGTGCGCAATTCGGTGGGTTTTGACTGGAACCCGGTGACCAAGGAGTTGTATTTCACCGAACATGGCCGCGACTGGCTGTCGGAAGATTTGCCCGAAGATGAATTGAATCGCGTGACCAAGGCGGGGCAGCATTTCGGTTTCCCGTATTGCCATAACGGCACCTTCACCGACCGCGAAATGGGTTGGGGCAAGTCGTGTTCCGAATTCACCGGTCCGGCTGCGCTGCTGGGCGCGCATTCGGCGCCGCTGGGCATGCGCTTCTACACCGGCAATATGTTCCCCGGCTACAAGAACGCGATATTCATGGCGCGTCACGGTTCGTGGAACAAGACCAAGAAAACCGGCGGCGACCTCATCGTCGTGCGCATGAACCCGAACGGTACGGTGAAATCGCAGGAAGTGTTCATGACCGGCTTCATGGTGAACAACGCCTACCTCGGTCGCCCGGTCGATGTGGCGGTGATGAAAGACGGTTCGATGCTGGTGTCGGATGACCACGCGGGCGCGATTTATCGTGTGACGTATGGCGCGGCAAAAGTCGCGAATCGTTAGATTAAACGAACGTTCCACACTACCCCGTCATTCCCGCTTTCGCGGGAATGACGCGAGGTAGTGCACGCGGTTCTCAGATTCAATGAAAAAACTGTTCCCTGTAATCCGGAGCGCTGTCGTTGCCGCGCTACTGTCATTCACTCATCCTGCCCTATCGCAAACCGTACAAGAGCGCCTGGCCACCTGCCTGGCGTGCCACGGCGAAAACGGCCAATCGAACATGCCGTTGACGCCATCACTCGGCGCACAGCCGGCATTTTTTTTGAGCATCCAGATTTTCATGTTCCGCGACAAAATTCGCGCGGTGCCGCTGATGAATCAGATGACGCAGGGCATCAGCAACAACGACTTGAAGGCGCTGTCAGCGGCGATTTCAAAATTGCCGCCGCCACAACCGCCCGCAGGTACGCCTGACGCGGCACGCATGGACGCCGCGCGCACGCTCGCCGAACAAAACCGCTGCAATATCTGTCACGGCTCAAACTACGCCGGTGGTGAAAACGTGCCGCGTATCGCCAGCCAGCGCGAAGACTATCTGGCGAAGACGTTGCGCGAATACAAAGCCAACACGCGGCGCGGTTACGATGCGGCGATGGCCGATGTGCTGCATTCGGTAAGCGACGAGCAGATTGGTGACCTGGCTTATTTTCTGTCGCGGCTGAAGTAAGGTGAAGTGATGTAAGTATTTGTTTTTATTGTAATTTTAATGACAAAAAGGCAGGGATAACCCCCTGCCTTTTTGTTTGCTGCGTGGTGAAACCGGCTCAGGCTTTCGCTGGCGTTTTCACTTTCACTTTCGACGTGCGTTTGGGTTCTGTTTTCACCGGTGCGGCGGGCGTGGCCTTGCCCTGTTCCGCCTTCGCGCGCTCGGTCTTCAGGCGTTCAACGCGGTCGCGGATTTCGGTTTTCTGTTCCGCGGTAAGAACCTCTTTTTGTTTTGCCGCATCCGCTGCAAAGCCGGAGGCGGAGCCGAACGCAAACGCGGACGCTACAACTGCTAAAAGCAATTTGTTCATGTTGACTCCTCGTTAGTTGGTAAACAACAAACTTGGTCTCCGGAGACCGTAGTCCAATAACGAGGGGTGGATTGGCGAGTTGACGGCTTTGATGAAAATAAAAAAGCGCCCGGCCGGAAACAAATCCAGCGGGGCGCTGGACGGCGGGAATGGGCCGACTGCGACCTTGCCATGATCGGGTTACGCGCACGTGTATTCAAAGGTGCGCTGAGTGTCGCTAAGTTGACTAATATACAGAAATCTGTATCATAATTCCATGAAAACCACACTCAATATCCACGACGAATTGCTTGCCGAAGCCAAGTCACTGGCGGCGCGGCAGCATCTGACTTTGACGCGCTTGATTGAGGAGGGCTTGCGCATGCGGCTGCGCGCGACAGCCAGTGCGCCGACTAAAAAGCGCAGAGCGATGCCAGTGTTCAATGGCAAAACGGGGCTTGCCCCTGGTTTGAGTGGACTAAGCACGCGCGAAATGTTCGACGCGGCTGACGATGCTGCCTGACATTAACGTTCTGGTGGCAGCGCATCGCGTTGACCACCCGCAGCACAAAGTGGCAGCCGATTGGCTTGCGCGGATTCTCAAGGATTCCAAAGACGGCCAAGTGCTGCTGTTGCCCATGCAGGTTATCAGCGGTTTTTTACGCTTGGTGACTAACGCCAAAATATTTTCCGTGCCGTCATCGGGCGCTCAAGCCGTTGATTTTGTGGATTGGCTTTTGGAAGATGCGTATGTGCGATTGCTCGGTAATACGTCGGAGTGGGTGGTTTTTCGCCGCCTTATTTTGGACAAACGTCTGGCAGCGAATCACATTTCCGATGCACACTTGGCCGCGTTATCCCTTAGCTTCAGTGAGCCGTTGGTAACCTTTGACAAAGGTTTTCGCCAGTTGTTACCTCGTTCGCTACTGGTGCTGTTGGTAGGCAATTAGAAAACGGAAGGCAGACTCGATTGCCTTCCAACAAAATAGAAATTTCAGAGCAGAGACGTTCCACGGGCCGCTTGCCTGCGCATTGCAGCCGTTGGTGATTCAGGCCTCCAATTACCGTTCAGGCCGAGTACCAGACGTCGAAGCCAGTCGCAGCGAAGTCCCTTCAGGACCTCCGCTGGCGGTGTCGGACGTGGCACGGTTACTTTGTGCCCGGTCGGTAGTCGTCCGCCGCACCCGGCGTAATCGGCGGATGCGTTTTCAGGCTCTGCTGAAAATCCTGAATCAGCACACGCAGCGGGCGGCGTACCCAACTGTGCTGCGTGCCGACATCGGTTTCTTCTTTCGGGTCTTGCACGAGGTTAAATACCCACGGCGTTTCCAGGTGAATCGGGCCGGTGTTGGGCTCGGCTTCCCACACCACGTGCATTTTCCAGTCGCGCCACTTCGCCGCGCGTAATTCGTCCTTGATGTAATAGACGAAACCTTCGCGCGCGGATTTTTCAGTCTTGCCAAAAAAGAAATCGCTCTGATCTACGCCGTCGATGGGTCGGTCATCCGGCAACGTCGCGCCGGCGATGTGGGCGAGCGTGGTGTAAATATCCGTGATCTGCACGATCTCGTTCGACGCGCGCGCGGGCACGCGGCCCGGCCAGCGCACGATGAACGGCACGCGCAGTGCGCCTTCCATCGCGGTGTGATACGTGCCGCTCCACATGCCCGCAGTGCCGCGCCATGGGCGGCGAAACTCCGGGCCGTTGTCGCTGGCGAAGATAAAAACCGTGTTATCGCGCAATCCGGATAGTTCAATAAAATCAACTACTTGACCTACGCGCGCATCCATCTCCACCATCGCGTCGGCAAAATCACCGGCGCCGGTCTTGCCGGCGAAATCATGATGCGGCAGCGTCGGGTAGTGAAGCTGCGTCAAGGGCACGTAGGCGAAGAACGGTTTCTTCGCCTTAGCCTGCCGCTGCATGAAATCAATGCTGCGCTCGATCAGTTGCGCATCGATTTTGCGGCGCATCTCAAGATCGTACACCGCGATACTTTTTGCCGGCTCGCCGCGCCTGCCTTCCATCACGTAGGGCAGCGGCACTACCGCCGGATCGTATCCTGGCGTGCTGGTAAACATACTTTCGTTGGTGGTGCGCGGTATGCCGTACCATTCGTCGAAGCCGCGCTCGTGCGGATAACGGCCCGGCCGGTCGCCCAGGTGCCATTTGCCGTAAATCGCGGTGGCGTAACCCTGCGCTGACAACAACTGTCCGAGCGTGATTTCCCACGGCGTGATGCCTTGCGGCAAACCCGCTGGCACCGATTGCAGCGCGCCGGTGCGTATCGGATGACGTCCGGTCATCAGCGCCGAGCGCGTGGGCACGCAATCGGATTCGACATTGAAGTTGGTGAGTCGCAGGCCCTCCGCCGCCAGCGCATCGATACGCGGGGTGGGCGCGCCGCGCAGCACGCCGCCGCCATAACAGCCGAGTTCGCCCCAGCCGAGGTTGTCGGCGAGGATGAGAACGATATTGGGATGCGAAGGCGACATGGTTTTTATGGCCTGTGAACAATACTCGCGGCTAGTATAGCAACTCAAGCACGGAGCGCACCGCCATGCACCCCACACCCCAGGGCAATTGCATCAAATAGCCACCAAGCCAAGCAACTGCTCACGATAATCGTCGCTGGTTGAAGCGACCAGCCGCCGGGTCTTGATTCCACCCTTGCGGGATTTATCCAACCGAAAGATATTCAGCACCATGCGGCGCACCGT
>CANIID010000182.1 GCA_947467315.1 Betaproteobacteria bacterium | reverse complement strand
GGGTTGACGTAAATGATCTTGCGACCGCTGATGGGGTGCGTGAGAAACACCGGATGCGGCACCGGCGGGCGCTGGTTGCGCTGGGCTTCGGACAACGGCGGACGCTTGCTGCCCTTCTGCCGCATGATCTCGTGAAATTTGTTCCAGTCGTGCAGCGCGATGGCATCGGCGAGTTTGGTTTTTATCTCGGCGGGCAGATCGTCGTACGCCGCCTGTGTATTGGTAAAGTCCGTGCCGCCCCGCGGCTTGCCGTCACGCATGGGCACTTTATGCGCCACCAGCACATTCACAAAGCCGGGCGTCTTGTTATACGTCATGTCGGTGTGCCAATCCTGCCCCGCGTCGGGCGCGCCGATGTAATCGCCGTTTTCCATCACGTTGGAGAGGATGGACACTTCGGGCATGCCCGGCTCCACCTTTTTTGAAATGATCTGCAACTCGCCAAAGCGTGACGAAAACTGTTTGAGTTCCGCCGCCTCGATCAACTGGTTGGGAAAGCACAGCACGCCGTACTGACCGAGCGCCTGCACCACGCGCGCCTGATCCGCATCCGACAGCGGATGATGGAGATCCACGCCAGTCACCTTGGCGCCGAGGATGGCGTTGCCGGGTTCAATGTTGAGCATCGTGTTTTCCTTTCTTACCTGTCGTGCCGAGCGTCCACATTCAGATCGGCAAACCACATGTTTGGATTGGCGTTATATTAGCAGAGAGATTACAACTATTGCTTCAGAGGAGATTGCCGGCCATGGCTGTACCCCCTCGTTTTATTCTGCCTGCCGCGTTGGCCGTGGCGGTTTTCCCCATCGCACTACACGCGCAAATTTTTCCTACCAAGCCGATACGCGCGCTGGTGGGCTTCACGCCGGGCGCGGGCGTGGATATCGCCGTGCGCCTGATCGCGCCGAAAATGAGCGAGACGCTGGGTCAATCGCTGATTGTCGATAACCGCCCCGGCGCCGGCGGCAACATCGCCGCGGAACTCAGCGCGCGCGCGCCCGCCGACGGTTACACCCTGTTCGCCGGCGGCGCGCCCGCCGCGATCAGCCAGTCACTGTATTCCAAACTCGCTTACGACCTGCTCAAAGATTTCGAGCCCGTTGCGCTCATCGGCACGGTCTCAACATTGCTCGTCGTACATCCGTCGCTGCCCGCAAAAAGCATCAAGGATTTTGTCGCATTCGCCAAAAGCCACAAAGGGGAACTGACCTACGCCACCACCGGCGCAGGCAGCACGCCGCATCTGACGGCGGAAATGTTGCGGCTGCAAACCAGCATACAAGTTCTGCACGTACCCTACAAAGGCACACCGCCGGCGTTAAACGATCTGATCGCGGGCAATGTGTCGTTCATGTTTGCCAACATTCTGTCGGTGATGCCGCATGTGAACAGCGGCCGGCTGCGCGCGCTGGCCATCACCAGCGCCAAGCGCAGCGCCATCGTGCCCAGCCTGCCCACGGTTGCGGAAACCTACCCGGGCTTCGAGTCAGGCAGTTGGTACGCGCTGTTCGCCCCCGCCGGCACACCCAAAGACGCCGTCGCGCGCGTCAACGAAGCCGTGAATCGCGCCATGCAAGCGCCCGAAGTTCGCGATAAATTCATCGCGCAAGGCGCGGAGCCGCTGACCGGCACGCCACAGGACGCCACCGCTTATACGCGCGCCGAAGTCACGAAATGGGCCAAGGTGGTGAAGGCTTCGGGGGCGCGAGTGGAGTAAGCGGTGGAAGTCCAATTTGACCGCTCGCGTTCCCCGGCGAGCGGTTGATATGCCCGGTACCGCAGCGACGGAACGAGTTTTCTCGTAAAATCCGCCGTCCCTCTCATTACTTCCCGCGCGAAACAATGACCACTCTTCAAGCCGCAGCCAGCACCAGCCATTTTGCCGAAGTCAACAGCGTCAAACTGCACTACCTCGATTACGGCATGACTGGAAACCGCCCGATGCTTTGCATCCACGGTGGCGCAGCGCATGCACACTGGTTCGACTATGTGGCGCCTGGTTTCACGCCAAACCATCACGTGTATGCGGTGGATTCGCGTGGTCACGGCGACAGCGCCTGGGCCGACCCGAAAACCTATGCGTGGAAAACCTTTGCCGAAGACGTCAACGCCCTGGTCGAAAAGCTCGATCTGCGCGACTACGTGCTGGTCGGCCATTCGATGGGCGGCATGGTATCGCTGGTTCACGCCGCAATGCATCCAGAACGGATAGGCGCGCTCGTCGTCGTCGACAGTGTCATGCTGATGCCCATGGAACGCGTCAACAAAATGCGTGCCTTCGGCGAAAAACCGTCGCGGGGTTACGCGACTCAGGAAGAACTGGTCGCGCGTTATCGCCTTGAAGGCGGAGAAAAGCAGATCGCCGCGCCGGAAGTCCTGCGTCGCATGGCGACCTACAGCTCAAAGCAAGGCGCCGACGGCCGATGGCAGCACAAGGCCGACCGCGGCGTGTATGCAAACTTCAAGCAGATCGAGGGTATGCCGCTTTGGGAGAAGGTCAAAGTGCCGACGCTGGTGATCCGGGGCGGCGCACACAGCCCGAGATTCACGCCCGAAGTGATGGCCGAAATCCGCACCAAGGCGCCGCAAGTGCAAGTGGCGGAAGTGCAGGCATCGGACCATCACGTCACGCTGGACAACCCGCAGGGGTTTATCGACGTCGTGCAGAAATTCTTGCGCGCGTGATCCGCGCGCAGTTCAACCGCGCCGGCGCGCCACAGCAAGTGAAGGTACACTACGGCCATGACAACATCCCTCGACCACCCAGACCTTGAGTCTGACGAAGCCCGCATCATCAATGAACCGCGCCTATGGGTGCAACGGGGCTGGACTGCACGCGTCATTAAAAACGGAGATGACGACGGCTGGGCTGTGGAAATGATTCTGGACGGTCAGCCCGAACCCGCGCTGGTTGGCCCGTGGACCATGGGACGCGATAAAAAGAATCCGAAACCGCTCGATAGCAACGCATTTAATACGCTGGTCAAAACAGCCTCTGAAGTGGTGCTCCGCCACGAGCAGCACCTGCAGGCCTTGCTGCACAAAACCATCACCGTCATATTGAACGATCAGCCGATCAGTGTTGCACTGGACATAGTGCCTGACGAAGACGAACCGCATGCACTGCTGAGCGCACATGACCCCGATGGCGCACAAATGGCGCAGGTGATGGTCCGGTCGGACTTCAAATTAAATTCGGCCAGCGCAGAGGCGTGGATAGCCAGCGGGTACAGCAAGCCGAAGTAAACGGCCGTCACAGTGCGCCGGCTGGGTATCGTAGCTACCTGAAATGGAATGCACGGATTCGGCCAACGCCCGACCGTGAAGTGGTTTCGGGCAATGGCGGCTCGTCGGCCTTATGTGGAGTTCCACATAAGGCCGAGTAGCAGTCATAGTCGCACGTGAAGTTGCCCGTCTACTCCCGTCCGGTTCGCACACAAGCACCCCGGCAAAAAGCGCCTGCACAAAACCCAAGGCGATTTAACCTTCCGTTTTGATACCTGCCGTCTTCACCACGCGCTGCCACTTCGCGACATCGCGCTTGAGCACTTCCGCGACGCGTTCCGGCGGACCGCCGGCTGCCACCATGCCATCGCTCGCCAGGCGCTCTTTCACGTCGTTCATCTGCAGGATGCGGTTGACCTCGCTGTTCCAACGCGCCACGACATCCCTAGGTAACGCCTTCGGCCCCAACACCGCGTTCCACGACACGGCTTCATAGCCCGGCACCGTCTCGCCCACTGTGGGTAGCTCCGGCACGGCGCTGGAGCGCTTGGCGGTGGTCACTGCAAGGCCTCTCACGCGATTTGATCTGACGTGCGGGATCATTTGCACCATGACGCCGATGACAAGCTGAATCTGCCCGCCAATGAGTTCATTCAACGCGGGGCCCATGCCTTTGTACGGTACATGCGTGATTTTGGCGCCCGCCATTTGATTGAAGTATTCGGTGACGAGGTGATTGCTGCCGCCGGAACCGCCGGAGCCATAATTGAGTTTTCCCGGATTGGCTTTGTCATGCGCGATGAGTTCCTTGATGGTCTGAATCGGCAACGCGGCATTGATCGCCATCACGTAGCCGGTCTCGCCGATCAGCACCACCGGCGTGACGTCGTTTAGCGGGTCGTAGGGCAACGTGTAGATCGCTGCGTTGGCGGCATAACCCGCCGACACCAGCATCAGGGTGTAGCCGTCGGGGTTTGCGCGCACCACGGTTTCGACACCCACGCTGCCACCAGCGCCGGGGCGGTTGTCCACCACCACGGATTGCTTGAAGGGCTCGGCGAGCTTTTGCGCCAGCGTGCGCGCCACGATATCGAGCCCGCCGCCGGGCGGGGCGGGGCGGGCACGATGAAGCGCACCGGTCTGGCCGGATAGTGCTGCGCGGCAGCGGCAACGCTGACTGTGGCAAACAACAATGTCAGGATGGTTTTAGCGGTCGTGCTCATAAATTCGCCCGATACGGATGAATGGCCTAGTATATTGCTTCACTCAAGGCGGCACATCGTCCGCCGCTTCGGAGGATTGAATGTTCACCAAAACACTTACGCTCGGCATGCTGTGCCTTGCCTTCATCGGCATCCCCCACGCCTACGCGCAGCCCTATCCGAGCCGGCCGATACGCATGGTGGTGCCGGTCACACCGGGCGGCAGCACCGATAGCACCGCGCGCATCGTGGCGCAGAAAATGAGCGAGCTCATGGGGCGACCGATCATTGTCGACAACCGCCCCGGCGGCAACAGCATCATCGGCACCGAACTGGTGGCCAAAGCGGCGCCCGACGGCTATACGCTTTTGCTGGCGTTTGCCACGCACATCACCACCCCGGCGCTGCACAGCAAGCTGCCGTACAACACGGTGAATGATTTTCAACCGATCTCGCTGCTCGCCACGCAGCCGCTGATCGTCATCACCAACAACCAGACGCCGGTGAAATCGATCAAAGAACTCGTCGCACTGGCGAAGGCCAACCCCGGCAAACTCAATTTCGGCTTGCCCGGCGGCGGCAGCGCGGCGCACATCGCGGGTGAGATGTTCAAGATCATCACCGGCGCCGATATCAATTCGGTGCCCTACAAAGGCGCGGTGCCGGCGCAAATCGCGCTGGTGGGCAACGAAGTGCAACTGATGTTCGCCAATATTCAAACCGGCATTGCGATGGCCAAAACCGGGCGCATCACCGTGATTGGCGTCGCCACCGAGAAACGTCTGGCACAGTACCCGGATGTACCGACGCTGGCCGAACAGGGCATACCGAAATTCGAGGTCGAGCCGTGGCAGGGTTTGCTCGCACCCAAACGCACGCCGCGTGCCGTGATCGATGCGGTGCATCGGGCAGCAGTCGCGTCGGTTCAGTCGCCTGAGGTGATCGACAAGCTGGTGGCCACCGGCTCCACGCCTGCCACCAGCACACCCGAAGCGTTCGAGGCGCGCATCAACGCGCAATTGAAATCGTGGGGAGAGGTCATCCGCAAAGCCGGCATCCGCGGCGAGTAGCTGCGGGGCGGAATGCCTCGCCCCCCCCTAGTGCAGTGTTTCATTCTGTATGGCACTAATGTGAACGGGAATCTCTGCGGAAATCCTTCCCCTTCAAGGGGGAGGTTGGGAGGGGGATGGGGTATTTATCGAGCTTGATGGCCTGACGTGGTCACCCCATCCACACCCTAACCCTCCCCTTGAAGGGGAGGGAATGTCTCATCAAGATTGCGACACTGGACCAGTTCGGCTCTGCTACAACTCCACCTTCTGCCGCTGCCCGGTTTCCGACGCGCGCCGAATGGCATCCAGCATGCGATGGCGCCGCACCGCATGCTCGAAGTCGGCTTCGACCGGAGCACCCGTGCGTATCGCCTCGGCGAACTGCACCCACATCTGGCCGACGTCGTACGACGGGCCGCCGTTGCGGATTTCTTCGGGCACGGTTTTGAAACGCTCCGGTACCGGCAGCTCCTGCAAGGCCTTGTCGTCTTTTTTGCCACCCATGATTTTGCGTTTTAATTCCTGCCCTGCTTCGCCGCCGCCGATCATCATCAGCGAGCCTTCGGTGCCGTAGATTTCAAAACGATAGCCGCTGCCGTGATAGGGATGCACGCCGAGGTTGACGCTGACCACGGCACCGGTGTCGAGCCTGCCGGTGAGCATGATGTTGTCGGGTGAGGTCACGTCCACGGATTTCTTGGTGTCGGTCTCGAACCACTGCGGCACCTGCGTGCTAACCACGGCCGACACTTCGGCGAGCTCGCCCGCCACCATGCACAGCGCATCCATCGAGTGTCCGAACGTGATCGTCAGCGTGTTCGCGCCGAGCGTCACATCTTTCTGCCAGGTGCGATCCGAGGTACGCGTGAGCACGCCACTGCCCATGTGCGTCATGTTCACCGACAGCATTTTGCCGACGTAACCCTGCTGGATCAGCTCGCGCATGTATTGGTAGGCGGGTGAGGCGCGGCGCTGCAAGCCGACCATGGTGCGCACTTTTTTCTGGCGCGCCATCGCTGCCATTTCTTCGGCCTCTTTCGTGTTGGCGCCGAGCGGCCACTCGCAATACACATGCTTGCCAGCCTCAAGTGCCGCCATGGTGATTTTGTAATGCGCCGGCACGCGCACCGCGACCAGCGCGGCTTCGACCTGCGCATCCGCGCCCATGGTTTTCAGATCGCTGTAGGCCTTTTTCACGCCGTATTTGTCGGCGGCGGCTTGCGCGGTATCGGCGTGCGCGGTGCAGACCGCGTAGAGATTCACCTCCGGCACTTTTTGCAGCACGGGGCCGTGGGCATTGGGGCCCCAGCGTCCGCCTGCACCGATAAACGCAACACGCAACGGGTCTATTTTCGACATCACATTCTCCTAAAAATATCGTTTTAAAACATATAGTTATATTATTTCTTCATTTCAATGAATTCAAGCTGCACGCCGTCCGGCCCTTCGAAAAAACACACGCGACGATTGCCGGTCACGATGGTCTCTTCAAGGATGCCGATGTTTTGCGCTTTGAGTTTGGCGACGAGGCCATCCAGATCATCGGTGTCCATGGCGATGTGTTCCATGCCGTATTTTTGCTCGCGCTGTTGCGTCGGATGCAGTTCGGTGATGTTCAGCGACAGCCCATCGAGATCAACACGATAGCCGCCGGTCGGCGATTGACTGGTGATTTTTGCACCGAAGGTGTCGACATAAAACTTCGCCGTCTTCTCCGGCGTTTTGGTTTTGATGTGCAGATGATTCAGTTTGATCGTCATGAGCGTCCCTGTCAGGAATGAAATTCGGGTTAACGGAAGAATACTACTCGCACCACGCCACCACTTCAAAGCGCTTGTTTTTTCCCACGCGAAACACGTTGAAGTCGCGCTTATCCACCGTCAACACCGCGCGGCAGCCGGTCTCCTGCGCGAACCACACCACGGCGGCATCGGTAAAGTCAGGGTCGAGTGCGGTGTAGCGCGAGAGTATTTCGCCGACGTCGGTATAGGCCACGGCGGGCAGGTCGAACACTTTGCATTGCGGCCCGCTTAACCAATCGAGCAGGCGCACCTTGCCGGTGGTCGATAAGAAATAGCAGGTCTCGCCCACCACCGGCGCGGGCACCAGCAGATCGCCGGTGTAGTTTTCGAGAAATTCACGCGCCGCTTGATGGCGCGGATCGCGCGCAATGCCCAGCGCAACCAGAAAGCCGGTATCGACCAGTACGCGGTTCACCGGCGGCGCTTGCCCGCGCCACCAGCGTTACCAAAGCGCGCGCGCAACGCGGCTTTAATGTTGCCGGACACATCGGCGCTGTCGCCTTTGTCGCCGCCGATGAACGGATGCTGCGTGCTTGCAGCGGGCGCACGCAGCAAACTGTCGAGCGCGAGCTTGACGACCTCGCTCTTGGTAAGGCGGCGCTTGACGCAGTATTCGGCGAGTTCCTGCTCGACGCGGTGCGGCAGGCGAACGGTAAGGGTCATGGTGCGCTCCAGTGTAATACGTAACAATGATCATTGTATTACAACAAGCTCGCGGCGCAAAGACAGCGTGAACGGTAAACTACACCCCAAAAGAATATCTATATAACTATTTGTTTTTAAACTATTTTCTATCACTCCGGCTTGATACCACCCACCCGGATGATCGACTGAAACCGCAGATACTCCCCTTGCATGTGCCGCATGAATCCATCCGGCGTGGTGTCGGGCGTTGACTCCGCGCCCTGATTCACAAAGCGCGTCCGCAAGGCCGTTTTGCGCAGCGCGCGCATGATGTCGCTGTGCAATTGCTCGACGATACGGCGCGGCGTGCCGGTGGGCGCTACGATGCCGCACCAACTGTCGAACTGTGCTTCGGGCAAACCCACCTCGGCAATCGCCGGCACATTGGGCAGCGTGGGGCTTCGTTGCGGCGTCATCACCGCCAACGCGCGCAGGCGGCCTTCGCGCACCGGCCCCAGCGCCGCCGGCAGCGTATAGATCGCGTAATGCACGCGGCCCAGCGCCATTTCAACAAAAGAATCCGTCGCCATTCTGAACGGCACATGCACCGCGTCGATGCCGAGCGCGCGCGAAAACACCTCTGCCGCCAGGTGCGACGCCGAACCGATGCCGAGCGAGGCGTAGTTCAGCTCGCCGGGACGCCCCCGTGCGTAGGTCACGAAATCGCGCGCGGTACTGACCGGCAGCGTGCGGGTGATGGCCAGCACATTGGTGATCGACGCCACGTGCGCCACGCCGACGATATCGCCCAGCGCGCGATACGGCGGCTCTTCGCGCATCAGTTCGCTGATCAAGCGCGTCACGCCCACCATGCCCAGCGTGTAGCCGTCGGCCTGGGCCTTGGACATGCGCGCGTTGCCGATCAACCCGCCCGCGCCTGGCCGATTCTCGACCAGCACGCGGCGCTGATAAGTGGTTTCCAGATCGTCGGCCAGCAGGCGCGCGAAAAAATCATCCGCTGCGCCGACCGACGACGCCACGATGATGCGGATGGGTTTGACCGGATAATCCGCGGGCGACACCGTGGCCGTCGCAAGGCGCGGCGCTACGGCCAGCAGGACACTGAGTGTCAATAGTCGCAGGATGCGCATCGCAAACATGGCCGTCGAAGTCACTCCGGGAGGTGACGCGTGCAAGATTCGGAAGAGCGCTCATTAAGCACCAATTGCGCAAGCGTCGCAACCCGGCGCGCGCTGGATTTTCAGCCGCGCGCTTGACCTGCATAGCCGGCCCGAAGATACTGTAATGGACAACGGCGTTGCACTGGCCGTTGATTTTTTTGGCAGGTTTAGCTGTTTTATCAAAGGGAGGGGTGAGAAATGAATCACGTAAAAACCATACTGGCGACAACGTTGCTGGCCTGGTCGGCGCTGGGCATGGCGCAGACCGCCGACGACTTGCGCAACGACGGCAAGAACACGGAGAACGTGCTGAACTTCGGCATGGGCCCCAAGCTGCAAATGTACAGCCCGCTGCGGCAGATCAACAAATCCAACGTCAAGCGCCTGGTGCCAATCTGGGCCACCAACACCATGAGCGAAACCGGCGAACTCGCGCAGCCGGTCGTCTTTAACGGCGTGATGTATGTGGTGAACGGCCACTGGACGTTCGCGCTGGATGTCGCCACCGGCAAACAAATCTGGCGTACGCCGGTTGAATACGACCGCGCGGTGCTGCGCATCTCGACCTCCGGCGCCATCTATCGCGGCGCGCCGACGCTCTACAACGGAAAGCTCTATCGCACCACGCTCGACGCGCATCTGATTGCGCTCGACATGAAAACCGGCAAGCAACTTTGGAAGAAGCCGTTTGCAGATTTCAAGGAGGGTTACAAGGGCGTTGCTTCACCGATGATCGCCAACGGCGTGCTTATTTCGGGCACTAGCGGCGGCGAGCATGCCACGCGCGGCTTTCTGATCGGCTGGGATCCGGAGACCGGCAACGAGTTGTGGCGCAAACACTTGATTCCGGCGCCGGGCGAGCCAGGCCATGAAACCTGGCCGAAGACGGCGGATTCGAGTCCCGACGCGTGGAAGATAGGCGGTGCGTCTACGTGGCAAACCGGCTCATACGATCCGGAACTCGATCTCGTCTACTGGGGCGTGGGTAACGCCGGGCCGTACGATCCCAAGTATCGCGGCAACGGTGATGCGCTCTACACCAACTGCGTGGTCGCGATGCGCCCGAAAACCGGCGAAATCGTGTGGCACTACCAATACACACCGAATGATATGTATGATGTGGACGCCACCAACGAACTGGTGCTGGCTGAAATGCGCATTGATGGCCAGATGCGCAAGGTCGTTCTCAACGGCAACAAGAATGGTTTCTTGTATGTAATCGACCGCACCAACGGCAAGCTGATCGCCGCGCACCCGATGACGCGCGTCACCTGGGCGACGCACGTCGATTTGAAAACCGGCCGGCCGGTGCTGACCGATGTGGCCAGCCGCTTGATGAAGGGCGAAGAAGTCGAACTCTATCCGCAGCGCGGCACCAACGCGATCATGTTCGCGTTCAACCCGAAAACCAATCTGGCGTATCTCAACACTTGGGATTTGCCGCGCATACAGAAGTTTGTGCCCTACAAGTTTCAAAAACTGGGAGAGCCCAATACGGCTGCCGCAGGCCGCTCCCCGGCGATCAAACCGGGCGACGTGGTGGGCTACCACGTCGCGATGGATCCGCTTACCGGCAAATTCAAATGGAAGGTGCCGATTACCGACATGGCAAGCTCGGGCAGCGTGCTGGCAACCGATGGCGGTTTGCTGTTCACCGGCATGCCGACCGGCGACTTCCTGGCGCTCGACGAGGAAACCGGCAAAACACTGTGGAAGTTCAAGACCAGCTCCAGCGTCAACGCACCACCTATCACCTACACGCACAAAGGCGTGCAATACATCACCGTGCCGTCGGGCCTGGGGGGCAGTCTGGCGCGCGGCCAAGTGGGCGCCAACGTGCCGCAGGGCAGCTCGATCTGGACCTTCGCGCTGATGCCGGAGTAGGAAGATTGAACGAATGATACGCGGCGGAATCACTACGCTCACCACGCTGGCGCTGATGTGCGCCAGCGTGGGTGGCGTTGCACAAAGCCCCGGCGGAAATTTTCCGCCGGAGCAAATCAAAATGGGCGCGGCGGTTTACGCCGCCAACTGCGAATCCTGCCACGGCGTGCGCATGCTGGGGCCGCAGTGGGGG
>CANIID010000181.1 GCA_947467315.1 Betaproteobacteria bacterium | reverse complement strand
CGAGAAGCAATCAAGCCTACCCCTTAATCGGAAAAAACCCCACGACAAATGCTGCGGACAGCCACTAAACCGCGCGCGGCGCAGCTGTGTTTACTGAGGTTTAAATCCGAGCGCGCCAGCCAGCTTGGTGGTGGCGTTTATGTCCTGCTGAATGAGACGCGTGAAGGCGTCTGACTTTAGTGGATAGGGCTCAAAGCCTAATTCATCGAACCGCGCAATTACCTCGGGTAGCGCCACGGCTTTGGTAATTTCTACCTGCAAGCGGTTGACCAATGCGACAGGCGTGGCCGCCGGGAACCAAAAGGCAAACCAGGCATAGTATTCGTACCCCTTGATACCCGCCTCAGCAATGGTCGGCATATCTGGCATCTGCTTCCAGCGCTGGGCGCCGCTGATACCTAGGGCACGCACCTTGCCCTGTTGCGCCATCCCGATGGCATTGGAGGTGGTCAAAAAGGACAATTCGATATGCCCGCCAGCCAGGTCTGTCACCAGTTGGCCGATCCCCTTGTATTGCACCGGGGTCATGCGGATTTTTGAGGCGGCGTTAAATGACTCCATCGCCACATGCAGCACCGCGCCATGCCCAGAATTGCCATAGTTTAATTGCCCTGGTTTCTTTCTAGCCAAGGCCACCAGGTCCGCCACCGAGTGCACCGGCAAAGACGGATGCACCGCCAGTACGTAACCGATGGTACGGGCAGCGGGCGTGATCGCACTAAAATCACGGATGGAGTCGTAGGGCAGCTTGTTAAAGGCGGGCATCAACGCGTGTGCACTGGAAAAATGCAGCATCGTGTAACCATCGGGAGGCGCGCGCGCGACGAACTGGGTGCCGATGATACCGCCGGCACCAGAGCGGTTCTCCAAAATAAAGTTCTGTCCCCAGGCAGCTTGTAACTTTTGCCCAATCAAGCGCCCGATGAAATCGAGGGGTCCGCCCGCAACCACCGGTACGATAATCCGCACCGGACGGTTCGGGTAGTCATGCGCGGTGGGCTGGGCCAAACCGCTGCCAGCAAACCAGGGCGTCGCAACAAGAATGAAGGCCTTAAGCCAAGCTGAACGAATCATGGCACTACTCCGGATATCAGTTTAAGCCGCAGGACACAAAAGGGCGCTTGCAACTCTCCTCGCCTGCAGGAGTTGCAATGTATGCCAGGCACGCAAAATAATCAAATGCCTGCACGCGGCGCGGCGCCCGCACAAAAAAGCGCTCGGGCCCCCAATACGACGAAACACTCAAGCTCCCTTGCCATGACAAAAGCGCAGGATTGTTCCCGCCGACTCCAAATTGACCACCCGGCCGATTGCGCATTGACCAGTGTTTATCGACTGGCGGTGGTGGTCAATCGCGATCGGCACAACCCGCCGAAACTGATCAAATTTGAATCGGCGGTAACACCCTGGGCCGATAGGCATGGTGCGCGGTCACTGTGGTTGTGTTTTCAAGGGCGCGATTATACGTTGCCCTGCGGTGCTATTATCTCTGCAAAGGATTTCTGTCTGCCAAATGAACAATGCAACAACTGCCGCTTCAACTATTCCCCGCGCCCAATACATCAGGGAAGTCGGCCTGATTTCTGCCGGCCACGGCCTCACTCACTGGTATCCGGCGACGTTTTACCTGCTGCTGCCACTGATTGGCAAGGAACTCGGGCTGACGTACACACAAATCGGCTTTATTCTCACCGTACAGCACGTGGTTGGTGCCATCGCCAACCTGCCCGGCGGTGCCGTGGTCGATGCTTACGGCAAAAAAGGTTACCTGCTAGTGCTGGCACTGATCTGGATTGGCGTGCCTTACGCGGTAATGGCGCTCACCCACAGTTACGGCGTGCTGCTGTTGTGTATGGCGCTGGTAGGCATCGGCAACAACATCTGGCACCCGGCTGCGATTCCCCTGCTCGCCTACCGCTATCCGCAGCGCAAGGGCTTTGTACTGTCGGTGCACGGCATGGCGGGCAATCTGGGCGAGGCGCTGGCACCGCTGGTGATCGGCGCGCTGCTCACGTGGTTTAGCTGGCGCACGGTGGTGGTGATGAACGTGGTGCCTGGAATTTTGATGGCGGCGATGATTCTGGTTTTGCTGGGCGCGTTCAGCGCGGCCAAAAATCACGACGCCAGTGACATCAACGCCAAAGCCGCGCAACCCTGGAGCGTGCGCCAGTACATGGCTGACGTCGGCTCGCTGCTGCGCAACAAGGCACTGATGCTGGTATCGGTGAGCGCCATGTTCCGCTCACTGACACAGGCAGGCTTGTTGACCTTCTTGCCGCTGTATCTGGCTTATGAACTGGGCTACAACCCTTTTCTGGTCGGCGTGTGCATGGCGGTACTGCAGATTGCCGGGTTTGCTGCCAGCCCCGTCGCTGGCCACCTGTCGGACAAATGGGGTCGCCGCCGCGTGGTGATGTCGAGCATGGTGCTCACCGGCGTCACCATTGCCGGCATGGTGCTCGCCGGCAACAGCATCTGGTTCGTAGTGTTTGTCGGCCTGGTCGGCTCGTTCCTGTATGCCATGCGCTCAGTGCTGCAGGCGTGGGCCATTGAATGCACGCCGCGCCATCTCGCCGGTACCGGTGTCGCCGTACAGTTCTCCATCAGCGCTATCGGCAGCAGCATTTCACCAGCGCTGTTCGGCATGATTGCCGACGCGTACGGGCTGCAGGCGGCGTTTTACGGACTGGCGGTCTCTATTGTGCTGGGTAACCTGATGGTTTTCTTCGTACCCGGCGGTGCAGCGCAAAATGCCACTGCCAAGTAGCGCGCTCCACAGGCATAACCCTGTGGATAATTCGCGCACAAGGTATTCAAAGTAGTGGCGATCCCGCATTGCGTTCCTCGTTATGATGGACTCCATGATTGACGTCTTTGAGACGTAGCTATAGGCTGCTTGCCAGTGGTGGGGTGATCTCATCGAAAGACGTGACTTCTTGCTGGCTTCGAAGTTTGGTTGCCGCAATGCATATACTCACGCTAAAAATGGTTTTTAACGGGGGGAATAACATCATGCGCGTGAACAACAATGCTCAAAACTTTTTCTACAACGTAAGTTTGCGGAAGTGGGCCGCCCTTACCGCAATGTTGGGCAGCGCCGTGCTCGCGGCGGGACCGTCCGCAGCGCTGGCCGCCGACGTCACTTTCGATCGCCTGCTGAACCCCGAGCCGCACAACTGGCTGATGGTGCATCGCGATTACACCGCGCAGCGGCATTCAACGCTCGACCAGATCAACAAGTCGAACATCAAGAATATGAAGCTGCAGTTTGCGGTGGCGATCGGCGGCACCTCGCCCAACGAAGGATTGCAAGTAACGCCGCTGGTGGACAATGGTTTCATGTATGTGATCGACGGCTGGGGTGTGGTTTACAAAATCGACGTGCGCTCGGGCAATCATGGGCGCATTCTGTGGAAGATGGACCCTGGCATGAAACGCTACGGGCGCATACGCGGCGTGGCGCTGTGGGGCAACCTGGTGATTTCGCCGACCGGAAAGGATGGCCGTATCATCGCCACCGACAGTGAGACCGGCAAGATCGTGTGGGACAAAAATCTGTCGGATCACCCGGAGCTGGAATTATCCGCCGCGCCGCTGGCGTTGAAAGACGACATCATCATCGGCGGCTCGGGCGGCGATCAGGGCACGCGCAACTGGATTGCGTCACTCGACCCGAAAACCGGCGATCTGAAGTGGAAGACCTACACGATTCCCGCGCCGGGCGAACCCGGCAGCGAAACCTGGAAAGATAAAAACGAAGCGTGGAAAACCGGCGGCGGCGCGTTCTACGTCACCGGCTCGTATGATCCAGCGACCAATCTGACCATCTGGGGCTCCGGCAACCCGGTGCCCGGCTACGATGCCACACGCCGCCCCGGCGACAATCTGTTTACGGCGAGCGCAATTGGTTTTGACGTAGCAACCGGCAAAATGAAATGGTATTTCCAGTACACGCCAAACGACAACCGTGATTACGATGAAACCGGCACGCATGTGCTCATCGACACCAAGATCGATGGCCAGGACCGCAAGGCCGTCACGCATGCGGGTCGCAATGGATTCAATTACACCTTCGACCGCACTACCGGGCAGTTTCTCAAGGTGGGGCAGTATGTCGCGAAGGTTACCTGGACCAAGGGCATCGATCCGAAAACCGGCAAGCCCGTTGACTATGACCCCACCAAGGATTTGCAGTTGTATGCCGAGCCGCCTAGCGCCATCCAAAACAAGGGAACACGGACGGTGTGTCCCGAAATTTCAGGTGGCAGCAATCTGTGGCCGGCCGCGTACAGTCCGAAGACGCGGCTCTTTTACATTCCCAGCCTCGAAGGTTGCTCCGACATCACATCCGACCACGCCGCGCATGTGCCGGGTAAATTCGCGGGCGGCAGTTATACCCTCACGGATCGGCTGACCAGCAGTATCGTGGTAGTGGACCCGGCCACCGGGCAGCAAAAGGCGCGCAAGGAACTGCCGTACCCGAACACTGCCGGCGCGCTCAGCACGGCGGGCGGCGTATTGATCACGGCGCTCACCGATGGCACAGTGATGGCGCTGGATGACCAGACACTGGAAGAAGTGTGGCGTTTCAACGCCGGCTCCGGTTTTAATGCACCGCCGATGACCTATTCCGTGAATGGCAAACAATATATCGCGATTGCATCGGGCCTCGGGCGCTCGGCCAGAAACAAGCTGTCGAAATCACCCGAGATGCGCACGGCTTCGCAGGCGACGATGATCTTTGTCTTCGGGCTGTAGCCATATGCGGTTCGCGTTTCGGCGGGGACAGCGATTGCCGCGGCTTTGGTGGAAAGCGGCAGTTGTTGCCACCCTTGTATTGTGCAGTGCAGCGGCGAGCGCGCAGGACGATTTTTCCTATGGGCGCCGCCTGTATCTGGACAAGGCCCAGTGCTCGTATTGTCACGGCTGGGCCGGTGATGGCGCGGGCGATGGGCAGTCCAACGGTGGCGCCGCTAACCTGCGGCAAAGCCGCCTCAATCGCGCGCAATTGATTACGATTATCCTGTGCGGACGGCCGGGAACAGCCATGCCGCATTTCGACGAGGCCGCCTACAGCGACAAGCGTTGTTACGGCATGACCGAGGCCGATGTGGGCAAGCTCAAGCCCTCATTGCCGCCCGGCTCAACCTTGCAGCCCCGCGAAGCCGAGGCTGTCGCCGATTATCTGCTGGAGAAATTCGTCGGACGCGGCGCGATCACACGGACGGAATGCGAGGAGTCGTTTGGCAAGAACGCGCGCGCTTGCGGGGAGTATGCGGCGAAGCCGTAGCTCGCTTCGGAGTGTTGCCGCCGATTGCAATTTAATCAGCTTCCGCAGGTTGTGCCGGTCTGCGATTGACCACCGCCGCCGCAGTACAAGCACTGGTCAATGCGCAATCGGCACGAGTGGTCAGTATCAGGTCGGCGAGAACAGGGGAGCCCTTCATCCTGATAACCGGATGCCCGGCGACACCAGAAATTCAAATAATTGAAGTCATCCTGGACAGCCACACGTTGCCTTAACGTTCAGGGTGCCACCTTCAAATACGCCGATTTACCGCCATCGGCCGATACCGTGGCACCCGTCATCATGCGCGAATCGTCGGAGGCCAGAAACAACGCCAGAGCGGCGATTTCAGACGGCTCGGATACCGAAAACGGGTAGAGCTTTTTGAGGTTATCGTAGGCCAGTCGCGCCGGTGTTTTTTCCCCGTTGGGGTCTTCCCAGCGCCCCAACTGGCGTTCGCTGCGCACCACCCCCGGCGCAATCGCGTTGGCGCGAATACCGTGCTGTGCGTATTGCGCAGCAAGCGTCCGGGTGAAGGCCACGATGCCCCCTTTCGCCGCCGCATAGGCGGGTTTGACGGAACCGACCATCCCCAAGGACGAGGCGAAGTTGATGATCGAACCCCCGCCGGCCTTCATCAGGTGCGGGATGCCATACTGGCAGGACAGAAAGGGATGCAACAGATTCAGCGCAATGGTGTGATGCCAGTTGGCAAGATCCATCTCGTGCACCGGGAAGTCCCGCTGTGTCGATCCCCCGGCGCAGTTCATGATCACGTTGAGCCCCCCGAAACGCGCCACCGTGCGCTCGACCGCCGCCTGCATCTGCGCGGGGTCGGTGACGTCCGTCTTAATAAACAGGCCCTGCCCGCCCTGTGCCGCTACCGCGGCTTCGGTTTGCGCGCCCGCCTCCGCATTCAACTCAATGATCGCGATCCGCGCGCCCTCACGAGCAAACGTCAGTGCAGCCGCTTTGGCGATACCCGCGCCGGCGCCAGTGATAAACGCGACCTTCCCATCTAGCTTTCCCATGTGGTTCTCCCTGATGATCGTGTTTGGTGTGTGAAGCGGTTAATCAGAAGTCACGCCTGTCGCTTTCACGATCGGGCCCCATTTGGCCAATTCATCACGGACAAACTGGGTCGCCCGCTGGGGACTGGAATCCGGCACCGGGTCAAAACCGGCGACCAGCAAATCCTTGCGGAAGGATTCATCCGACATCAGGGACTGGATGGCCTGGTGCAGCTGGTCGATGACCGCCTTGGGTGTACCGGCGGTACCGCTCAGCAACACACACGAATAGGCCACGGCCCCGGGAATGCCGAACTCCGCCAGGGTGGGTATGTCCGGTGCCACTTTCGAACGCTGCGCGCTGAAAGCGGCGAGGGCGCGCAATTTACCGGCCCGGTGATGGGGCATCGCGGTACCCAGCGCCATCAAGGCAATCGGAATCTGTCCGGCCAGCACGTCGTTCAGGCTGGCGCCGCTGCCGCGGTAGGGCACATGGGCGATGTCCAGACCACCCGCCTTTAACTTGAACAATTCGCCCGCCAGATGAATGATGCCGCCCTGACCGGTGGAGGCGTAGGAATATTTGCCCGGCATTGCCTTCACCCGTTTGATCAGATCCGGCAACGATGTCGCCACCGTTGGATGCACGGTAATCGAGGTGGTGCTGGTGCCCAGCAGATAAATGTGGGCGAGGTCTTTCAGGGTGTCGTAGGGAATGGCCTTCATCGTCAACGGATTGAGGATGTGGGTCGAAATGGTTCCCAGGATCAGGGTATGGCCGTCAGGTTTGGCGCGGGCCACATCGGTGGCGGCAATGGTGCCGGCCGCGCCGGTTTTGTTTTCCACCACGACGGTATGGCCAAAGCCCGGCGTCAGTCGCGCACTGATTTTGCGGGCGATGATGTCAGTCGACGCGCCGGCGGCAAAGGGCACCAGCAAGCGTATGGGGCGTTCCGGAAATTTGTCCTGAGCCTGCGCCGTCAAACTACTGATGGCAACCGACCCCACGGCGACTATCGCGCCGAACCACCAACGATTCGTTACCTTCATCTGTCTTCCAGGGCTGATGGTGCTGAGGCGATGACACTGCCGGTCATCTTGCCAGCCCATGGAGAATACCGTCAGGCGGCGCGGCTTGCTAGTGGGTAGCTCATTGTTTTAACACGAGTTCACCGAGTGAACCCCGGTCCTTGTGCAGCCATTTGGCCAGCACATGCTGCAGCACTTTTTTGCTCAGCTCATACTTCGACCACAGCGGGTTGGCCTGCCGGAACTAGCCCAGCAAGGCCTGTTGATGATCGTACAAATCAGGGGGCAAGCGCGAACATCAGAAAACCGGCGCCAGTCACGGCCAGTACACCACCTGTTGCCTTGAGGAATTCAAACGCAGGCTTTTTCGCCGTGGCATAACGCGTGACGGCAAAGCCACACATTGCTATCGCGAATTGCACTAACGTAAATCCGCTCAGATAGGCCCACACTGGCGTGGCTTCCGCACCGACGATTGTCTCGCCGTAGGCATAGCCGTGCGCCACGCCGCTTAACGTAAACAATAAAATCGCACCCTTGTTCTTAAGAAAATCGCTACCGCGCAAAAACAACACGCCTAACAGTATCAGGCTTGCCGCCACCCATGCGTCCGCGTACGAGACGCCTGGCGCAAGCAAATGGAGTAGCGCACCTCCAAATGTACCCGTTAGAAATGCCGCAATCGTCGTAATGCGCTGCCCGAAGAAATAACACGCGATACCAACGGCAAATATAAACAGCAGATGGTCGAAGCCGATAATAGGATGGCCGAAGCCCGACAATAGTCCTTCAAGCAGCGTAATCGGTGTGGCACCGCCCATCGGGTGATGCGCGACGGCGGGCAGCGACACGGCAAGCGCTGTAAAGGCTGTAAAGGCTGTAAAAGAAAGTGTAATTAATTTTTTGCGATTCTTCATAACAATCCTCCCTTGCGAAAGTTGGCGGAGACAGGAACACCTAACGGTAGCAGACTTAATTCTGTTATGAGATTCGAGAGTGTAAATAGTTTTGTGTAATCGGTCATTAGGCAGGAAACTGCCATTCCACAAGAAACCCAATGTGCTACCGCCGATTCAAATTTTATCATTTCGGCAGGTTATGCCGATATGCTATTGACCACCGCCGCCACTCGACAGGCACTGGTCAATGCGTAATCGGCACGGTGGTCAATTTCGAGCCGGGGTGACACCCATGCGTCACGCCTTCATTTGCCTAGTAATTTGTTGCGCTACAACTCGCGCCCGGCAGGTAGCCCAGCCCCTTACCCGGTTGCTCCACGGCGTATCGCGTGCGCGAATAAATGCCGGGGATTCCGTGGCGAATTCATCCGTCAAGTCATAGAGCGTGAGAAATTTTGGTCGCCCGCGCTCAACGTCTGGCAAAGCTGGGTTTTGTACCAGTGTGAAGCGCCTCGCACTGACCACGCTGGGCACACGCAACATTGCAGGAATGTGCTCGGTGTTGTACCACGCATTAAATTCATCTTCCCTGTCTGATGGCACGTCGTGGGCAACCATCAACAGATGTTCCGCGTCGGGCATACAATATTCCGTATCTGGGTAGATTTGCCGGTATATGCCGCGCAGAAAACCTGGAAATTGCAGCGTTTGTGCTTCAAAACTGTCGGCCGGTTTGGCGGTTTCCTTCTGTTTTAATTTCTTGTAGGGCTCACTGCTTACAGCTTCAGCGGTTAGCAGTTCGTATAACGATACATAACGGTAGTCGCCTTCAGAAGCGCGAAAGCGGCGCGCGCCCATAAAACCGGGAAGCGCTAGGCGAGCGGGAATGTGGCTGCTGGCATACCACTGGTTCCAGTTGGCTTCGACATCCCCCGGTATGTCCTTGAAACACCCGAGAATTACCGCTCGTTCGCTATTCATCGAGCCTCGGTATCGTGTCGCATTGGATTATTCACCGTGCCGGACCTGTAACGCCACCAGAAAGCGGGACACCAGATTGAACGCGGCAATCATCGCTGTCAGCTCCGTAACAATGCGATCGTCAAAAAGCCTGCGCACCGAATCAAAAACCGCGTCGGAAACGGTAACGTCGGCGGTCATGGCGTCGATGTAAGCGAGCACCACGCGCTGACCTTCATCGAATGCATCGGATTCGCGCCACGCAGACAGCGTGTCGATCTGCCGTTGCGTGATGCCGGCGGCCAGCGATAACGGGACGTGTTCCTGGTACTCATACTCGGCCTGGTTCATCTGGCCAATGCGCAGAATGATCAGCTCCCGGTACATGGCTGGCACCTGGGTTTCCATACGTATGGCCGTTAGGAACTTTAGCCAGCCCAGAGCCACCGGGGGGCTATTGAGCAACATACGGTAGAGTGGCGATAACCGCTGCCTACCGGGACGCAGCTTGTGAATTTCCAGAAGCGTCGCTTCGTGGCCGGCCAAATCACGTTCATCAACGTAGGGTATGCGTGCCATTGGTTTCCAGTGACTATTGAGCCAGGATGCGGGCGTCTTTTGCCACGCGCGTCCACTTGGTTATATCTGTCGCGATCAGCTTGCCAAATTCAGCAGGGCTCATGGTGCGTATTTCGGCGCCTTCAGCCGCAAATCGCTTCTGCATATCTGGCATCGCCAAAATCGTGTTGATGCTGGCATTGATGTGGTTGACGATTGCGACCGGCGTGCCCGCCGGTGCCAGCACGCCCCAGTAATTGTTAGCATCATAGCCAGGGACGGATTCGGCGATAGTGGGTACATCCGGCAATAAAGCGCTACGTTTTGCGCCACCGGTGCCAATTGTCTTGATTTTGCTACTGCGGACTTGGGGCAAAGCCAAGACAGAAGACGCAAATAGCAATTGCACTTCGCCGCTGATGGTACCGATCATCGCTGTGCCGCCGCCTTTGTAAGGAACGTGCACCATGTTGACTCCAGCCAAACTGCGGAAAAGTTCGCCGGCAAAATGATTGAAACCACCGACGCCGGACGAGCCATACATCATTTTGCCAGGGTTGGAGCGGGCAAACGAGAGTATGTCTTTGACAGAGCTAACGGGCACACCGGGATAGGCCACCAGAATGGTTTGCGCGTCCCCGACCATCGCTACCCAGCTGAACGAACGCAGCGGATCATACGGCAGCTTGTGAACAGCCGCATTCATTGGGAAAGAGGCCGAAATCATAAGGAGTGTGTGCCCGTCCGGTTTTGCTCGTGCCACCAGTTCGCTGCCAATAATGCCGTCTGCGCCGACACGATTGTCGACCACGACCTGACGCTCGAATTGTTCACTGAGCTTAGATGCCACTAGCCGCCCAACGATGTCATTGCTGCCACCTGCAGGAAACGGAATAACAAGCCGTACTGGCTTTGACGGATACGGCTGTGCCAACGAGTGGCCTGGGAACCATCCGCATAGGCCGATCAGCAGTGCGCGGATCAAATATGGATAGACCATAACTAAATTCGTCCGTTGTTCCCGAGTAGAGGGTTAAAATTTGTTCAGGCATTAAGCTGAGATTGGAAGCTTAACGTATTGCTTTTCATTGAAAATAAAACATACAACGACGAAGAGCGTTGCTTTTTTATCGACTTTCGTTTGTGCCTGTGGGCTCAAGCTTACGAGGTTATCTTATCCCAGAATGTGCGCTAGCGTCCTGAGTCTGAAATTTTTTTACAAAATATGGCGAGACTCGCAAGGATATCATCGGCGGTCTTGGTCCACACAAAAGATCTGGGCGACTCATTTTGAATTTCCAGATATTGGCGGATAAGCCAGCGGTCGATCCCTGGATGCCGGTGACGCGCAACAAAGCCAGATCGATGAGATCGTCGGCATCGACCACGGCCCCGCACTGTGCTCCGCAAAAATCAACGTCACGCGATTGCAAGGGAATCCACTGCCGCTCACACAATAGCTGGCACCAGCGAATACTCGTGGTGCAAGCCACCAAGCACAGATTGCGAGCGTACGGCAACGCCCTCCCCCAGCCGATGACGGAAGTTTGATGGCCTCGCGGTCGCCGCTACAGTATTCGGCAGG
>CANIID010000180.1 GCA_947467315.1 Betaproteobacteria bacterium | reverse complement strand
TCTCCGAAGCCGTCATCACGGTGCCCGCGTACTTCAACGACTCGCAGCGTCAGGCCACCAAAGACGCCGGCCGCATCGCGGGCCTGGAAGTCAAACGCATCATCAACGAACCGACGGCGGCAGCACTCGCCTTCGGCATGGACAAGCAGGAAGGCGACCGCAAGATCGCAGTGTTCGATCTGGGCGGCGGCACCTTCGACATTTCGATTATCGAAATCGCCTCGGTTGATGGCGAGCATCAATTCGAAGTGATGTCCACCAACGGCGACACCTTCCTCGGCGGCGAAGATTTCGACCAGCGCCTGATGGATTACCTGTGCGACGAATTCAAAAAAGAATCCGGCGTCGATCTGCGCAAAGACATGCTGGCGCTGCAACGCCTGAAAGACGCGGCAGAGAAGGCGAAAATCGAATTATCGAGCTCGCAGCAAACCGAAGTGAACCTGCCCTACATCACGGCCGATCAATCGGGCCCGAAACACCTGGCGATCAAGATCACCCGCGCGAAGTTTGAATCGCTGGTCGAAGAACTGATCGAGCGCACCGTCAAGCCCTGCGAAATGGCAATCAAGGATGCCGGCGTAAAAATAGCCGACATCGCGGACGTGATCCTCGTGGGTGGTCAGACGCGCATGCCGAAAGTGCAGGAAAAAGTAAAAGAATTGTTCGGTAAAGAGCCGCGTAAAGACGTGAACCCCGACGAAGCCGTGGCCGTGGGCGCCGCCATTCAGGCCGGTGTATTGAAGGGCGACGTGAAAGACGTGTTGCTGCTCGACGTGACGCCGCTCTCACTCGGCATCGAAACACTGGGCAGCGTGATGACCAAGCTGATCCAGAAAAACACCACCATCCCGACCAAGGCGAATCAGGTGTTCTCTACCGCCGAGGACAATCAAACGGCGGTGACCATCCACGTGCTGCAAGGCGAGCGCGAAATCGCCAAGGCCAACAAGTCGCTGGGCCAGTTCAACCTCACTGACATTCCGCCCTCGCAGCGCGGCATGCCGCAGATCGAAGTCACCTTCGACATCGACGCCAACGGTATTCTGCATGTGTCGGCCAAAGACAAAGCCACCGGCAAAGAAAACAAGATCAAGATTCAGGCCAGCTCGGGTTTGAGCGAAGAAGAAATCCAGCGCATGGTGAAAGATGCCGAAGCGCATGCCGAGGATGACAAAAAGGTGCTGGAACTGATCAGCGCCCGCAATCAGTGCGACGCCCTGGCACATTCGGTGAAGAAAATGTTGAAGGATCACGGCGATCAACTGACCGCGGACGAAAAAGCCAAGATCGAAGAGGCATTGAAAGACGCGGAAGAGTCGCTGAAATCCGAAGACAAGGACATCATCGAAGCCAAATCCAAAACGTTGGCCGAAGCCTCGCAAAAACTCGCCGAGAAAATGTACGCGCAGGAGCAGGCCAAGCAGCAGGCAGACGGCGCTGGTGGCGCCGGCGGTACATCTGGCGGCGGTGAAGGCAAAGCCGACGGCGGCAAGAAGAAAGACGACGGCGATGTGGTCGATGCCGAGTACACCGAGGTGAAAGACAAGAAGTAGTGCGTGAGGCCTGAAGCGTGAGGGGTGAGGTGCGAAGGCTCCTCGCCCTTTCCGCGTTTTGTCGCCCCCACACACCTAACCCCTCACGCCTATCTCCTCACCCATAAAACACATGGCCCAGAAAAAAGACTACTACGAAGTGCTCGGCGTCAATCGCGACGCCTCCGACGAGGACCTGAAAAAGTCCTATCGCAAGCTGGCGATGAAATGGCATCCGGATCGCAACCCGGACAATCCCAAGGCCGAAGGCAACTTCAAGGAAGCCAAGGAAGCCTACGAAATTCTCTCCGACGCCAACAAGCGCGCAGCCTACGATCAGTACGGCCATGCGGGTGTGGATGCGTCGGTCGGTGCGGGTGCCGGGGCTGGCTATAGCAATATGTCCGATGCGTTTGGCGATATTTTCGGCGACATATTCGGCGGCGGACGGCAGCGTTCGAGTGTGTATCGCGGCGCCGATCTGCGCTACAACCTCGAAGTCTCCCTCGAAGAAGCCGCGCGCGGCACCGAAACACGCATTCGCATTCCCGCACTCGAAGAATGCGGCAGTTGCAAAGGCTCCGGCGCCAAGCCCGGCACGGCGCCCACCACCTGCTCCACCTGCAAAGGTCAGGGCCAGGTGCGCATGCAGCAGGGCTTTTTCTCGATTCAGCAAACCTGCCCGAAATGCCACGGCAACGGCAAGATGATCGCCAGTCCCTGCGGCACGTGCAGCGGCGTTGGCCGTGTGAAGCAGCACAAAACCCTGTCGGTGAAAATACCTTCCGGCGTGGATGAAGGTGACCGCATACGCCTCTCCGGCGAAGGCGAGGCCGGCGTCAATGGCGGGCCATCGGGCGATTTGTATGTGGTAATCCACATCAAGCCACACACGGTTTTCCAGCGTGACCACAACGATTTGCACTGCGAGATGCCGGTGAGCTTTACCACCGCGGCGCTCGGCGGCGACATCGAAATCCCCACGCTCGACGGCTACGCCAAGATCAAGATTCCCGCCGAAACGCAATCCGGAAAAATTTTCCGTCTGCGCGGCAAGGGCATCAAGGGCGTGCGCTCAGCCACCCATGGCGATCTGATGTGTCACGTAGTGGTTGAAACCCCGGTGAATCTCACCTCACGCCAACGCGAACTGCTGCAGGAACTTGAATCCATCGACAAAGGCAGCGCTGGAGAACACAACCCGCGCGCCAAAGGCTGGATGAACAAGGTTAAAGAATTTTTCGGGCAGCAGCCGTAGTCTCGGTGTGGCTGGCAAGCCCAACACAACCCTGATCTCGAGTGCCACTCTGTTGGGCTGTGCAGCCCAACGACAACTGCACGCGTCTATCGATGGTGAGGAGCACGCGCCCAATCTTCTCATCGCGCGCCATGGCCCGATGCACCTACACCACCGGCATCGCACCAGATTGATTTAAAATTATTACATAAAAACAAATAGTTACAGAAATACTCCCACCACCGCCCCCGCCACCATGGTGGCCAGCGTGCCTGACACAATCGAACGCATGCCGAGCGAGACAATATCATCGCGGCGCAACGGCGCCATCGTCGCCATGCCGCCGATCATGATGCCCAGGCTGCCGAAATTCGCAAACCCGCACAACGCGTAGGTCATGATCACACGGCTGCGCTCCGACAATGCACCGGCTGGTAACTGCGCCATCTCGCGATAGGCGATGAACTCGTTGAGGATGGTTTTGCTGCCCATCAGCGCGCCAGCGTGCGAGGCTTGCTCCCACGGGATGCCGATTAGCCACACCAGCGGCGCCATCACTGCGCCCAGTACGCGTTGCAGTGTCACTGCCTTGCCGCCGAAATCCGGCAGCCATCCCAAAGCGAAATTGGCGAGCGTCACCAACGCGATCAACACAATCAACATGGCGATAATGTTCAGCAGCAGCGCGAGGCCATCGACGGTGCCGCGCGTGATCGCATCCATCGCGCTCTGCGATTCCTGCACGGCCGCCAGCGTGCCTGCGGTGGGCGCCCCCGTGGGAGGAACCATCAGCGCCGCGATTACAATCGCCGCCGGCGCGGTAATCAGCGACGCCGAGAGTATGTGCCCCATCGCCTCCGGCACCAGCGGGCCGAGGATGCTGGCGTAGAGCACCATCATCGTGCCTGCAATGCCCGCCATGCCGCCGGTCATTACGATAAACAACTCGCCGCGGCTCATCTGCTGCAAGTAAGGGCGGATTATCAGCGGCGCTTCCACCATGCCGACAAACACGTTCGCCGCCGTGGACAAACCCACCGCGCCGCCGACACCCATGATTTTTTCGAGTATTCTGGAAATCGACCTCACAATAGACGGCAGCACGCGCCAGTAAAACAGCAGCGACGACAACGCGCTCACCACCAGGATCAACGGCAGCGCGCGAAACGCGAGGACAAAACTGGAGGTTTGCGGCTGCTCGGCAAATGGCAAGGCGCCGCCGCCGAGATAGCCGAACACGAATGACGTGCCCGCCTGCGTGGCTTTTTCCAGCGCGATCAGCCCGTCGTTCAGGGAAAAGAAAAATTGCTTGAGCAGCGGCACTTTCAGTAGCAGCACCGCCATCACCACCATGAGGATGACGCCGGAGATCACGATGCGCCACGGCACGGCGCGGCGGTTTTCGCTGATCGCCCAGGCGAGTGCTAGTAGTGCGATGACACCAAAGGCGCTTTGTAGTGAAAGTGTCATTTCTGTTTAGTCTTGGTATGTCAGAGCGACAATTCTAAAACACCAACACCGTCGTTCCCGCGCAGGCGGGAACCCATAACACATGCACCAGTGGCAACTCCCTATGGATTCCCGCTTTCGCGGGAATGACATCCTTTGGATTTTGCGACTGGCTCTAGCTACGCCGCCACGTTGTGCCTTGCGCGGTGTCTTCCAGAACGATACCCGCATCGAGTAGTACCTTGCGAAGGCGATCACTTTCTGCAAAGTTTTTAGCTGTGCGCGCAGCAGCACGTTGCTCAATCAAACGATCTATTTGATCGTCGGAATAATTCACGGTTGGGATCATATTCCCCGCATCTGCCTTAGCCGAAACTCCCGTCAGTTCTACAACGACATTTCTTCCGCGCTGAAAATACTCTAACGAAGTACGCGTTAACAGGCCAAGTATCGCTCCCAGCGATTTCAGCAACCGCGCCGTCTCGACAGCTTTCGACTTATTAACTTCATTCGCCAATTCAAACAACACCGCCACCGCCTCGGGCGTGTTGAAATCATCGTTCATCGCATTGCGAAACGTCGTTGCCTGCGAATTGTTCCAATCAATGTCGCCAGCAACGACATCAAAATCCTTCAACGCCGTATAAAGCCGCGTCAGCCCCTGCTTCGCGTCATCCAGATGATGATCCGAATAATTCAGCGGGCTGCGATACTGTGCGCGGATAATAAAAAACCGCACCACTTCGGGATCGTATTTCGCCAGTATCTCGCGCACGGTGAAAAAATTGCCCAGCGACTTGGACATCTTCTCGTTGTCCACGCGCACGAAGCCGTTGTGCATCCAGGTGTTCACAAACGTGCATTGGTGCGCGCCTTCGGATTGCGCGATTTCGTTTTCGTGATGCGGGAACTGCAAATCCTGCCCGCCGCCGTGGATATCAAAATGTTTTCCGAGCAGCGAACCCGACATCACCGAGCATTCGATATGCCAGCCGGGGCGGCCCTTGCCCCACGGCGAATCCCACGACGGTTCGCCTTCCTTGGCGCGCTTCCACAGCACGAAGTCGAGCGGATCGTCTTTCGCCATATCCACCTGCACGCGCTCACCGGCGCGCAGATCGTCGAGCGATTTGCCCGACAACTTGCCGTAGCCGTCAAACTTGCGTACGGCGTAGTTCACGTCGCCGTCGCTCGCCACATAGGCCAGCCCTTTCTGACGCAGTACTTCGATCATATCGAGCATGCCCTGCACGTATTTCGTGGCGCGTGGCTCGTGGTCGGGTTTTTCGATGCCGAGCGCAGCCGCATCTTCGTCCATCGCAGTGATGAAGCGCTCGGTGAGCACGCCCATCGGCTCTTTGTTCTCTTGCGCGCGCTTGATGATTTTGTCGTCAATGTCGGTGATGTTGCGCACATAGGTCACGGCATAACCGGATACGCGCAGCCAGCGCCGCACCACGTCGAACACCACCATCACGCGCGCGTGGCCCAAGTGGCAATAATCGTAAACGGTCATGCCGCAGACGTACATATTGACCTTGCCGGGCGTGAGCGGCACGAATTCCTGCTTACTGCGAGTGAGGGTGTTATAAATCTTGAGCATGGGGTATGTGGTTTCCGCGCCCGGCGCCTATGGGCTATTGGCACACGGTCTGTCGGGGGAATAATCGCGATGTTCTGGTAGAATTCGGCAGCGGTTCGGGTTAGGATTCTTCGATCAATCAGCAGCTAATAACCGACGCAATCGTCATTCTGACTTACGCCCCGTTCCGTCACTAAGTCCCTGAAAAACAGCGAAAAGTATATCATGCCCCTCACCCGCCTTGCGACGCTTGCAATGGCCTCCGCGCTGTTGGCCTCGTGGGTATTTGTGCCTGCGACAATGGCGCAAACCACGCCGCTGCCAGCCAAGACCCAAACCAGCGAATATCAGGACGCCACAGCGCTGTTTCGCCAAGGCCAGCTCGATCGCGCGATGGAGCGCGTAGATGCCTGGCTGAAGACACGGCCCAAGGATGCGCGCGGCCGCTTTCTGCGCGCCATGATCCTCACTCAACAGAATAAAACCAGCGACGCGATCCGCACGTATATCGATCTGACGCAGGATTTCCCCGAGTTGCCCGAGCCGTATAACAATCTCGCGGTGATTTACGCCGGACAGGGCGAATACGACAAGGCGCGCGTGCTGCTCGAAGGCGCGGTGCGCGCCATGCCCAGTTTTGCCGCCGCGCACGAGAATCTCGGCGACATTCATGCGCGCTTGGCGGCGGTGTCCTACGAACGAGCCATCAAACTGGACGCTGCGAACAAAACCGCCCCCGCCAAGCTCAAAGCCGTGAACGATTTATTGCCCGGCGGTAAACGCTAATACCGCACCGGCGTTTAGTTACCATGGCCGTCCCACTTGTTTAATTTATCTAATGGAAACAATATGTTAAGAACACTACTTGCGACACTGACGTTGTGCCTCTCGTTTATGTCATTCGGCGCTCAGGCGCAAAACCCGCAGGTCGAAATGCGCACCAGCATGGGCGTCATTGTGCTGGAACTGCAACCCGAAAACGCGCCGGAAACTGTCAAGAACTTTCTGCAATATGCAAAAGAGGGTTTCTACAACGGCACGATTTTCCATCGCGTGATCGCCGACTTCATGATTCAGGGCGGCGGCTTCACTGCCGACTTGCAGCAAAAGAAAGTCCGCGACCCGATCAAGCATGAAGGCGGCAACGGCCTGACCAATCAAGTCGGCACCGTCGCGATGGCGCGCACCGCTGATCCGCACTCCGCCACCTCGCAATTTTTTATCAACGTGGTGGATAACCAGATGCTCAATTTTCGCGGCCCCGGCCCGCAGGAAATCGGCTATACCGTGTTCGGCCGTGTGATTAAAGGGCTGGATGTGGTCAACAAAATCAGAAGCGTGGACACCGTGTCCAAGGGCCCGCATCAAAACGTGCCGGTGCAAACCGTCACCATAGAAAAAGTCACCCTCATCGACGCCAAACCCCCGGCAAAAAAATAACCAACGAAAGAAATCCAATGATTAAATTACAAACCAATCACGGCGACATCACCATCGAATTGAACGCCGAAAAAGCCCCCAAAACCGCGGCCAACTTCGAGCAATATGTCAAAGACGGCCACTACGACAACACGGTGTTTCATCGCGTGATTGATGGCTTCATGATTCAGGGCGGCGGTTTCGCGCCCGGCATGAAACAAAAAGACACTCGTGACAACGTGGAAAACGAAGCCACCAACGGCCTCAAGAACGACCACTACACCGTCGCCATGGCGCGCACCTCCGATCCGCATTCGGCGAGCGCGCAGTTTTTTATCAACACCAGCAACAACGATTTTCTGAACCACACCGAGCCGACGTCGCAGGGCTGGGGCTATTGCGTATTCGGCAAAGTCACCGGCGGTACCGATGTGGTGGACAAAATCGGCAAGGTCAAAACCGGGCGCAAGGGGTTTCACGACGACGTGCCGATGGACGACGTGGTGATTCAAAAAGCAACCGTGATCTAACGGCAAGATTGAGGATCGAGTTGTCAGCTCGTAGGTCGGGACGCGTAGCGGTTCCGACACATTTGTGATCTTGCGGTCGCCGTTTGTCGGAACCGCTGCGCGTTCCGACCTACATTCCAGATGAGCCACACGCTCTTCATCTCCGACCTGCATCTCGCGGCTGAACGGCCGCGCATCAACCAGCAATTCTTCACCTTTGTCCGCGACGTGGCACCCGCGGCAGAGGCGCTTTACATCCTCGGCGATCTGTTTGAATACTGGATCGGCGACGACGATCACGAAGAGCCGTTAAACGATGCCGTCGCACAGGCGCTCGCAGCGCTCGCAGCGCGGGGCACGCGCGTCTACCTGATGCACGGCAACCGCGATGTGCTGATCGGCACGTCGTATGCGGTGCGCTGTGGTGCCACCCTGATCGCCGATCCAACGGTGGTTGAATTACCCGGTGCCCGCACCCTGCTGATGCACGGCGACACGCTGTGTACCGACGACCTCGAATACCAGACCTTTCGCCGCTACGCCCACGACACCGAAAACCAGCGCAAATTTCTCGCGCAGCCGCTACCTGCGCGACGCGATCAAATGCGGGGCATGCGCGCGCAAAGCGAACAGGTCAAAAAAGAAAAAACCGTAGCAATCATGGATGTCTCGCCCGCCGCCGTGGAAGCCGCGTTGCGCGCCCACGGCCACCCGCGCCTGATACACGGACACACGCACCGGCCCGCGCATCACACACACTGCGTCGACGGGCACACCTGCGAGCGATGGGTGCTGGCGGATTGGTACCAGCGCGGCAGCTATTTACGCTGCGATGCCGGAGGCTGCACGATGGTGCAACTACCCAGTGGATTGGCCTCGCCGGAATAATCGTAAGTATTTGTTTTTATTGACTTTTTATCAACAACCTTACGACTTTTCCAGCGCCTGCCGAAAATCACCAAGCAGATCGTCCTGATCCTCAATGCCGATCGACAGCCGGATCAACGATTCCGCGATGCCCATCTCGGCGCGGCGCGCGGCGCCCATTTCCCAATAGATCGTCTGTGCAATCGGTATCGCCAGCGTGCGATTGTCGCCGAGGTGACTTGATGAAATCACCAGTTCCAGCCGGTTGAGAAAGTCGCAGCAATCAATGCCGTCCGCGAGTTCTATGCTCATCAACGCGCCATACCGCTGGTTGAACAATTCGCCGGCGAGCTTATGCTGCGGGTGATCCTCAAGGCCGGGGTAATACACCTTCGTCACCTTGGGATGCGCGGCGAGAAAGCGCGCCAGCGCCAGCGCGTTGCCGGATGATTTTTCCATGCGCAGCGCCAGCGTTTCCGCACCAGTGGCGATGCGGTGCGCGGGCTCCGCCGCCAGCGTCGCGCCCACATCGCGCAAGCCTTTCTTGCGGATTTGCTGAATGCCCCACATCGCCGGCTTGGCATTCTTGTAGTTATCGTAAATATTGGAATATTTCGTCCAGTCATACAGCCCGGTGTCAGTGACCGCGCCGCCCAACGCATTGCCGTGGCCGCCGATGTATTTGGTCAGCGAGTTAATCACCAGACTGGCCTGATCGCGCTTGGGGCGATACAGATACGGCGAGGTCATGGTGTTATCGACCACGTAAATCAGCTTGTGCTTCGCGCACAGCGCGCCGATGCGTGTGAGATCGGCCACCTGCGTGCGCGGGTTGGCGATGGTTTCGACGAACACCATGCGGGTATTCGGCTTGATCGCGCGCGCGACATTATCCACGTCGGTGGGGTCAACAAAGCTGATATCGAAGCCCTGCGTATTGAAGGTGCCGAACAGGCTGTTGGTATTGCCGAACAAAAAAGAACTCGACACCACATGGTCACCCGCGCGCAGCAGCGCAACACACATCGACGCAATCGCGGCCATGCCGGTGCTGAAACACGCGGTAGCAATGCCGTCTTCCATCTTGCTCACCTTCGACTCCAGCGCGGCGGTGGTGGGGTTGCCCTGGCGGCCATAGGCGTAGCCGGCGGCCTCGCCCTTGAACACCTTCACCAGATCGCGTGAGTCGGGGTAGCCATACGCCACCGCCGTGTGCATCGGCTTGTGTACGGAATAGTGTTCAATGGGCGCTTCCAGATCGGAATGCAGAATGGTGGTCGTGAATCCGTTGCTCATATTGCCACTCCTCAAAAACAAAAAACCCGGTTCGCTTGCGCTGCACCGGGTTTAGGTCGTAAGTAATTGCTCCTCACGCTCTCTTTAGCCGGATTTATTATGCGCCCGCAAGCTGATCTCAAATCGGCGCATTAAAACAAGGTGTTACGTTACCCGCCTCGCCTGCGTTTGTCAAACTCGCGCGCCGGTCGTGCCGGGCGCGTGAAGCCGGCGGATCACGGGGGAGGCGCCGCCGTGAGAAAAACGCACGGCACCACGGCAAGCTTCGAAACCGCTCAGAACCGATATTCCTCCGGATAGAAACTTTCGCCGCGATCCGCGTCCTCGTAGGAAACATAACCGCCGCTGCCAAACGTGCCGGGGATGTCGAGCAGGAGCGCGGCAAAAAATTCGCCGATAAAGGCGTAGCACGGCTGGTCGTCGCGCACGTCATCACCCGACAGCATGACCTTGCCGGCGTGCTTGCCGCGCGTGATGAGCAGCCAGAAATGCGTAGCGCCGGGAGTCAGCCCGAACGGGATCGCGTGTTCGAGGTAATCCGGTATCGCACCGTGATCGTCCTGGTAATCGACGTCGCGCGCCCATGACATAACGCGGCTCATGCCTTCCTTCCAGTCCTCGACGGGCAGGAGGATGAATCCGGCTTCTTTCTTCGTCACGAAAAATTCCGCGCCGTTCGCCACGGCGTAGATGTCGAGCAGCGCATCGGCCACCTCGCCGTGCTGCATTCGCAATTTTTCGATTTTCTTCGCAACGTGTGGAGGTTGCGCGCGATGCACGACAGGCACTTCCAGCCAGTCGGCCGCGCTTCCGGTGCGGTCTGGTTCGCTGACGCAGGCGCGGATGCGAGGCTTCTTGTGCGCAAAGAATTCCTGTACGATTTTCAGTGCGGATTTTTTCGCGGCAAGCGCGACGATGCGCGATTGCATTGCGTTCTTTTTCACCACTTCGCACGGCGCCTTCACTTGCGCAAATTCGGCGCGGTGCTCGGCGACGTAATCAAGCAGGGCCTCGTCCAGACTCTCGTCCGTGAACGACAGCGTGAGGTCGGTAGCCGCCCACTTGCTGTTCATCTCGGGCGGCACCGGTATGGGAACTTCCTTTCCGCGTACGTTTGTACTCATGCTGACGGGGCCGGGCACAGGTTTGTCCTTGAGCACATTCGCCAGTATCGTTGCGGTTTCCTTAAGGCCGCGCGCCTGCGCGAAATCAGCGGCGGCTTGTATGCTCTTGCGCTTGGATTTGAGGATGCTCTCGATGCCGTCGCAGTGCGCCACCGTGCATACCCGCAGCACCAGCGTTTCGGCGGCGTTCAGTTTTTTGCTGCGGGCGAATTTCCGCTTGAGCGCCGAGCCCAATTCCCAGGTGATTTCGATGGCGGAACGTTGCTTGCGCTGGGCGAGTAAATCGTCGATGTAGGACATCAAAATAATACCGGCGCGCTCAAAACCCAAGTGCAACGTTTTTAGGAGAAAATGTTGCATGGGAAAATTCTACACGCAGTTGAGTATTGAAGATCGAACGATGATACAAACGCAGTTGACGATGGGAATCAAGGCATCGGTCATTGCCCGCGGATTGGGGC
>CANIID010000179.1 GCA_947467315.1 Betaproteobacteria bacterium | reverse complement strand
TTGGCCAAGGGCGATAGCGCGATGGCCAAAACGTTCAGCCAGTGCTGGAAGTGGACGCATTTGCTGCAAGGCGGCTGCACGCCGCAACAGTTGGAGCGTTTCGTGCGGCCGTTTGCCGAGGATGAAACGTTTTTGCTGGGGCAGGCGGGCACCGAACCGAACTCAGGCTCCGATCACCGTTTGCCGCCCGAAGAAGACCCGCGCGCGGGCTGGCGCTTGAAGGCCGAGCCGGTAGACAGCAGCGAGGGCGCTGACTGGATACTTAATGGCGAAAAATGTTTTATCGCCAATGGCAGCGTGGCGCGACTGTTTCTGATCGGCACGCGCACCAATCCGAACGTGCCGCAAAAAGAAGGCGGCACCATGTTCGCAGTGCCGGTGGGCACACCGGGCATGCGCATCGGCAAGGTGTTCAACAAAAGCGGCTGGCGGTTTTATCAGAACGCCGAATTGATTTTTGAAAACTGCCGTGTGCCGCACGCCAATGTGATCGGCAAAGTCAACGGCGGGCATGGCGTGCGCAACGGCCCGGCGCGTTTGTTCGGTGATTTTGAATTGGGCGCGAATGCGCTGGGCATTTGCGATGCGGCGGTGGAGATGGCGACGCACCATGCTGCCACGCATTGGCCGGAAAATCGCTACTTCAAGGACAATCAGGCGGTGCAGCTAAAACTGTCGGAGATGCACATGCTCACCGAGGCGCTGCGTTCGTTTGTGCTGCGCGTGGCGGCGGAAGGCGAAGCCAAAACCGGCAATGCGGCGAACAACGCGATACTGTTGCAGAACTTTGCCACCGATGCGCTACAACGCGTGACCGCGCTGAACATGGATATACACGCCAGCGCGGGTGTCGCGATGATGCACGCGGGCGCGGATAAACTCGAACGCGACGCGGTGATCTGGACGCATCTGGCGGGTGATTCCGTACAGCGCATGAAGGCTGTGCGTAAACATTAATTGGTGTTTAAAAACAATTACTTATGATATATCCAAGGCACAGCCATGTATAACTTGCACCTCACTCCGGAACAGCAGGAATTTCGCGACACGGTGCGTGATTTTGTCGAGCGCGAAATCAAGCCGGTGATTTTGCATCCCGATCGGTTGCAGAATTTCGCCAAGACGCTGCCGGTGGCTTTGCTCGATCAGGCATCGCAAATGGGACTGCGCAGCCTTGCGTTGTCCGAAGTGCTGGGCGGCGCGGGCGCGGACAATCTCACGTCGTGCATTGTGGCGGAAGAACTGGCCGTCGGTGATATCGGCATTGCCGTGACGCTGGCCGAAACCTCGCGCCTCGCGCATTTGTTGTTCGATCAGATGATGACGCCTGCACAGCGCCAGCGGTTTTTGCCGGCGTTCGTGGCGGATGATCGTTTTCATCTGGCGTTTGCGATGCATGTATCTGACGCAGAACTGGGTTGGAAATACCATCGCAAGTTGACCGAAACGCCGACGTGTCAATTGAGCGCCGTGCGTCAGAGCAACGGTGACTGGATCGTCAATGGCACGACCGGCTTCGTGCAAAATGCACCCGTAGCCAAACTGATTGCGATTCAAGCAGGAGAAAACGCCAGTGCGGACAAGATCGTTTCATTGCTGATTCCCGCTGACACAGCGGGCATGACGGTGTGCGATTTGTCAGCGAATGCCGAGGCTGTGACGTGGTTTCACGGCAGCGGCAGCGAGCTGGTGTTCAAGGATTGCCGCGTGCCCGCGGCGAATGCGCTGGGCGATGGCGGCGCTGCGGCGATTGCTGCGATTGCCGCCGGGCGGGGCAACCCGATCATGTCTGCGATGAACATCGGCATCGCGCGTGCGGCGTACGAGGCTGCGGTGACGTATGCCAAGCTACGCGTGCAGGGCGCGCGGCACATCATTCAGCATCAGGCCATCGGCAATATTCTGGCGGACGTGGCGATCAAAATTGAAGTCGCGCGCAATATGGTGCGGCAGGCGGCGTGGGCCTCCGATCACCCGGAAGCAGTGGCGGATCGCAGCGTGTCGGATTTGCCGCTACAAACCGTGGCGAAGGTGTTCACGTCCGAGACCATGTACGCCGCCACCGAAGAAGCCGCCGAATGCTTTGGCGCGATGGGCGTGATGCTCGACATGCCGCTGGCGAAATACGTGCAGGAGGCGCGCGTGTTTTTGCATTCGATCGATAGCAACAACGTGGCGAAACTGCGCGTGGCGGAGGCGGTGGCGGGATTTGAGCGTGGTGCGCGTACGCCTGCATGACCAGCATTACGCATCGCCTGGCACGGCACGCCATCGACACGCCGTTCGAGAAAATTCCCCGGCCGAATCTCGACACGGCCCGCTTGTTGATGTTGGATACCTTGGCGGTGGCGTGGGCGGGCGCCGATGCACCGGGGTGTCCTGAAACGCACGCGCTGCTGGCGGAAGACGGCGGACGCGACGACGCCACCGTGTGGGCGTATGGGGGACGGTTGCCCGCAGCCTCGGCAGCATTCATCAATAGTATGACCGCTGCCGCGATTGAATACGATTCGATAGGCTTGGGCGTGGCGGTGCATACGTATGTCGCGGTGTTGCCCGCCGCGTTGGCGATAGCCGAGCGGCAGCACGCATCGGGACGCGACTTTCTCGCGGCGCTGGTGCTGGGCTGCGATATTACGCATCGTTTTGCGGCGTCGGCTGCGTATCCGAATCGTGGGTTTCATTACACGGCAGCGATGGGCGGCTTTGGCGCGGCGGCTGCGTGTGCGCGCATGCTCGGATTGAGCGTGGAACAGACACAACACGCGCTGGGCCTGGCGTTTTTGCAAGCGAGTGGCACGCAGCAGGCGAATATTCAACCCTCTCTGAGCAAACGCATGCTGGCGGCGTTTGCCGCGCGCGCCGGCGTGCAGTCGGCGCTGCTGGCGCAGCGCGGCATTACCGCGCCGCCGGATGTGATCGAAGGGAAGTTCGGTTTTTATGCGCTGTATCAGCAGGGCGATGCCGCGAAACTCACGCACGAACTCGGCAAGCGCTTCGACAACGACCAAGCCAGCATCAAGCTGTATCCGAGCTGCGGCTGCAATCACACGGCGATAGATGCCACGCTGCAATTGGTAATGCAGTACGACTTGAAGCCCGACGATGTGCTGTCGATAGAGGCCATCATCACGCCGTACATGGAGCGCCTCGTCGGCGGCGATTATGACCCTGGCGGTGACGCGCAGGTGGCGGCGCAATTTAATCTGCGCTACTCGATAGCCTGCGCGCTGGTGCGCCGCCGATTGGGCTTGGCTGAAATTCAATCGGAGGCTGCGCGCGATTCTTTGACCGCCGCGCACATGGGGAAGATCACCTTGAAGGTGGATGCCACACAAACCGGCACGCGCGGCCCGGTGGTGTTGCGCTTGCAAACGCGCACGCATGGCGAGATTGTCTGCCGCGTGGAAGATGTGGCGGGCAGCGAAGGCCGGCCGATTCACCCGGAAGCGATAGAGGAAAAAGTCCGCGAGTGTTTTACCGCAAGCAAATATCCGTTAAGTGAAGAGCAATACGCGCAATTGAAGGTGCGGATGCAGGGCTTGCATCAAGCGGCGGATATGTCGTGGTTTTTCGGCGAGATGGTGTAGGCAATCTACCGTTCCTTGTGATGGGTACTGGCCAGTGGCCGTAACCCATCAAAATGCAATTAAATTTGCGTTACACCGGCTTGCGGAACAACACAATCCGATTCGTATTGGTGCCCAAACTGTTGTTCGACACGCCCCAGATGTTCGCGGTTTTGGTGAATTTTTGCGCGTTGATCGCGACCGCCATGCAGGCAAAGCCCGCCGAGATGCCGATGGGGGCCACCACTTCTTCGAGCTTGATTTTGCCGCCACGTACTTCGCCGACTTCAAACGCCACCCAGCCGTTGGGCACGGTCACGCGATACAGCTCGCGGAACACTTCGAGCATCGCTGTGGACCAGTGCGACACCGTGCTGCACATGGTGATTTTTGAGGCGACATCTTCGGCGTCATGCGCATTAAACCAGCAGCGCAGCCAGTTATCCTTGGCATACTGCACCACATCCAGGAAGGGCGGCGAGGTGACGGTGAGTTTGACGCACTCGGTCGGAATGCCCAGGGTGCTGGCGGCGCTGTCTTCCATGAAAGTCGCGGTTTCGGCGGCGGCGTGCAGGTTGTCGCGTTGTTGTGGCGTGAGTTTGCCCTGCAACTGTTTGGATTTGCGCAGAATCAAATCACGGATGTCGCGATACTCGGGTTTTTGTTTCAGGCGTTCGTTGATGCGAACCTGGTTCTCGGGCGTGGTCGCTTGATTTGGCGGCAGGGTGTACACCGAAAAAAATCCCGGTGAATGGCCGGTGAGCCGATTGGTGGCGACCATGCGTATCCAGCGGTCGGTGGCGTCCTCGGTGTAGTCCGCACGGCGCTTGATCAGGTAATTCCGTAGGGCCAGCAACTCGCGCTCGGTGTCGCGGTGGTAGAACATCGTGAGATCGATGTCTTTTTTCTGTTTGCCTTTCAAGCGCAATGATTCGAGCCGCGCTTCGATATCATCGAGATCAGGCAACTCCAGCCGCGGCTGGGTGAGTATCGACGACAGCGGATTCACGTCGTTGGCGATCACGCTGCGTCCATGCAGCGCGGCTTCAACGGCGGTGGTGCCGCGTCCGCTGAACGGGTCGTAGACGATGTCGCCGGGCTCGGTCAGGCGGTCGATAAAATACGCGGGCAGTTGCGGCTTGTAACACGCGCGGTAGGAAATCTCGTGGATGCTGCTCGCCTGCCGTTGCAGCGCGGTCCACATCTCGCTTTGGTAGACCGGGATGTCCTGCGTGACGACTTCTCGGGAGCGTGCGCGCCGCGATTGGATGGACGTGCCTTGCACCCGCAGATTGCCTGTGGCCGCGACTGAATCGAAGTTGAGCATCGTGTACCTCCCCGTACCGAATTGCAGGGGATAGTACGCCTCGGTACAAAAAAGTACAAGTACCCCAAGGACTTATAGGTATTTCCTAAGGTTCGGTACCAGGTACCGTATGGAAGTACAAGTGGGTGCGACGATTTTTCTCCGCGTGGCGCGGGGATCAACGGCTGAGCAGATCGTCCAGTGCTTCGATCCAGTGCCGTACGGGCAGCGCTGTGGCGCTTTGCAGGTGAGATTGGCAGCCGACGTTGGCGGTTAGGATGGCGTGCGGTGCACCTTGCGTGAGTGCGGAAATCTTGTTGTCGCGCAGTTGACTGGAGAGCGCCGGTTGCAGGATGGAATACGTTCCGGAAGAGCCGCAGCACAAATGCGCGTCCGCGACCGGCGTGAGGTTGAAGCCCAGCTCGGTGAGCAGCGCTTCGACCGCGCCTTTTTTCTTTAGCCCGTGTTGCAGGGTGCAGGGGGCGTGGAAAGCTACGCGTTGAGTGAGGCGTGAGGTGTGAGGGGTGAGGCGTGTTATTAGCGCGGCTTTTTCGGCGGCGATGACTTCGCTGATGTCGCAAGCGAGTTCGGAAACGCGTTGGGCTTTTTCGGCGTACGCGGTGTCGTGTGCGAGTGCGTGGGCATAATCTTTCACCATCACGCCGCAGCCGCTGGCGGTGATAACAATTTTTTCCGCGCCTTGTGTAATGTGGGCCCACCAGGCGTCGATGTTGCGGCGCATCGCGGTGAGGGCTTCGTCTTGTGCGTTCAGGTGAAACGACACCGCGCCGCAGCAGCCGGCCTTTTGTGCGCGCACGAGGGTAATGCCGATGGCGTCGAGCACGCGCGCGGTTGCCGCGTTGGTGGCGGGGGAGAGGCTGGGTTGCGCGCAGCCTTCGAGCACCAGCATCTTGCGCGCGTGCCGTGGTTGGGGCCACGGTTTTGCGGGCGCGGTGCGCGTGGGTATTTTTTGTTTCAGCGCCGCCGGCAGCAGCGGGCGCACGAGTTGTCCGAGTTTCAGCAGCGGGCCGAACAGCGAAGGGTTGGATATCACCTTGCGCAATGCCGCGCGCTGCAACGAGACAGCGCCGCCGCGACCGACTTGTTGTTCCACCACGTCACGGCCAATGTCGAGCAGGCGTCCGTACTGCACACCCGACGGGCACGTGGTTTCACACGAGCGGCACGTCAGGCAGCGATCCAGATGCAGTTGCGTTTTTGCGGTGGCCGCCGTGCCTTCCAACACCTGCTTGATGAGATAAATGCGCCCGCGCGGGCCGTCGAGTTCGTCGCCGAGCAATTGGTAGGTCGGGCACGTGGCGGTGCAAAAACCGCAGTGCACGCACTTGCGCAGAATGCCCTCGGCCTCCGTACCTTCAGGCGTGCCTTTGATGAAATCGGCGAGACGGGTTTCCATGTAAGTATATGTTTTTATTGTATTTTTACATGCCGGGGTAAAGGCGGCCCGCGTTCAGAATGCCGGCGGGGTCGAAGGTTTTTTTAAGCCGGCGATGGATCGCGGCCAGCGTGGGCGACAGCGGATGAAACACGCCGTCCTCGGATTTACCGTGGCGAAACAGCGTGGCATGTCCGCCGGCTTCTTGCGCGGCGGCGCGCACGTCGCTGGCGCTCGCGTCGGTGCGCAGCCAGCGCAGCGCGCCATTCCACTCGATCAGTTGCGTGCCGGGCAGCGTAATCGCGGGCGCGGTGGATTTCACCGATAGCCGCCATAGCGTTTCATCCTTGGCGAAAAAGGGATCGGCGTGATCGCGTATGCCCTGCCAGAATGTTGCGGCCTGCGTTGCATCAACGACGTCGCCGCCGAGTTTTTTGCGCGCAGCTTCCACCGCGCTCGCGGCGCCCGAAAGCCGGATGCCCAAATCACCGCCGCACCACGCGGTGGCGGAAATCGGCAACGGTTGCCCGGCCCACTCGTTCATCAGGCGGATCGCATCGACTTCGTTGTGCTGTTGATGCAAGGTCAATTCCGTCGCGGGCAGCGGCAGGGTTTTGAGCGACACTTCAAGAATCACGCCGAGCGTGCCCATCGCCCCCGCCATCAAGCGTGAGACATCGTAACCAGCAACGTTTTTCATCACCTGTCCGCCAAAGCGCAGATCAGCGCCCGCGCCGTCGAGGATGCGCACGCCCAGTACCAGATCACGCACCGCGCCCGCGTAGGGGCGCCGCGGGCCGGAGAGGCCAGCGGCGATGCAGCCGCCGAGAGTACTTTTCCCCTCTCCCCGGTGGGGGAGAGGGGTTAGGGGAGAGGGCGGGCTTTTTGAGAAATGGGGCGGCTCGAACGCGAGCATCTGGCCCTTGTCCTTCAATGCCGCTTCAATCTCCGCCAGCGGTGTGCCAGCGCGTGCGGTGATGACCAACTCGGTGGGTTCGTATTCAACGATGCCGCGATGGGCGCGGGTGGATAGCGTTTCGCCGGTGCAGGGGTTGCCGTAGAAATCCTTGGTGTCGCCACCGACGATGCGCAGCGGTGTTTTATTCGCGGAAGCATCACGCAAGGTTTGCGCGAGCTGCTGAATGGTGGCGTCCATCAGCAAGAAGCCCGTTGCAAACAAAAGCTGTCATTCCCACGCAGGCGGGTATCCCCTCCCCATGCGAAGCGGGGGGAGGTAGGAGGGGGGCAAGGGCCTCTCAAGTGGCACTGCGTTATGGGTTCTCGCCTGCGCGGGAACGACGGTACTGGCGTTGTGGATGTGTTGGGCATTGAGCGATTGCTGCGCAAAGCTAAAACCGCGGCAATTCCGGAAACGCCACTTGCCCCGCATGCACATGCATGCGCCCCATCTCCGCACAGCGATGCAGCGTGGGCACGGCTTTGCCGGGGTTGAGCAAACCGGTGTCGTCGAACGCCCGCTTCACCGCGTGAAACATCGCCAGTTCGGGTGCGGCAAACTGATCGCACATGGAATCGATTTTCTCCACGCCGACGCCGTGTTCGCCGGTGATGGTGCCACCGACATCGATCGATAGCTTCAAAATCTTCGCACCCATTTCCTCGGTGCGTTCGAGTTCGCCGGGTTGATTGGCGTCGTACAAAATCAACGGATGCAGATTGCCGTCGCCGGCGTGAAACACGTTCATGCAGCGCAGTTTGTATTCAAGCGACAGATCGGCGATGGCCTTCAGCACGCGCGGCAATGCGCGCTTAGGGATGGTGCCGTCCATGCAGTAGTAATCCGGTGACACGCGCCCGGCAGCGGGGAATGCGGCTTTGCGTCCGGCCCAGAAGCGCACGCGCTCAGCTTCGCTTTGCGACACGCGCACTTCAACCGCGCCACTGCCGTGCATCACGGCTTTCATGCGTTCAATCTCGTCGGCGACTTCTTCGTCGGCGCCGTCGGATTCACATAACAAAATGGCTTCGGCGTCCAGGGGATAACCGGCATTGACGAAGGGCTCCACCGCACCGGTGGTGATCTTGTCCATCATCTCCAGCCCGGCAGGGATGATGCCGGCGGCGATGATGTTCGCCACCGCTTGACCGGCTTTTTCAACGTCATCAAATGCCGCCAGCACGCATTGCGCGCGTTGTGGCTTGGGCAATAGCTTGACGGTTACTTCCGTAATCACCGCGAGCAAACCTTCCGAGCCGGTGAGCAGGGCGAGCAAATCATAACCGGCGGCATCCAAACTATCGCTGCCGATTTCAATGAATTCACCTTCCACGGTGTAAGCGCGCAACTTCAGCACGTTATGCACCGTCAGCCCATACTTGAGGCAATGCATGCCGCCGGAGTTCTCGGCGACATTGCCGCCGATGGAGCACGCAATTTGGCTGGAGGGGTCCGGCGCGTAATACAGGCCGTGCACGGCTGCGGCTTCGGAAATCGCCAAGTTGCGCACGCCCGGCTGCACGCGCGCGGTGCGTGCGAGCGGATCGATTTCGATGATGCGCATCAGCTTTGCCAGCGACAGCAACACGCCGTCGCCCAGCGGCAGCGCGCCGCCCGATAAGCCCGTGCCCGCGCCGCGCGGTACCACCGGCACCTGCATGCGATGGCAGGTTTGCAGCACGCGCTGCACCTCGGGCTCGGTTGCGGGCAGCGCCACCACCATCGGCATTTGACGGAATGCCGACAGGCCGTCGCACTCATAGGGCTTGACGTCTTCGGCACTGAACAGCACCGACGCGGCGGGAAGGAAAGCACGCAGTGCTGTTGCCACGTCGTGCTGACGCGCAACATTAACCGGGGCGGGCTTATCCAAGGCACTCATGCGGCGATTCTAGCGTATTGACTCCGCGCGGTGCGCACGTTACGGTGCGTCTGTCACTCGGGAGGAAGGAAAATGAAAAACAAAATAGTTCGGGCCGCCATCAGCGCGGGCGTGGCGTGTGCGACAAGCGTGATGGCCTTGCCGGTATCAGCACAGCAAACCTATCCGAATCGCGTGGTGCGGCTGGTGGTGCCCTTCCCGGCGGGCGGCGTGGCGGACGTGCTGGGGCGCATGATGGCGCAGCGCCTCTCTGCGCAGTACGGCCAGCAAATGGTGGTGGAGAACCGCGCGGGTTCTGGCGGTCATGTCGGCGCGGAGTTTGTGTCGCGCGCCGCGCCCGACGGCTACACCATCATGTTCGGCACTATCGGCATTCACGCGGCGTATGGCATTTATTCGAAGCTCACCTACGATCCGGCGAAAGACTTGCAGCCGGTAAGTCTGCTGGCCGATATGCCGAACATCCTGGTGGTGCATCCGTCGCTGCCGGTGCGAACCACCAAGGAATTCATCGCGCTCGCCAAAGCGAAGCCGGGTGAACTTAACTTCGGCACTGCGGGCGCGGGTTCTTCCACACACATGATCGGGGAATTGTTCAAGGTGGTGGCCGGTGTGACCCTCACGCACATTCCGTACAAAGGCAGCGCGCCTGCGATGGTGGATTTACTCGGCGGGCAAATTCATTTGATGTTCGAGAACCTGCCGGTGGCGATTCAGAATGTGCGCGCCGGCAAAATACGCGCCATCGGCATGACCAGCCGCACCCGCTCAGCCAGCATGCCCGAAGTGCCGACGATAGCCGAAACGGGTTTGCCGGAGTACGAAGCCACGGCGTGGTTCACCATCGGTGCTTCGGCGAAAACGTCCGCTGACATCGTGCGCAAACTTAACGGCGATATTGATGTGTGGTTGAAGGCGCCGGAGATGCAGGCGCGGTGGAAAGACATGGGTGTGACGCCGCTGGGTGGTTCGCCCGAAGTGGCGGCGAAGTTTTTTGCCAGCGAAACGGTGAAGTGGAATCGCGTGATCAAGGCGGCGAATATCCGTGGCGACTGAAATACTTTAATTATTCAATAGAAACAAATGCTTATGAAATTTAACGCTGTCACGCTGGAGATGTTGTGGACGCGCCTCATCTCCATCGTCGATGAAGCCGCCGCGGCTTTGGTGCGCACCTCGTTCTCGACCATCGTGCGCGAATCGAATGACTTTGCGTGTGTGCTGACGGATGCGCGCGGGCGCTCGCTGGCGCAGGCCACCGACAGTATTCCGTCGTTCATCGGCACGGTGCCGCGCACCATCAAACATTTTCTGAATGAGTTTCCGGTGGAGACGCTGGAACCCGGCGACGTGCTGATTACCAACGATATCTGGCTCGGTACCGGGCACCTGCCCGACATCACCTGCGCCAAGCCAATATTTTTGAAGCGCAAACTGGTGGGCTTTGCCGGTTCAGTGGCGCACGCGCCCGACATCGGCGGCAAAATGCGCTCGGCCGATGCACGCGAAGTGTTCGAGGAAGGCCTGCAGATTCCGGTGATGAAGGTGATCCGTCGAGGCAAGATCGATGCCACGTTCGAGCGTTTTGTGCGCAAGAACGTGCGCGTGCCCGATCAGGTGATGGGCGACTTGTGGGCACAGTTCACCGCGCTGCACCTGATGGAGCAGCGTGTGTTGTCGGTGCTGGCTGAACAAAAAATGAATTCGCTCGAAGACCTGGCGGATGAAATTCATCGCCGATCCGAAGCGGCCATGCGCGCGGCGATCCGTGACGTGCCGAATGGGGTGTATCACCACAGCGCGGTGTGCGACGGCTTTGAAAAACCCATCGAGCTCAAGATGGCGATGACGGTAAAAGATGACGCCATTGAAATTGACTTTGCCGGCTCGGCCGCACAGGTACCGCGCTCGATCAATGTGTGCTTGGCGTATACCATTGCCTACACCTCGTACGGCGTGAAGGCCGTGCTGTCGCCGAATATTCCCAACAACGAAGGCGTGCTGCGGCCCATCACCATTACCGCGCCCGAAGGCTCGATCGTCAATTCCACGCCGCCTGCCGCAGGCGGTGCGCGTGCGTTGATGGGGCATTTTCTGCCGATGATGGTGATCACCGCGCTGGCGAAAGCCATGCCGCAAAAGGTGGTGGCCACCGTGGGGTCGCCGCTGTGGTGCATCAATTTGTCGGGCGTCAAGACCAATGGCAAGAGCTTCACCAATCTGTTTTTCATGAACGGCGGCTTCGGTGCAGCGCACGACCGTGATGGCGCGAATGTGCTGAGCTGGCCGAGCAATATTTCATCGACGCCGGTGGAAATGATCGAGCAGTTGTCGCCGCTGCGGGTGAAGCATCGGCGTTTCCGCACGGATACGGGCGGGCGCGGCCGGTTTCGCGG
>CANIID010000178.1 GCA_947467315.1 Betaproteobacteria bacterium | reverse complement strand
GTTTCGCGCTGCGCATCGCGGAACTCGATGCCGGGATTGGACAACATCTCAGAGGTGATCCGGATCGAAGCGCGGTCGCTGCGGCAACTTGAGTAAAAACGACAACGCGGGCCACAGCAATCCGCCGATCACACTGCCCAAAAAATACCAGTACCCGGGATAGTCACTGCCTGCCGCTAGACGGATCAGCAGCACGATCAGATCGTTCAGCAGCAACAGCGGCACCACGTGCAAGGCCTGCGGCGTCATGGAAAATCGCTGCACGCGGCGATGCAGCACGATGCCGGCGTAGGCGACGATGGTATACGCCAGCGCGTGCTGGCCAAACAAACTGCCGTCGGCGACATCCATCAGCAAACCCAGCACCCACGCGATGCCGAAACCGATTTTGCGCGGCTGATCGATACACCAGTAGAGCAGCACCAGCGCCACGAAATCCGGCCGCACCCACAAACCCCAGCCTGCCCAGGGCAGCAGATTCAGCAGCAACGCCGCCACCAGTGTGGCCACGATGAAACCGGTTTTGGCGGGGCGCAGAATTTCCTGCGGGGTGCCGGGATATAAATTGATCATCCGCCTTTGCTCCCCTTTGCGCCTTTGCGCGTGCGCGGCGACTTCTCCGGCTCTTCCACCGGCCGCGGCGGAACATCCGCGGCCGCATGCACAACAAACACACGGGTTTGGCTGTTCACCATGCCCAGCGGACGGCAGGTCACCTTCGCAAACAGCAGCGCCGGATTGTGATCGATAGCCACCACTTCAGCGACCGGCAATCCCGCCGGATACACGCCGTCGATGCCCGAGGTCACCAGCTGATCGCCTTTTTGCACATCCGCGTTGAGCGCGGCGAATTGCAATTCCAAAGATCCCTGCACGCCCGTGCCCGCGAGTACCGAACGCAGGCCGTTGCGCACATTGAGAACCGGCACGAGATGCCCTTTGTCGGTAATCAAGGTAACTTCCGCCAGCAGCGGGTACACGCGCGTGACCTGGCCCACCACACCGGCACCATCGATAACCGGAAACCCATTGCGTATTTCATGCTGCGCGCCTTTGTCGATCACGATGCGCCGCGAGAACGGATCACGCGCGGCGTAAAGCACTTCCGCCAACGTCGCGCGATCCTGCGACCGCTGCCGCACTTCGAGCAAGGTACGCAAGTGTGCATTCTCGGATTCCAGCGCGCGGGCTTGTTGCGCCTTGGCGGCGGCTGTCAGATTGTCCAGCCGCAGTTGCGCATTTTCCTCGCGCAAGGTGGCGTGCCCAGTAAAAAAATCACCGGCACGACGGGCCAGGCTGGCGGGCGCGGCGGCGATACGTTGCAGCGGATAGACAATCACGGCGGCGACCTGCCGCAGGTTTTCGAGATACTGGTAGCGCCCGTCGGCCACCAGCAGCAGCAGCGACAACGCCGCAAAAATCAGCAGCCGAGCAAGCGGGCTGGCGCCTGTTTTGAAGAACGGCGGTGGTGTGTGTTCCATCCCTCAGCCGTACCGGTTTGTCACGTGGCTGTTATGCGCCCGGACGGGCGGCGCACGAACATCTATTCATCGTAGGAGAAGATGGTGTCGTAGCGTTCTTCGAGCGCCTTGCCGGAGCCTCGCACGACACACGTCAGCGGCTCGTCCGCGATCACCACCGGCAGCCCGGTTTCTTCCATCAGCAAGCGGTCAATATCGCGCAGCAATGCGCCGCCGCCGGTAATCACCATGCCTTTTTCAGCGATATCCGCCGCCAGCTCGGGCGGTGTTTGTTCGAGCGCGGATTTGACCGCGCTGACGATGCTGTTGAGCGGATCGGTCAGCGCTTCGAGAATTTCGTTGCTGGTGATGGTGAAGCTGCGCGGAATGCCTTCGGCCAGATTGCGTCCCTTGACTTCTTTTTCACGCACTTCCGAGCCGGGGAACGCGGAGCCGATTTCTTTTTTGATCTGTTCTGCGGTGCTTTCGCCAATCAGCATGCCGTAGTTGCGGCGTATGTAATTGATGATGGCCTCATCGAACTTGTCGCCGCCGACGCGCACCGAACCTTTGTACACCAACCCGCCCAGGGCAATCACGCCGACCTCAGTGGTGCCGCCGCCGATATCCACCACCATGGAGCCGGTGGCTTCACCGACGGGCAGATCCGCGCCGATGGCCGCGGCCATTGGCTCTTCGATGAGGTTGACCTTGGATGCACCGGCGCCCATCGCCGATTCACGGATGGCGCGGCGCTCGACTTGCGTCGATCCGCAGGGCACGCAAATGATGATGCGCGGACTCGGCCGGAAGATGCGCGAGCGATGCACCTTGCGGATGAAATGCTTCAGCATCTGCTCGGTCACGGTGAAGTCGGCGATCACGCCGTCTTTCATCGGACGAATCGCGGTGATGTTGCCCGGCGTGCGGCCGAGCATCAGTTTCGCCGCCAGACCGACATCCTGAATCACCTTCTTGCCATTGGGCCCGCCTTCCTGGCGGATGGCGACGACCGAAGGTTCATCCAGTACGATGCCTTTGCCGCGCATGAATATGAGGGTATTGGCGGTGCCGAGATCTATCGCCAGATCGTCGTTAAAGTAGCTGCCCAGAAAACCAAACATAGCGTCTTTCTTATTGGGGAATCTGTTGTGAGTCTATCGCGTTTCCATTGAGGAAAATGGCTCGCCGTGATGAGTAATTATGATACCCTATGGTGCTGCTCGCTGCTTTGTTTTTTTACAGCATTACTTCGTTTTCTTGCGGAACTTTCCATGGCTTTGACACTGGACGATGTGAAGCGTGTTGCGCACCTGGCGCGCATTGCGATTAGCGACGACGAAGCGCAAGCCACGCAGACGCAACTGGCTGGCATTTTTAAACTGATCGGCGAAATGGAAGCGGTCGATGTCAGCGCCATCACGCCCATGTCTCACGCGCAGGATGTGGTGCAGCGCCTGCGCGAAGACGCGGTAACCGAACCGAACCTCCGTGAGCAGTTTCAGGCCATCGCGCCGCAAGTCGAATCCGGTTTGTATCTTGTGCCCAGGGTTATTGAATAGAGTCTATTACCGGAATCGCGTACAACGCTCGGGACGCTTTTCACCCTACGCCCCTCCGCTTAAGTCCGCGCCCCTCCCTCACGCTATGCTGCACGCCACACTCAAACAATTGTCTGACGGCCTCGCCACGGGAAAGTTCTCCAGTGCCGAGGTGACGAAGTATTTTATCAATAGAATCAATAACTTAAATAACTCCCTCAATAGCTTTATTTCGCTGGATGCGGACAAAAGCCTGGCGCAGGCGCGCGCTGCGGACGCGCTGCGCGCCGCCGGCAAGGCGCAAACGCTGACCGGCGTGCCGCTGGCGCAAAAAGATATTTTTTGCGCGCAGGGCTGGCTCACCACCTGCGGCTCGAAAATGCTGTCGAATTTTGTTTCGCCGTACGACGCCCACGTGATCGAGCGCTTCAACGCCGCCGGCGCGGTCAATTTGGGCAAAACCAATATGGACGAGTTCGCCATGGGCTCGTCGAACGAAACCTCGTTCTATGGCCCGGTGCGCAATCCGTGGGATCGCGAACGCGTCCCCGGCGGCAGCTCGGGCGGTTCGGCGGCGGCGGTCGCGGCACGCCTCGCGCCGGCGGCCACGGGCACCGATACCGGCGGCTCGATCCGCCAACCGGCGGCGCTCACCGGCATCTGCGGGCTAAAACCCACCTACGGCCTGGTGTCGCGCTACGGCATGATCGCCTTCGCCTCCAGCCTGGACCAAGGCGGCCCGATGGCGCGCACCGCCGAAGACCTGGGGTTGATGTTGAACGTGATGGCGGGTTTCGACGCGCGCGATTCCACCAGCCTGCAGCGCACGCCGGAAGATTACGGGCGCAATCTTGCCCAGCCGCTGGCGGGGCTGCGCATCGGCCTGCCGAAAGAATTTTTCGCGGCGGGCGCATCTGCTGATGTGATTAAGGCCATCGAAGGCGCGGTTGCCGAATACAAGAAGCTGGGCTGCGAGATTGTGGACGTCAGCCTGCCCAACATGGCGCTGTCGGTGCCGGTGTATTACGTGCTGGCGCCGGCGGAAGCGTCGAGCAATCTGTCGCGCTTTGACGGCGTGCGCTACGGCTACCGCGCCAAGGATTACGGCAACCTGGCCGAGATGTACGAAAAAACCCGCGCCGAGGGCTTCGGCGCGGAGGTCAAGCGGCGCATACTGATCGGCGCTTACGTGCTGTCGCACGGCTACTACGATGCCTACTATCTGCGCGCGCAAAAACTGCGGCGCCTGATCGCGCAGGATTTTGTCGAAGCCTTCAAGCAATGCGACGTCATCATGGGCCCGACCACCCCTTCGACCGCGTTCAAGATCGGCGAGAAGTCCGGCGATCCGGTGCAGATGTATCTTTCCGACATTTACACCATTGCCGTCAATCTGGCGGGACTGCCGGGCATGTCGATCCCCTGCGGATTCGACAGCAACGGACTGCCGGTCGGACTGCAGATTATCGGCGATTATTTTTCCGAGGCGCGCATGTTGAATGTGGCGCATCAGTATCAGTTAGCGACGGATTGGCATACGCAAGCGCCCAAGAATATCAGGGAGGCGGCCTCATGAAATGGGAAGTCGTCATCGGTCTCGAAACCCACGCGCAGCTATCCACGATGTCGAAGATTTTTTCGGGCGCGTCCACCCAGGTGGGGGCGGCGCCCAATACGCAGGCCTGCGCCGTTGATCTCGCGCTGCCCGGCGTGTTGCCGGTGCTCAACAAAGGCGCGGTCGAACGCGCAATACGTTTCGGGCTGGCGGTGGGTGCAAAAATCAATCGCCGTTCGATCTTCGCGCGTAAGAATTACTTTTACCCCGATCTGCCCAAGGGCTATCAAATCAGCCAGTACGAGTTGCCTATCGTCGAGGGTGGCTCACTCACCATCCACGTCGGCGATGTCGAAAAAACTGTGCAGTTGACGCGCGCCCATCTCGAAGAAGACGCCGGCAAATCGCTGCATGAGGATTTTCAGGGCGCGACCGGCATTGATCTGAATCGCGCCGGCACGCCGCTGCTGGAAATCGTCACCGAGCCCGACATGCGCTCGTCGGCCGAGGCAGTAGCGTACGCCAAAGCGCTGCACGCGCTGGTACGCTGGATCGGCATCTGCGACGGCAATATGCAGGAAGGCTCGTTCCGCTGCGATGCGAATGTGTCGGTGCGCCCCGCGGGCTCGGACAAGCTCGGCACGCGCTGCGAGATTAAAAATCTGAACTCATTTCGCTTCCTGGAAAAAGCCATTGAATTTGAAATCCGCCGCCAGATTGAAGTCATTGAAGACGGCGGCAGGGTGGTGCAGGAAACGCGGCTCTACGATCCCGACAAGGATGAAACACGCTCAATGCGCTCGAAGGAAGACGCGCATGACTATCGCTATTTTCCCGATCCGGATTTGCTGCCGCTGGCTGTGAGCGAAGCAATGTTGCAAGCCATACAATCCGAATTGCCGGAGTTGCCCCCCGCCAAGCAATCGCGCTTTATGTCGAGCTACGGTATCAGCGCGTACGATGCTGCGGTTCTGACCAGCAGCCGTGAACTAGCCGATTACTTTGAGGCCGCCGCGCAAGATGCAGATGCCAAAGTCGCCAAGCAGTGCGCGAACTGGGTCGCAGGCCACCTCAACGCGCGGCTGAATGACGAAAATCTCGACATCACCCAAAGCAAGGTCACCAGCAAACAATTGCGCCGCTTGATCGATCGCGTCGCCGACGGCACCGTCTCCGGAAAAATCGCACGCGACGTTTTTGACGCGCTGTGGGCAGGCGAAGCTGTCGGCAACCATGACGAGAGCGCCGTAGATATTTTTATTAAAAACAAAGGGTTACAGCAAATATCCGATGGCAGTGCGATTGAAAAAATCGTCGATGCGGTGATAGCAGCCAACGCCCGGCAAGTCGCCGATTACCTGGCGGGCAAAGAAAAAGCCTTTAACTCGCTGGTCGGGCAGTCGATGAAAGCCACCAAGGGCAAAGCCAACCCGCAGCAGGTCAACGATATTTTGAAGCGCAAGCTGACTCGATAACACCCGAAGCGGCGCAAGCAGCCCGCCTACCTTGTCTGTCGGGCCGCCTGCTGCTATATCACCAGCAAATTATTTCTTCGCCGGGACGGGTGCCGTTGTGGCTGTCGGGGCTGCGGTTGATGCTGGAGGGGTGGATGGCGCAGCGGCTGGCGACGGCTTCGCAGCAGCGGGCGTTTCCGGTGCCGGAGAAATGCCCTTGAGTTCCATGAAACGCTTCTTATAGTTAGCGTACGTGGTTTGGGTATCCCCCTTGGCCTTTTCCTTGGCAGCGACATCCTGCTCAAGTCGCGCTTTGTCCTTCTCGGCGCGAGCCAGATCATCTTTAATCCCGGATGGCGCGGGTTTATTTTCCTTATTGCCTTTATCGAATGCGACAGCGCGCTGCTCCGCATCTGCCAAACGATCATTCGCCAACTTCAGTGCGGCGCGTTGCTGCACAATCCCGTTGTCGAGAGCCTGAAGTTCGCGATCGCGCTTTAAATCGATTTCTTTCACGGTGGTAAAGGTACTCAGCAATGCAGAATCCTGGCGCCTTTGTTCCGCAACGCGTTTTTGCTCTTCCGATTTTGCCTGATTTTGTTCCTGTTCCCGGACTTTACGCTTGGCGGCCTCGTCGGCGGATTCACCGGTTTTACGTGTATTGCCGTCTTTATCGAGCTCTTTCGTCGAATTATTCAAATATTGCGGCGGCACCGTATCGCCGCAACCGACCACCTTGCCCGCAGCGTCTTTCCAGCACACGATCTTGCCGCCTCCCTTGCTTTGCGCAAGCGCCGCCGACATGGAGCCCACAGCCAGTAACATCACCGCAACCAAGCTGATGCCGCTTGTGAAATGGTTTGCGCTCATGGAACACCTCTTATCGTAATCGTGTCGTTAGCAACGAAAATCATCCCGCGTATGTCGCGTATGGCGATTTTCCCGGATTCCGGTCATTATAATGATACCCGACATCACAGAACAACGGCCACGCAGCGACGCCGGTATCAAAACCAGTTCGTTACTGGCAATAGCGCACCGTCCGCCAATCCGTTGACAAGCCACTTTATCCGTCTTACTTAGAACGAGCCACAAAGCATGTTACGCATCGTCTCCCTCAACCTGAATGGCATTCGTTCGGCCGAACGCAAAGGGTTTCTGCCCTGGATGGCAAAGCACAAACCGGACATGCTCTGCGTGCAGGAAATCAAGGCACAACATGCCGACATGACTGCGGAAATGCTTGCACCCGCCGGCTACCACGGACACTTTCACTATGCCGAGAAAAAGGGTTACAGCGGCGTCGGCCTCTACAGCCGCCAGAAACCGTCGGCGGTACAAATCGGATTCGGTGTGAAAGAGTTCGACGACGAAGGGCGCTACGTGCGCGCGGATTTCGACACATCATCCAATAAGTTGTCCGTGATCTCGGTTTATCTGCCGTCCGGTTCCAGCGGTGACGAGCGCCAGCAGGCCAAGTTTCGCTTCATGGAAAAATTCTACCCGCATCTAAAAAAACTCAAGGCCGGCGGCCGTGAAGTCGTGGTGTGCGGCGACTGGAATATCGCGCACAAGGAAATCGATCTCAAGAACTGGCGCGGCAACCGCAAGAATTCCGGCTTCCTGCCGGAAGAGCGCGAGTGGCTGACGAATGTCTTCGACGAACTGCAATGGGTGGACGTGTTTCGCCGCATCGATGACCGCCCCGAGCAATACACCTGGTGGTCGAATCGCGGACAGGCGTACGCCAAGAACGTGGGCTGGCGCATCGATTACCACATCGCCACGCCGGGCATCGCGGCCACGGCCAAGCGCGTAGCGATCTACAAGGACGAAAAGTTCTCCGACCACGCGCCGCTCACCATCGACTACGACTACACGCTTTGACCGGCGATAACGCACGCTCGCCTGCCGTGCGCCTGACCTGGCGAGAGACCCTGTTGGCCATGCTGAGCGCGCGCATGCTGATCGCGCTGCTGATGGGTTTCGCGGCGGGACTGCCGCTGTTGCTCACCGGCTCCGTATTGCAGGCCTGGCTCACGGACGGTCGCGTGAATCTCACCGATATCGGCTTGTTCGCTCTGGTGGGTCTGCCGTACACGCTGAAATTTCTGTGGGCGCCGCTGTTTGACCGCTACGCCCTGCCGCGCTTCGGACGGCGGCGCGGCTGGCTGATCGTCATGCAACTGGCGCTGGCGGCGGCGCTCGGCGCGCTAAGTCTGGCACAACCCACGCCGGACCACCTGCTGTGGATTTCCGCAGGCGCGCTGATCGTGGCGTTTTTTTCTGCCTCGCAGGATATCGTGATCGACGCCTATCGTCGCGAAAGCCTCTCCGATGACGAGCTGGGGTTGGGTTCGGCGCTGTATGTGAATGGCTACCGCATCGGCATGCTGCTCGCGGGCGGCGGCGGGTTAATCATCGCAGATCACACCTCGTTTGCGTTCATGTATCAACTCATGGCGGCCTGCATGGCGGCCTGCGTTATCGTCACGTTTTACGCGCCGGAACCCGTACTGGTCAAAGGCGCCCCCACCACGCTGACCGAGGCGTTTATTCTGCCGTTACGCGATTACATCGAGCGCGAAGGCGCGTGGCTGGCGCTCGCCTTTATTCTGCTCTACAAGATCGGCGACACCATGGCCTCGGCCATGACCACGCCGTTTTATCTCGAACTCGGTTACAGCAAAACCGAAATTGGCGCGGTGGTCAAACTGTTCGGCTTCTGGGCCACCATCGCCGGCGGCACCATCGGCGGCATCCTCATCATGCGCATCGGCATGCGCCGCGCGCTGTGGGCATTCGGCCTGGGGCAAATGTTATCCACGCTGGGGTTTGTGGCGCTTGCCTACATCGGGCACGACAACCTCGCGCTGGCAGCGGTGATTGCAATTGAGAATTTCACCGGCGGACTCGGCACGGCGGCCTTCGTCGGATTCATGGGCGCGCTCACCAACCGCCGTTTCACCGCTACGCAATACGCCTTGCTGTCGAGCCTGATGGGCGTGCCGCGGGTGCTGTTGTCCGCCCCCACCGGATGGCTGGCGCTAACGATGGGCTGGCCGGCGTTTTTCGCGCTGTGTACCGTAATCGCCATTCCCGGATTGATGCTGATCCGCGCCGTGACGAAGCTCTCTGACGTACCACCGGCCCATGCGGAAGCTCAGCCCGGCCCAAAGTGATAGATCGCCAGCGCGCCGCGCAGATTGGGCATCACCGTGACTGACGCGCCTTCGGTCAACACCTTGCGTTCCAGAATGCGTATCTGGCGCTCACCGCAGAAGCGCTCGAAATCGTCCAGCGTACATAAGTGTATGTTCGGCGTATCGAACCACTGATAGGGCAAATGCTCCGACACCGGCATGTGTCCGCGCAGCACGTGCAGGCGGTTGCGCCAGTAGCCGAAATTGGGGAACGTGACGATGCCTTCGCGCCCCACGCGTAGCATTTCCTTGATGATGCGCTCTCCATTACGCATGGCTTGCAGCGTCTGCGACAAAATCACGTAATCGAAGGATTGGTCTTCAAACTCGCGCAGCCCTTCTTCCAGGTTACGCTGCACCACGTTGACGCCGTTTTTAACACACGCCAACACATTCGCGTCATCGAGCTCCACGCCGTAGCCGGAAATGTCGCGATCACGCTGGAGATACTTGAACAACGCGCCATCGCCGCAACCCAGATCGAGAACGCGCGCGCCGGGATTCACCCATTGCGCGATCGCGGCAAAGTCGGCGCGGTCGATGCTGATGCCGTTCATGCGGCGCCTCCGGCAATGACGTCAAATACACGGTCGAAATACGCCGCCACCAGCTTGTGATAACGCGCATCGTCGAGCAGAAAGGCATCGTGGCCGTGCGGCGCGTCGATTTCGGCGTACGTCACGTCACGCTTGTTTTTCAACAAGGCATGCACGATTTCACGCGAGCGTTCCGGGGAAAACCGCCAGTCGGTGGTGAACGACACCACGAGGAAGCCCGCGGTCGCCGGGGCCAGTGCCTTGGTCAAATCGCCCGCGTGATCGAAGGCAGGGTCAAAATAATCCAGCGCCTTGGTAATGCGCAGATAGGTATTCGCATCGAAGTAGCCGGAAAACTTGTCGGCCTGGTAGCGCAAATAGGATTCGATTTCAAACTCGGTATCAAACGAGTAATTCACGCGCCCATGTTTGAGGGTACGACCGAATTTGTTCGCCATCTCGTCGTCGGACAGGTAGGTAATGTGTCCGACCATGCGCGCCACGCGCAAGCCGCGCCGCGGCTGCACACCCTGCGCATAATAATCACCGCCGTGAAAATCCGGATCGGTGAGTATCGCCTGTCGCGCCACTTCATTGAAGGCGATGTTCTGCGCCGAGAGATTGGGCGCGCAGGCAATCACCAGCGCGTAACGCGTGCGTTGCGGGTAGGCAATCGCCCACTGCAAACACTGCATGGCACCGAGGCTGCCGCCCATCACCGCGGCAAATTTCTGGATCCCAAGGTGATCGGCCAGGCGCGCTTGCGCGCTCACCCAATCTTCGACCGTGACCAACGGAAAGGCCGCACCCCACGGCGCGCCCGTGTCCGGGTTGATCGACAACGGCCCGGTGGAGCCGTGACAGCCGCCCAGATTGTTCACGCCCACTACGAAAAAACGATTGGTATCGAGCGGCTTGTCGGGGCCTATCATGTTGTCCCACCAGCCGACGTTGCTGGGTTCGTCCGCATACACACCCGCCGCGTGATGCGACGCGTTCAGCGCATGGCACACCAGCACCGCGTTCGAACGCGCGGCGTTGAGCGTGCCGTAGGTTTCGTAGGCGAGTTCGTAGTTGGCGATGGCACGGCCGCACTTGAGCGGCAGCGGCTCGCGAAAAGCCGCGCGCTGCGGTATCACCACACCTACACTGGCTGGGGCGGAAGTTGCTTCGGTGGCATCCATAAAAACAAAAACCCGGTGAACATTGCACACCGCACTGAATCGTCGTGCGTTTGCGCAATCACCGGGTTGAGTCTTGTGGCCTGAACCTGCTGCCACCATCTCTTTAGCCGGATTTATTGCGCGCCCGCAATCTGACATCAAATCGGCGCGTAAAAACAGATACTTACCTTACCCCCCGCTCCTTCGCCTGTCAAGTTTCATTCTGCTCCAGACCGTATTTCAGCAATTTTTCGCGGATAAAGTCACGGATGCGCGTATCGAGGCCGACCGCGCAGGCGTCGAATTTTTTCAGCACGTCGGGCAGCGGTAACACGCCGTCGGCGACCATGATCGGAGACATGTTGGTGGCGGGACCCGGCTCACCGCCATCGATGCCAAGATGCGCATAGCCAGTGGATTCACGCCAACTCAGCACGCGTTCGTGCTGCGCCTTGTCATAACACAACTGCAATCCAACGATGGCACGGCCGGATTCCAGTCTTTCCCACACAAAAATATCGAAATAGTCATCGCAAAACCAGCGCCGCCGCAACGGAGCGTCCTGCTGATGCACGTTGACGACCTCGCGCAACATCAGCAAACCTCATTCAGCTTCCGCAGCAAGGTGTGCAGGCGATCCGGGTCACTGGCACGCAGCATTTTGCTCGCGAAAGGTTTCAGCGCGCTGGCGTCGGCGCCCAGAATTCTTTCCTTCACATCCAGAACGTGCGCCGAATGCATCGAGAAATTTCGTAGCCCCAAGGCCAGCAACAAGCGCGTCAGCGACGCATCACCAGCCATCTCACCGCACAATGCCACCGGCACACCGGCCTT
>CANIID010000177.1 GCA_947467315.1 Betaproteobacteria bacterium | reverse complement strand
TATCTGCGCGCGGAAGTCGTCAAGTGGACAAAGATCGCGCAGCAGGTGAGCCGCGCGTCGCCGTAAGTGAAAACTTAACGCGCCGCCTTCGTGGCCGGCGCCTCGGTCAGTTCTAGCACATGCCAGTCACCGCGAAAGTCACAGGTGCCACTGCGCGCGCTGCAACTGAGTTGCCGCCAGCCTGACCGGGTTTCGGAACGCACGGTGCGACCGATCGTGGGCGAGTACCATTTGGTTTCGTTAATGCGCGTTTCGCCTTTTATATAATCCCTGTCGCCGGCATAAATGATGCGTTGGATTTTGATGGTGTCGAATTCTCCGGCCGGAACGCGGATGCGTTCATTGCCCAGCACCTGGCTGTCGATGCGCACGCTGCGGCTGGCGTTCTCGGACGGCACCTTCGCGTTGACGCGCGTCGTGCCGCTTTTCTGCGTGGGGAGCGCGGGTGCGAACTCGTAATCGACGTTGATACCGTGATTGTCAAGCGGACGGCGCAACCACTGGCCGTCGGTAGTATAGATTTCAGTGCGCTCCGGTCCGAGTGAGGGGGTGTCCGAGGTGACGGTAGCCACCACGCCCTGCGCCGTACTCGCCCCGGTAATTTCGTGGCGAACCTTCCCGACGGTTTCGCCGTTGTAGCCGTTCACCAGGCGATACACATAGGCGTCCCCTGCCGCCGGCGTGGCGGCCAGCGCAACGGGGACGACAAACACCGCTGCAATGGCGGAAACGACGAGCGCAAGCCATGGCGCCCAACCGCGCCGGGCGGACGATGGGGCGTTACGTTGCGCAACGTCGATGCTGCGCTTGCCAGAACCGGGTAATGCGGCGATTTGTGTCATATTGACCTCCTCCGTGCGGGTGAGCAGTACTAATACAGTCAACAGAAATTCGACCCGAGATATTCCGTGATGTTCCCTGATGGACTGTCACGTAGCACTACTCGCTGGTGCGTATTCCGGCGTCTTTGATGACTTTGGTGAATCGTATCATTTCGCTGCGCAGGAAGCGGTCGAAATCGCGCGGCAGGCTACCGACCGCCTCCGAGCCGTCGCCCGCGACGCGGGCTTTTACCTCCGCTGATTGCATGCCTTGCGCGATGGCTGCGCCGAGCTTGTCGACGATGCGCGGCGGCGTGCCTGCGGGCGCGAGTACGCCATACCAGCCGATGGCTTCAAAGCCCGGCAGTGTTTCGGCAGCCGTGGGAATCTCCGCTGCGGCGGCGGAGCGTTTGGACGAGGTGACGGCCAGCGCGCGCAGCCTGCCGCCGCGCGCCAGCGGCAGGCTGGTCTGTATGCTCGACACCATGAACTGCACTTGCCCGCTCATCACGTCGGCCAGCGCGGGCGTCGGCCCCTTGTAGGGCACATGCAGCATGCGAATGCCGGCGGCGCGGTTGAATAATTCAGTGGCGAGATGGTTCGAGCCGCCGATGCCGGTGGAGGCGAAACTCAGTTGGCCTGCTTTGGTTTTTGCGAGTGCGACGAAATCGGCCACCGTGCGCGCCGGCAGCGACGGCGTGATCACCAGCAGATACGGTTGCTGCGTCGCCTGGCTCACCGCAACGAAATCGCGCAGCAAATCGTATGGCAGCTTCATGCCGTGCGCGGCGCCGATGGCTTGCGCCACCGCCAACATCATCAGCGTGTAGCCATCGGCGGGCGCACGCGCGGTGATCTCTGCGGCGATAGCGCCGTTGGCGCCGGTGCGGTTGTCGACCACCACCGTCTGGCCGAGAATTTCCTGCAGCTTCGCGCCAACGATGCGCGCCGCGAAATCCGAACCGCCGCCCGCGGAAAATCCGGCGAGCATGCGGATCGGGTGCGTGGGATAGTCCGTCGCGGCGTCGCGTTGTGACCAGGCCGTGTTCGCGGCAAGCAGCAGACTGACAGCGAGTGTCGTTCCCGCGATGCGCTGTGAGCTTGCAGAGTCGTTCATGGTGTAAGTATATGAAATTAAACAATAAAATATGAGTTGGCGATGGCGTCACTGCCGCCGGAACGTCGCACAAAAATCCGCCGACCCCAACCACGTTTGATCGACCACGCGCCTGTCTTTGAAAATCAACGTGCGTTCACACGTGACATACGACTCGCTGCTCGCGCCGGAAGGCATACCGATCCCGATGCCCACCCCCATGCCGCTGCCAACGGAGATGCCGAAAGAGGGCCGCATCGAAGCGCGTGAAGACGAAGCTTCCGAGAACCAGGTGTAAATCAGCCGACCATCGTCGAATGACGTGCTGCGCACCGGCGTGCCCCAGCGCGTGACGACTTCTTCATAACTTGCGCCCAGCCACGCGTTGCGCACCGGCGTGATGTCCGTGCGCAGGGTGGCGCAGCCGGCCAGCAGCAGAGCGATGATGGCCGTGTAAAGACGCGTGGTCATCGGCTTGAACTCTCCAGCACTTCCTGCCCCATCAGCGAGCAGCTGCTGACGGGCCGTTTGTAAATCAAGCGCATGCGATAACGGGTGCGGTAGACGTGCCCATTCACTTCCAGAACATCCAGCAGTTGCTGCGGGTCGGCGGGGTTGCGCACCGGCGGCATCATCTTCACCGTGTCGTCCACACTGAGATTCACATCCACGCCGTGATGAAACAGCAGCAGCGCTCGCGCCTGCTTGATGGCCGGCGCGGCGCATGGGTGGGTTTGCTGTGCGGATGCCGCACCGCAAGCCAGCAGCACACCGGCGGCAATAAAGGGCCTCATGATTTTTTCTGTTATATAGTTAAGTATATGTTTTTAAATAATAATTGTTTGGTGTTCGAGGGCAATCGCCCGCATCGCCCACGTCGCAAAAAGCAAGCACAACGTATACTGACATCTCCCTATTAAATTTGCACGAGACGCCGCTTCATGCCCGACATGCTGGTCAAACTCTACGATTTGCCGCCCTTGATGCCGGCGCTGGTGGCGGCCGCGCGTGGCGGCGCAATGATCCGCCGCGCGGTGAGCGGCGACAAACGGAAAACGCTGGCGTGGGTGCGCGCGGGCTTTGCCTCGTGGGTGGCTGAAACCAAGACTGCGTTTTCATTATCGCCGGTCACGTGTTTTATCGCGCTGCGTGAACAAACCATTGTGGGCTTCGCCTGCTACGACGCCACCTGCCCGAATTTTTTCGGACCGACGGCGGTGGCCGAAGATCAACGCGGCCACGGCATCGGCCGCGCGCTGTTGCTCGCCACGCTGCACGCACAACGCGAGCAGGGCTACGCCTACGCCATCATCGGCGGCGTGGGGCCGGCGGCGTATTACAGGAAGGCCGTAGGTGCGGTGGTACTCGAGGGTTCCACGCCGGGGATTTATGCGAAGCGGAAACCAGTCTGATCTACAGCCAACGCCTGACCCGCGCACAGTACGCCTCATAAGCCGCGCCGAACAACTGCGTGAGCGCCCGTTCTTCCGGGGCGATTTGATAGCGGTTGATATACCCGACGAACAAAACCAGCAGCGCGACATTGAACGTATTGCCCAACCACACCGCGCACGCCGCGAGCAGCAATAAATCTGCAAGGTAGATGGGGTTGCGGGACATCGCGAACACGCCGGTGGTGATGAGGGCAGATGCCCGTGCCGGACGCAGCGGATTGATGGTGGTTTTCGCTGCGATGAATTGCCCTGCTGCTGCGAGCATCAACAGCAATCCAACGGCAAGCAACAGAAGCGCGGCGGGTAGCTGTAAATCAAACGCGACCTTGCCCATCGGCAGTGATTGAGTCACCGTCCACATCAGCGCGCCGATGATGGCGGCGATTACCGGGGGCGGGATTAGCGGGTTCACGGAGTTTCTGATGGATACGGATTTTGCGGAATTTACTTATCGTTTGAGTTAGGCCGCACGTGCCGCCGCTCGCCGCCTTGCTGCAGCCATGTGACGCAAATTAATGCGAGCGGCCGCCTTGCGGAGCGTTGCAACAAGAAGCGCGTGATCATCGGCGGGCAGGTGACGCTCGGGAATCCACGCAAGGCTGGATTCAAAGTTCTCAATCGCGAGCGCAAGGCGTTTGCGATGCCGTGCACGCTTCCAAACTTTGAAGTCAATGCGCCGAGCCACGAAGTACGCATTGTCCTTCCGCTTGTGCGTAAGTCGGTCGGAGCGGGTATAGATCGCTGGATCGCAAATAGTTGGAAAAAGTACGATTCCGCTTAGCGTGAGCGACTTGCCTGTCTTCTCGATCAGCCTAGTAGTTAGTTCTGCGAGTTCGAGCACAATGTTGATTGAAGCCCCGTGGGTGGTGATGGGGCTACAAGTCAAATTAAATTTCCGATCGAGCGCTGCCCAATTGACGGTTGCGCCACTACTTTCGGCTCGTTCCAGCATCTGACGTTCGCGGGCTGTGAGTGGCATGAGATGGTGGGGGCAGTAGTTTGTGAGGCCAAACTAAATCGCGGATGCGACTTACGTCCGCCGCACCACATCCGGATTCAACAACTTAACCGCCCCGCCCGCGGCAAACGCTGCCGCCTGCTCAAATGCCTCACCAAAATAAGCGCCATAGGTACCCGGTTCCAGCCACGCGCTGTGCGGCGTGCAAATGGCATTGGGCATTTTGAGCAGCGGATGGTCGCCGTTTTGCACCGGTTCGTTTTCGTAAACGTCGGTGGCGGCAAAGCCGGGGCAGCCTTTGTTCAGCGCATCCACCAGCACGCCGGGGGCGAACAATTCGGCACGCGCGGTGTTGACTATCAGGGCGGTGGGTTTCATGTGCGCGAGGTCGGCGGCGGTGATGATGCCGCGTGTGGCTTCGCTCATGCGCAGGTTGACGCTTAACACGTCGGATTGCTCGAAGAACGCCTGCTTGGAGGTGGCGACTTCATAGCCCAGCGCTCTCGCGCGCGCCGCCGTGGCCTCGCGCGCATGACACAGCACGCGCATGCCGAAGCTCGCGCCCGTGGCCGCGACTGGTTCGCCGATCTTGCCGAGGCCGTAGACACCGAGGGTTTTGCCGCGCAGGCTTACGCTGAACCAATCACGCCACTTGCCTTGCCGCATTAGCGCGGCGTCTTCGGCGATGCGCCGCACGCTGGCGAAGATCAGCGCCCAGGTGTGTTCAGCGACGGTATAGGGGGATGCATGCGAGCCGGCGCACACGGCGATGCCCAACTCGGTGCAGGCCTTCACATCAATGGCGTGCGCGCTGCGACCGGTTTGCGCGATCAGCTTTAACTTCGGCAGTTGTTCAAGCAGCGCGCGGGTGAATTCGGTGCGCTCGCGCACGGCAACGATGATTTCGGCGTCACGCAGTTTTTCAACCAGGGTTTCAAAAGAGGGCGCGACATCACGCAGCACGGTCACATCGTGCCCGGCCAGTTTGCCGAAGCATTCCAGCCGGGACACGAGGCCGTGGTAGTCGTCGGGGATAAGTATTTTCATGATGGGTGCAAGTTTAGCATGCACCCATCAGCCCCTCGGTCGGTTAGCGGTAGTGCCCGCCGCCGTGATAATGGCCGCCGCCGCGGTAGCCGCCACCGCCGTAGCCGATGGGATAGACCACGCAGCCGGAAAGCACTGCCGCGATGGTGATGGCAACAATCAGTTTGATAGCTTTCATGGCGCGTCCTCCAGGTTAAATGTGGATATCCACACTTCCAATAACGGACGACGGGCTCGGATGACGACGCCAGAGGCGTAACAGATAGCGTCACTGTGTAAGCAAATGTTTCACCGGGCTGCGGTGTCTGCCGCCGGGTGTGTCAAAATCGCGTTTTAATTCAACGCATTCAACCAATAAGGGGCAGGCAATGGAACTCGGACTCAAAGGCAAGGTCGTCGCGGTCACCGGCGGCAGCGAAGGCATCGGACGCGCCACCGTGCAGCGCTTTGTGGCGGAGGGCGCGAAGGTGGCGTTTTGCGCGCGGCGCCAGGACGTGCTGGATAAGCTCGCCGCCGAAATGCGCGCAGCGGGTGGCGATGTAATGTGCATGACCGCTGATGCCAGCAAACCGGGTGAGATCGAGGCGTTCATCGAAGCGACCGTCAAACACTTTGGCCGCATTGATGTGGTGGTCAACAACGCGGGCGGCTCGGGGCAGACGGCGTTCGCCAGCGTGCTCGACGACGAGTGGCAGAACGACATCAACATCAAAGTGTTCGCGCAGATACGCACCGCGCGCGTGGCGATTCCGCACATGAAAAAACAGGGCGGCGGACGCATTATCAATCTGAACATGGTGGGCGCCAAGCAGCCGGGCGCGGCGATGTTTCCGACGACAGTGAGCCGTGCGGCGGGGCTGGCGCTCACCAAGGGCCTGTCGAAGGAGGTCGCGGCGGACAACATTCTGGTCAATGCGGTGGCCGTCGGCAAAATAAAATCCGCAGGCCAGGAGAAGGGCGCCGCACGCAACAAAATCACCGTCGAAGAGCACTACGCGCGTAACAGCAAATCAATCCCGATGGGCCGCATGGGCGAAGCAGAAGAAGTCGCCAACGTGATCGCGTTTCTCGCGTCGGACGCGGCGAGTTACATCACGGGTACTTGTATTCATGTGGATGGTGGGGTGTCGGGTGTGTTATAAGTATATGTTTTTAAACGATATTTAATATCGCCGTAGCCGTAAAAATTCAGAGCTGTCATTCCCGCGCAGGCGGGAATCCATAACTCAGTGTCGTGTTCCAGCATCGTATGGATTCCCGTCTTTGCGGGAATGACGGAGATTTGATTGCAGCAGCAACAAGGAGGCCGCATCACGATGAAACGTTTTTTATCCAGCCGAATCGCCTGCGCGTTCGCACTGATGCTGACCGGCGCCGCACTCGCACAAGCTGCTGAGCGTTACCCCACCAAACCAGTACGCATGGTCATCCCCTACGCCGCCGGCGGCCCGCCCGATGCCGTCGCGCGCATCATTGCCGACAAAGTAACGGCAGGCTGGGGACAAAACTTTGTCTTCGACAATCGCGGCGGCGGCGGTGGCGTCATCGGTGCGGCGATCGTGGCCAAGGCCCCGCCCGATGGTTACACCGTGCTGCTGCACACGGCGGCCTATGCCGGCCTGCCCTACTTTTACAAACAGCTACCTTATGACCCGCAGCGTGATTTGATCCCCGTCACGCTGGTGGCAAAGAACGTCGGCTACGCGCTGCTGGTCAATCCCCGGCTGCCGGCGAAATCGATGAAGGAGCTGATTGCACTGGCGCAAGCCAGCCCCGGCAAACTGAATTTCGGCTCGCCGGGCATCGGCAGCGTCGGGCATCTGGCCGCCGAGCTTTTTTTAAGCGCCGCCAAAATCAAAATGACCCACGTGCCCTACACCGGCATCCCCGCGATGATTACCGACATCATCAGCGGCCAAATCGACGTGGGCTTCCCGGCGGCTATCGCGGCGACAGGGCTGATCGGCACCGGGCGCCTGCAGGTGCTCGGCATCACCGGCGAAAAACGCTGGGAGAAATTACCCACCGTGCCCACGCTCGACGAAGCGGGTCTCAAGGGTTTCAAATTCGTGAGTTGGTACGGCTTGTGGTTCCCGGCGGGCACGCCGCCCGCCATCGTGCAGCGCATGCGCGACGATGTAGCGGCAGCGATGAAAGACCCGTCGGTGCGGCGGCGGTTGGATGAGCAGGGGCTGGATGGCATCGGCTCCACACCGCAGGAACTTGGGCGTACGGTTGCCGAGGAAATGGCGATGAATAAGGAGCTGACGGCGCGGATTGGGATTGTGCCGCAGTAACGCAGAGCGCCGTAGCGCTCAGCACCCCCGGTTATCCACCGCAATCGTCGCGCTGTAGCGCGTAAACGGCTTGCCGCTGATGCGCGACAGCGGCAGCCACCACAGCGCCAGGGCATCGCGGCGGCTGTCGATGTTGACGTGGCGGCGCGCGAGGCTGCAACGCTCCAATGTGATGTTGGCGTGGCGCACGCTGCGCGCCCACTGCGGTATCCACTCGGTCTGCGATTGGATGCACTGCTGGTACTCGTCGCCCTTTAATCCCGGGCCGCATTGGCCGTGATCGGGGTGCGCGAGCCACACCACGTTTTGCCGGGTGTCGATGCTGGCGCGCGCGAGCACGCCGCCGTCGGTGTCGAGAAATTCAATTTGCCCGTTGCGCATCTGGTTAATTACGCCGGTATCCACGCGGTACGCCAGTTGCACCGCCAGCGTGGCGTGGGTGGTGGCATGCCAATAGCCATAGGCGTACGCCGCGCCATAGAGCGCGACGGCGGCCGTGCCAACGATGGCCGCGAAGTGTTTCAGTGGTTGCTTTCCATGGGCACGTCGTCCAGATCGGGCGTGTGCCCACGCTTGACGTAGGCGTAGACATCGGCGAGTTCCGCGTCTTTCAACGCGCTGGCGAACGAGGGCATGGAGCCGCGCGCGGTTTTTGCGCCGCGTATAAAACGTTCTTCGGGCATCTCCTTCACTGCAGCGGCGAGGTCAAACGCCGCGTCTTGTTTTATCAGGCGCACCCCGTGACAGGTGGAGCAATGTTGGCCAAACACCACGGCGCCCGCGCGCTCGCGGGGCGACGCCTTGTTGTCCTGTGCGTGTGTGCTTGGTGTGCTGACCAGGGCAAGCGTCAGCGTGGCCGCACCGGCGACCAGTAACAAAAATCGCGTCATAGATCGTAAGTGTATGTTTTTATTGAATAATTTATGCGGCAGTGCTACGCCGTTAGCTGGCGAATCTTTTCCGCCGTGAACGGCAGATCGCGCGCGCGTTTACCGGTGGCGTTGGCAATCGCATTGGCGATGGCGGCGACGGTGGGGCCTTGCGAACCTTCGCCGACGCCGAGCGAGCGTTCATTGGGCATGTTGATGATATGCACCTCCACCGCCGGCACGTCGTTGAAGGTGAAGATGGGGTAATCCGCCCACGAGCGCGTGGTGATGCGTTGACGGTCGAACTTCACTTGTTCTTTCAGCGTCCAGCTTGCCGATTGAATGATGCCGCCTTCGATCTGGTTGATGATGCCGTCGGGGTTGACCGCGAGTCCGGCATCCACGGTGGACACCGCACGCGTGACTTTCACGTTGCCGGCGCGATCCACCGTGACATCCGCCACCACCGCGCAGTAACACGCGAGGTTTTTGTATTGCGCGAAGGCGATGCCTCTGCCCTTACTTTCGTTACCTGCGCCGTTTCCTTTGCTGTTGGGCTTCCAGTTGGATTTCTGCGCGGCGAGTTCGATCACGGCGCGCGCGCGCGGGTTTTTCATGTGGCGCAGACGGAATTCCACCGGATCAACGCCTGCCGCCAGCGCGGCTTCATCGATGAACGATTCCAGCGCGAACACGTTCGCGTACGCGCCCAGCGTGCGCAACGCCGAGGTGCGTACCGGCATGTCGGTGAGGTAATGCAGCAAAATATTCTGGCGCGGAAAATCATACAGCGGCACCGCGTTGCGATCCGCCGCGCCCGAAGGCTGCGGCGAATTGTTGGGTACGGCAGCGGGTACGGGATCGGCCAGATGCCAGCCGCCGAGCACGAAGCTGCCCGCCGGGTTGCTGGTCGGCCGCGTCGAATGCGGATGGCTCCAGGTTTCGTGCTGCCAGTTGACGATGTTTTTGGCTTCGTCGAGCTGCGCCTGCATTTTGATCACCATCGCCGAACCGAACGGCTCCCAGCCGAATTCGTCTTCGCGCATCCATTGCAACTTCACCGGGCGGCCGTTGGTGGCGCGCGCCAGTAACGCGGCATCACACGCCGCGTCGTCCGCGCCGTTATGGCCGTAGCAGCCCGAGCTTTCGACGTGCGTACACGTCACGTTGGCGATGGGGGTCTTGAGCGCCTTGGCAAGATCGGTGCGCAGCGGGAACACGCCCTGGCTGTGTGTCCACACGGTGTATTTGCCGTCTTTCAACTGTGCCACCGCGCACGATGGGCCTATCGACCCGTGCGCCTGAAACGGGCGCGTGTATTCGGCTTCAACGGAAGTGACTTTGCCGCCGCTCGCGTTGACCGGCGTGACGCTTTTGATAACCGAGTCGCGTGAGGGCATTTTTTTCAGATGCTCGTACAGTGCTGCTCCGCTCGGAGAGAGGTCGGGCGTTTCATTCCACTTGGCCGAGGCACGCAGCGCCTGCGCGGCTTTGATGGCCTGCTCTTCACGCTCTGCCGCGACCGCAATGAAACTGCCGTCGCGCATCACCGCCACCACGCCGGGCATCGCCTTGGCGGCGGCTTCATCCACCGACACCAGTTGCGCGCGATACGACGGCGGACGCACCACGCGCCCGAACACCATGCCGGGCAGACGCATGTCCTGAACGAAAGCCGCGCCGCCGGAAACCTTGGCGGGAAAGTCGCGGCGCGGCATGCTTTTGCCGATGACTTTATGCTGCGACGCCGGTTTGGGTTTTGCCACGGCGGTGGCTTCGCGCTTGAGGTTCAAATCTTTGGCGAGATCCCAATAGGTGAGCCGCGTGGGGCTCGCGCTGATCGCGCCATCGGCCACACTGAGTTTATCGACCGCGATATTCAACTTTTGTGCGGCGGCGGCGAGCAGCATGCCACGCACCTCGGCGCAGGCAAACCGCAATGCCGTGCCGCTGCCTTCTACCGACAGGCTGCCGGCGGTCATACCTTCGTCGGGCGTGCGCGCGGTATCAGCGGACACCATGTCGATGCGCTCGTAAGCGACATCCAGTTCGTCGGCGGCGATCTGCGCCAGCGCGGTCAAAATGCCCTGACCGATTTCACACTTGCCGGTGTGGATGGTGACGCGGCCGTTAGCGTTGATGCGTATCCAGCCGTCGAGCATGCGGTTGTTGTTCAGGCCGCCGGGCAGGGGCGCTCGGGCTTGTTGTGCAATCGCCGCCGGACCGGCAAGACTGAACGAAGCCACGATGACACCGCTTTGCTTGAGAAATTTGCGACGCGAGAGTGTGGTGGTGGTCATGATTACGCTCCCTTCGCTACGTTGGCTGCACTGGCCGCACGTTGCACCGCGCGCACGATGCGATTGTGCGATCCGCAGCGGCACAGATTGCCCGCGAGCGCGGTTTTGATTTGCGCCTCGGTGGGCTTCGGGTTGGCATCGAGCAAGGCCTTGGCCGACATGATCATGCCGTTGGTGCAGTAGCCGCATTGCGCTGCCTGCTCATCGAGAAACGCTTTTTGCAGCGGATGCAGTTTGTCGAGCGTGCCGATGCCTTCGAGCGTGGTGACGTTTTTGCCCGCGAGCGACGACACCGGCGTCACGCACGAGCGCGCCGCACGGCCATCGATATGCACGGTGCAGGCGCCACACTGCGCGAGGCCGCAGCCGAATTTCGCGCCGTTCATTTCAAGATCATTGCGCAGTACGTAGAGCAGCGGCGTGTCGGCGTCGGTGCGCACGGTGCGTGACACGCCGTTTACGCGTAGGGTGTAATCGGGCATGGTGTGGCTCTTGAATTTTCGTCAGCGATAAGCGCGGCAGGACACGGGTAATATAGACGATGTTGCACGCGTTTGCGTCGCAGTACCTTTCCTCTCCAATAGTTTGCTGAAAATCCATGAAAATACAAATAGTTACGCCCTATGCCGTGAATGTCTCCGAAAAAACCAACTGGTTTTTCATAAAGATCGAAACCGATGACGGGCTCGCCGGTTGGGGCGAAGCCTCACTCTCCGGCGGCTGGGAAGAAAACCAGATGCTCAACTGCAAGCGCCTCGCGGAAATAATCGTGGGCAAGGCCATCGATGAAGCCTTGCCGCTGCTCACGGTATTTCCGCATGCGGTGGGCGGCCTGGTATGGAACTCGATTTTGAGCGCAGCGGAAATGGCGTTGATGGATATCAAGGCGCGCGCGGCGGGCGTGCCGATACACCG